>CAWFZU010000069.1:0-4019 GCA_963820195.1 uncultured Acidobacteriaceae bacterium | reverse complement strand
CGGCGGCAACATGATCTTCGCCGCGGCCGGCAATCTGGACCACGACCTCTTCGCCGAGGCCCTGGCCGGCAAGTTTTCCACGCTGGCCGGCGGCGCTACGCTGCATGAACTGCCCGCGCCGGAGGCCGGCACACGCATGATCTTGCGCAATAAAAAATCTTTGGAGCAGGTGCAGATCTGCCTCGGCGTTCCCGCCCCGCCCATCACCGACGACAACCGCTACGCCACGCTTATTTTGAATACCGTGCTGGGCGGCGGCATGAGCTCACGCCTCTTTCAAACCATCCGCGAAGAGCGCGGCATGGCCTACTCGATCTACTCCGATCTCAGCCCCTACCGCGACACCGGAACGCTGTGCGTCTATGCAGGCACATCGGCGGGCAAGGCTCTGGAGGTGGTGGACCTGATTCTGGACGAGTTCCGCAAGCTCAAGCAGGAGCTGCTCAGCGTCGAGGAGCTGACCCGCGCCAAGGACCAGGTCAAAGGCAACATTCTGATGGGGCTGGAAAGTTCGAACGCGCGCATGGCCAACCTGGCGCGCCAGGAGATGTACTTCCACGAGTTCATTACCGTGGACGAGATCATCGCCCGCATCAACGAAGTGAGCGCGGACCAGGTGCAGACGATGGCCCAGCGCCTCTTCGACCCCGAACGCATCGCCGTCACTCTGCTGGGCCGCCTCGATGGCGTGAAGCTGAAGCGGGAGCGGCTGGTGTGTTGACCACAGTTCTCAGTTGTCAGATGGTTTTTCCGCTGCGATTACGGAAAGTCAAGCGATCACTTCATTGCGTAACCATCTCGCAACACATGGATAAAACTGCGAACTGAGAACTGACAACTGGGAACTGTTCCGAGCGCACCATTTCCCTTTCGCGTCCATACGTTGTAGGATTTTCTCGGATAGGCCGTAATTTCTTGGCCGCTCGCAGAGGAATTGGAAACCCATGAATCGCAGGAAATCGAACTCTCGCACTCGCCGCGCCGTGCTGCCCAACGGCTTTACATTGATGGAGTTGCTCATCGTCATGGCCATCATCACGATCTTGATGCTGCTGGCCATTCCCACCTTCAGCGCCTTGCGGAGACAAGGCAACCAGCTCTCGGCGAAGAAGTCGATCCAGGCCATCCAGGAGGCGGAGACGATGTACGCGTCCAACTACCCGACCTACGGCTACACCTGTTCGCTATCCGCCCTGGGGGGCGAGGCGAGCACCGGCGCTCCTTCGCCAACTGCCGCTCAGCTATTGAAGGCGGACATTACATCCGGCTTCAAGGACGGCTATATCTTCTCGATCAATAATTGCGCCAAGGTAACGGCCAGCGGAACGGATCGCATCACCAGCTACACCATCACCGCCGTGCCGCAGACCGTGGGCAAGACCGGCGACAGCGGCTTCTGCGCCGACGATTACGGCATCAAATCCGACCCCGCGGGCGGCACCAACTGCACTCAGCTGGTGCAATGAGCGGGGGCTGAGTGCGGCGAGGCGGCTGGATTCCGGCCGCGATGCATTTTCCGTTGGAGCGGAGTTCATATGAAGAGATGTCCGGTTTGCAGCGCTGTCTATCCCCCGGAGCAAGTCTATTGCAAAGCCGATGGGATGGCGCTCATCGAGGCTCAGGATCAAGGCATACCAGCATACGCCGCGCCCCAAGGCTGGCCGCCGCCGGTCGCCAAGCGGCGTGTTCCCATCTTCGTTTGGGTTCTGATTGGTGTGGCCGCTTTCTTCGTTCTCCTCATCCCCATCCTCGCTATCCTTGCGATTCCCACCATGAGCGCCATGAGGAAGCATGCCAACGAGCTCTCGGCGATCAAATCCATACAGACCATCCAGGAGACGGAACTGATGTACGCCAACACCTACCCGGCCAATGGCTATGCCTGCTCTCTGGCAGCTCTGGGAGGCGATCCAGCCTCAGGCGTACCCACAGCAGCCTCCGCGCAATTGCTCCAGGCCGATTTGGTTTCCGGCATCAAGAACGGCTATCGGATTCGCATCAGTACTTGTACCAAGGTGACGGTCAGGGGTACGGACCGCATCACCGCCTACACCATCACGGCTGTGCCGCAGACTGTTGGCAAGACCGCCTACCACGGCTTCTGCGGCGACGAAAGCGGCGTTATCAAATCCGACCCGAACGGCGGCACAAACTGCACACAAATAGTCCAGTGAGCGCGAAGATCATCCTACGGCGTAGCGGCGCGATTTTGGCCGCTGCACTTCTCTCGATCGGCCTCAGCGCTCAGGAGCGTTCGCCGTCCGCGAAGGACTCCGGCGCGCATGAGATTGCCCAGCGCGTCGACCGCCATTACAACCAGTTTCACTCGCTCAAGGCGGGCTTCAGCGAGAGCTATGAGGGCCTGGGGATGCGGCGCACCGAGAGCGGGACGCTGCTGCTGCTGAAGCCGGGCCGCATGAAGTGGGAGTACAGCGAGCCCGCCGGCAAGCTCTTCCTGCTCGACGGCAAGTACGCCTGGTTCTACTCCCGCGGCGACTCTCAGGTCCAGCGCATCCCGGCTAAGCAACTGGACGACCTGCGCTCGCCGCTGCGCTTTCTGCTCGGCCATACGGAGCTGGAAAAGGAATTGACCGGCCTGACGCTGGCGTCCGCCCCGAACGGCTGCTTCGCGCTCAGCGGCCAGCCCAAAGGCCAGGAACAAAGAGTGGCGCGGCTCACGCTTACCGTAACCGCTGACGGAACCATCAACGGCATTGAGATTGAGGAAGCCGATGGAGCGCTGACGCGCTTTACCTTCACCGCGGAACAGCCCAATGTGGCGATTCCCGCGGCGGCATTTTACTTCACCCCGCCCGCCGGCGTGCCGGTGGTGGACTCGCTTCCGCCGGTGTAAGACGAGGGACGAGGGACTAGGCGCCACGTGTAATGTTCGCGGAGCGGAAAATGGGCAGAAAACCAGATTCCAAAGTCTTCCACCATCAACTGTAGCCGAATGAGCCGCCGCCGTGGAGCTTTGCTTGAAGTTGCCTGGATGGTAGCGGTTCCGATGCGCCATGTGCTCATCGGAGCCGCTCGAAACAATTACCGGCCGCGTCCGCGAGAACTGCCGCCGCCACCGCCGCTGCCTTTGCGCGCCTGGTAGCAATCCCGGCAAAAGACCGGGCGGTCGCCACGCGGCTCAAATGGCACTGTTGTAGGCTGGCCGCAACCCGAACAAATCACAGGTGTACCCTGTGCCGGAGCCGAACGGTAGCCGGATCCCCCCTGATCGTTCTTCTTTGCCTGACGGCAATTCTTGCAACGCTTTGGGGTCGAATAACCACGTTCCTGAAAGAACGTCTGATCAGCAGCGGTGAAGGTGAAGTCCTGCCCGCAATCGCTGCACTGAAGTTGAATATCTCCGGCCATGGGTCTCCTCGTGAAAATTGTACAGCCCAATGTGTCATTTGCATACAAAGAATCTTATGAAAATAAAAAACTTGTGTCGTCAGAGGTTTTTGGGGGACTGCATTTTACTGTTTTGACGGGCACGATCCATCGAGACCGTCACCGGCTACAGCTCCCACCAATCCAGCATCATCATGCGTGGATAGTAGAGGCTGGCGAAAATCCGGGCGTCGGCGCCGTGCAGCTTGTGCAGTACTTCGCCATAGGCTTCAACCTGGGGCGCGAAGAGTGAGCGGAGCATGGGCAGAGCCTTGACCGGGTCAAGGTTGTCGGCGTGGGCGGTCTTGTAGTCGATGATCCACAAGCAATCGTCTCCCTCGCTGCCGGGCGTGGGACCGGCCTGGAAGACGCGGTCCACGCGAACCGCGCGCACGTCCCCGGCGACGACTCCAGCCCAGCCGGCTTCGCTGGCGGCGCTCAATGGGGCGAGAGAATCCACGAGCCGATGGGATCACGGGAGGCTTTGAGCGCAAGCTGAAGCGCCTCGGCGGCGACGCGTGTGGCCTGGAGTTGGTCCACGCCAACGGCGCGCACCTGGGCGGCGATGCGCGGCTCAATGCGAACGAGCGCCGCACGAGCAGCCTCCCAATCCTGGGTCAGGCGCAGCCGGG
>CAWFZU010000068.1:0-5060 GCA_963820195.1 uncultured Acidobacteriaceae bacterium | reverse complement strand
TGGAATGATGGAACACAGTGAAGCATTACAACAGATGGCCGCCGAGCGTTACCTGCTGGATGAGCTGACGCCCGATGCGCGCGAGGCCTTCGAGGAGCACCTCTTCGATTGTCCGGAGTGCGCCCTTGATCTTCGCGCCGGAGTCGCCTTTGTGGAGGAGGCTAAGGCTCAATTGCCCAAGCTGGCTGGCGCCTTGCCTGCACCTGTTCCTGTTCGATCCCGCGCGCCCAGGGCGGAGCGGGGCTGGTGGCAAATTTGGTTTCAGCCAGCCTTTGCCGCGCCCGTCTTCGCCAGCTTGCTGCTGGTCATCGGCTACCAGAATCTGGTCACCTATCCTGGACTGCGGGCGGCAGCCAATCAGCCGCGCCTGCTTCCATGGACTCCACTGCACGGAGCCACGCGGGGCGCTCACCTGGCCATCACCGCCGACCACGAGCACGGCGTTGTGCTCCCGATCGATCTTCCACAGCCGCCCAGCATCGGCGCTTACGCCTCCTACTCCTTCGACCTGACTGACCCGCAAGGGAAACAGATCTGGACCGGCGCCGTGGCCGCCCCCGGGGACGAGGCCGGCGACAGCCAGAGGATCTCCTTGGTGATTCCCGGCGCAGTGCTGCGCAACGGCACGTATACGGTGACGGTCTCCGGCGTTGCGGCGCAGGGAGAACACACCAGAATCGACCAATACGCCTTCGATCTTCATTTAACCGATTGACACGTCCGCATGGACGACCTAGAGTTCCCCCGACTGCCAAATCAAGAAAGGTAAGTACCCCAATGCCAGCAGCGAAAGAAAAAATGCACATCTTTAATGCCGAAGCGACGGTTCTCTCGGGCAAACTGCTGCTTCCGGTCGCCCAGACCATCGAACCCCAGGCCCATGTCATGCTCGATCCGAAGGGCGGCTACTTCGCCCAGCGCTCGAATGGCTACCGGCTTGAGTCGGTCATCTCCTTCCGCGCCGCTTACTCCCACGTCGCCGGCAGCAAGAGCAAGAAGCCGGGCGAAGGCTGGAATACGCTGACCACCACGGTCGTTGAAGGCCTCAATGTGATGGAGGTAGTGACGGCCGACCGCATCGTCGGCCAAACCATCACCGAGCATCCCCTCAAGGGCAATATGCCGTCGATCTCCTTCCTGGGCACGCGCTTTGAAAATCTGCGCATCGCCGGCGTCCCGGTTGAGCTGGAGTGCGACCAGGAGATCTGCGGCTCAACGCCGGCCGACGACCTGCCTTACGCGCTGAATCCAGGCGTGCTCAGCCGCGTCAGCCGCCAGTACGAGCGCATCCTGAAGAACAAGAACCTTCCCGCCGCGCTCCAGGAACGTTACAATCAACTTTCCTCTACTCTCGGCTCTTCGGAGGCGGTCGAATGTTCACTGGTCAACCGGGCGGCTGGACTCTTCCCTGGCTCCGTAGCCGGGAACGTGGTCACCATCCCCGGCTTTGGGACGATCACGCTGGCCAAGCTGACCGTGAAGCACGAGGATCCGATCGCGAGTGCGAAGACTTACAAGAAGACCACCTTCACGCTGACGATGATCGACCTCAAGCTGGGCTGCGCCGTCGAAGGGGATATTCCGATTGGTGGCGGATCGACCAATGGAACAGGGGGATAGTTATACAAAGGAAGCTCCCGAATGCCCGCTGGACTATAACTAATAATTCGATTCTGGTGGGCATTCGAGAGTGGTTTAGAAGTCTTTGGCCGGATCTTCTTCCCGGAATTTCCCCTCTCGCGTGGATGCTCCTACTGTTACTCCTTATTCCTCTAAAAGACAACAATCCTAGCAGTGCCCAGGCTGCGTATGATCATGCTAATAATCTCTTTCAGCGGGGAAATCTGGCAATTTGTCAGCATGAAGCCGAATTGGGTGCGTGGCAATTTCAGATAGCGAATCTCGACTGGGCGGCGAAATTTCAACTACTGCAAGCTGAGACAATGGTGAGACGTGGGATGTATGATGATGCTTTGCGCATTCTCGCAGGCTACTCACCGGATCCTAACCAACCAGAAGATAACATCCGCAAACTGGCGATAGAAGCCGACGCCCTGACCCACCAACAACGATTAACCGCGGCCAATCAAAGACTTATCCCTGCTGAGAGCTTATGCAAGAGCGCAGACTATGCTTCTTGCGGATACCTGCTCAGGACGCGCGGTCTCTTGTCCGTCAGTCAGGGTGCCCCGTTCACAGCACATGAATATTTTTTCGAGAGTCTTCTCTTTGCCCGCACTCATCAGGACCGATGGGGTGAAGTTGTCGCACTCAACAATCTCGGTTTTGCCTCAATGCAATTCGGCCGTTATGATGAAGCCGTGGACTGGCTCCGATCAGCCCACCTGGTAGCCGTTGAGTTGGGTTCGGACTTTTGGACGCACCGCGTTGTAGGCAATCTCGGATGGGCCTATTTCCAGCTTGGAGATGACGAAAGGGCGTTGGAGCAGTTTCTCGAAGCGGAGAAAAGCGCCACAAGACTAGGCAATCTTCGCGATGAACTCAAATGGATCACGACTGCCGGCTATGTCTATCACGATAGCGGCGATAAAGATCGAGCTGTGCAGTCCTATCGTCACGCGCTCTCTCTGGCTAGGCAGATCGATAGCAAGGAAGACATTGTGAACGCGCTGGAAGACTTGGCCAGGGTATCGGTTGAGACAGGAAAGCTGGATGAGGCAAGCGCCTATCTCGATCAAGTCACTTCCATGGAGCGTGCAGGGGGCAATCAGCTCAGTGGGTATGTGATGCTGACGCAGGGAATGTTAGCCGCCGCGCGGCACCAGGATCAGCAGGCGGAGACGCTCTTTCGCTCAGTCCAACTTGACTTAGCAAGTCCAACCACGACCCGGTTGGGCGCAGGGATTGAGTTGGGCGAGTTATATGAGTTGGAAGGCAATACCAAAGCCGCTGAGCAGACTTACAAAGCCACACTGGCGGACTTCGAGTCGGCGCGGGCGCAACTCCGGAACGAAAACTCAAGACTGCCCTTCGCCGCCAACGCCACCGGCATCTACGACCACTACATCCATCTGCTGGTGGAGCAAGGCCGGAGCGAGGAGGCCCTGGCCGCCGCCGATCAGAGCCGCGCGCGAACGCTGGCGCAAGGGCTGGGCATAGCCGAAAACGGTAGCTCCTTCCATTCCGCGGCTCTGAACCCTCGCCAGATCGCCCAAAGCTCCGGCGCTACACTGCTTTTCTACTGGCTGGGCAGCCAGCGATCCTACCTCTGGGCGATCACTCCGGCGAAGATCGCGCTCTTCCCGCTGCCCGCGCAGAAGGAGATTGCGGCGCGCGTGGAGCGCTACCGCAAGGCGCTGCTGGATGCGGAAGACCCGCTGCAAACCGGCAATGAGGATGGACTGGCACTTTATCAGTTATTAGTTGCCCCAGCCGCGAAACTCATCCGGCCTGACTCCCCGGTGATGATCCTAGCCGACGGGGCGCTGAATCAATTGAACTTTGAAACTCTGCTGGCGCCCGGACCCGGAGTTAGTCCACAAGTTACTTCGAACGCAGGCGCAGCCGCGCATTACTGGATCGACGATCAAACGCTGCTCTCCGCGCCCTCTCTGGAGCTACTGGCCGCGGCCCGGCCCGCAGCGGGCGGCAGCCGCAATCTGCTGCTGCTCGGCAACCCGATGACGGCTAGCGCGGAGTATCCGAGCCTGCCTCTCTTCGGACTTGAAATGACCCAGGTTGCGAGGCACTTTGCCGCGCGCCATGCGGCCGTCTTTGCCGGCCAGCAAGCCACGCCCGCTGCTTATCTTACCAGCAATCCGGCGCAGTACACCTATATTCATTTTGTCTCTCATGCCATTGCCAGCCGCGTGGACCCGCTGGATTCGGCCATCATCCTATCCGGATCCATGCTCTCCGGCGGTAGGACCGGCGAGGAGTCTTACAAGCTCTACGCCCGCGAAATCATGCAGCATCCCATCGATGCCCGGCTGGTGACGATCTCGGCCTGTTATGGCAGCGGCACGCGCTCTTATGCGGGAGAAGGATTGGTGGGCCTCTCCTGGGCCTTTCTTCGCGCCGGCGCGCATAACGTCATCGGCGCGCTCTGGGAGGTCAGCGACGATTCAACGCCGCGTCTGATGGACGCGCTCTATCAGGGATTGGCAGACGGCCAGAATCCGGCTACGGCGCTGCGCCGCGCCAAGCTCAGCCTTGTACATTCGCCGGGCAGATTTCGCGTGCCTTATTATTGGGCGCCGTTCCAGATCTATACCCGGCGGTAAGTTGCGGACGCAGCCCCGAACAGGCTCACGGATTCAGCCGCCAGAACTCCTCATTCAGCACCGATGCAAAACTGACCCAGGCCCAGTAGGGAGCCATCATCCAGGCGGCAGACGGCGCCACGCGACCGAAGACCAGTGTCGTAGCTCCGATGGCAACCCATAGCGCCACAATCTCCGCCAGCGCGGCTCCAATCGCGTGCTGGCGGAAGAAGATCAGCGACCAGGCAAAGTTCAGCGCCAGTTGCACCAGAAACAGCACCAGCCCCCAGGTGCGCATGGGGGATGGAGCCGACTCCCAGACCTGCCACGCGGCCACGGCCATCAGCGCATAGAGCAGCGTCCAGACCGGCCCGAAGATCCAGTTGGGCGGAGCAATCGACGGCCTGGCCAGCGTGCGATACCATCCCGGAATCTCGCTCGTCGTCCATCGCCCACTTACTCCGGCCACCGCAAAGCAAATTCCCATCCAGCAAATCAATGAAATCCAGCGCATTTTCGCCTTCCTTGCCGTTCAAAAGAATTGATTCCGCTTGAAGGCTAAAGACGTACCGATATTTCAGGCGTCAATGCGCGGCAGGCGGCTGCTGCGGCTTCTCAAACAGCTCCAGATTTTCGCCCTTCCACACCATGGCGGAATGGATGCGGTCGTAGCCGCTGGGATGGTCGAAGAAGATGAACTCCTCGATAGGGCCGGGCCGCATCTTGCGATATTCACTGAGATGAATCGCGGCTTGCGCGAATCCGTCCGGCTGGCGGGCGACGTTCAGGCCAAACATATCAGCCTCTTTTTCATGGGTGCGGATTTCGGTGTTTGCG
>CAWFZU010000067.1:0-9814 GCA_963820195.1 uncultured Acidobacteriaceae bacterium | reverse complement strand
AGAAGGCCGACTCAAAGTAGGCGTTGCGGGCGCGCTCGTCGATCTCTTCTAACGCCGGCGGGTGATCCTGGGCGCGGCGGCGGGCCTCCCATGCGTCCTGACTGGTTTCACCGCGGACCTGGGCCTCGGCCTGCTGCCAGGCGAGGGTGGAAAAACTTTCGGGAACGCCGGCGGCATCGACAAAGTTGTGGGCCACGTTGATGAAGAATTCAAAGGCCAGTCCGAAGCGGTCCTCGACCAGGCGCGTGGAGAGAAAGACGGCCTCAGTGGAACCGAAGACGGCGTTGCGATGGCAGATGGCGCGGTCGCCGAGATCGACGGTGTAGCCGGGGGCGACCATGGTGTCGTCGGTGTCGGCGATGGCCAGGGGAACGAAGTAGTAGGCGCGATGCTGGAGAGCGGGCGCGAGCATGGATGGGACGGCGCTGACCAGGCGCTCGAGATCGGCGTCGGAGATGCGCGTTTCACCCCACATGGCATAGTGAATTCCGTTGGGCGCCTCGGCGACGGCCACCTGCGTGGCGACTTTTTCGGCCGGCCAAAGATCGACTTGTGCGCTGCTCGCCATGAGATTGTATTCTAGACCAGGGAGGTCATGCGATGACAAACGGCGCAAATCGCGAGGCAGGCCGGCGGAAACGGTCCTGGGATTTCCGCTGAAGGGATTCGGGTTGTTCACGAGTCTGCTGCTGGCCTTTGCGGCGGCGTTCTTCACGTTTTTTGCGACGACTACAGTTGCCATCTTCGCACTACTGGCGTGGAATGCGTTTGGACACCATACGGTGAGCTACGCTACAGCTACCGGTATGTTGGTTTTCCAGCGGGAGTGCTGGTGCTGGTGGTGACGCTGCCGGTTTTTGCGGTGTTGTGGGTGAGGGCCAGAGTAGGTAGATAATTTCAGTCTTCATGCTCCGGCCGGTTTGGGATCGCGGGGTCGAACTTGGCCACCTGAATTTTGCGCGCCAGGCCGATTTTGGAGAGCAGCCAGATGCCCCAGTAGTTGGGGTCGATCTCATACCAGGCGAGGCCGTGGCGCGCCGAGACCGGATGGGCGTGGTGGTTGTTGTGCCAGCCCTCGCCGCCGCTCACCAGGGCCACCCACCAGTTGTTGCGCGAGTCGTCGCGGGTCTCAAAGCGGCGGCTGCCCCACAGGTGGGTGGCGGAGTTCACCAGCCAGGTGGCGTGCAGGCCGAGGGTCACGCGCAGAAAGCCGCCCCACAGCAGCATTCCCACGGCGTTCTTCCAGCCGCCCGCACAGCCAGCCCAGGCCGAACAGCAGCACGCCGCTGGCGGTGAGCGGAATCCAGTGGTACTTGCTCAGCCAGACGATAAAAGCGGTCGCGGCTCAGGTCGGGAACATAGCGGGCCAGAAGCCGCGGTCTGCGCGTGCAGCGCGTTGCCCCAGACGATCCAGCCGACGTGCGCCCACCAGCCGCCTTCGCGGGGAGTGTGCGGGTCGCCCTCGCGGTCGCTGAGCTGGTGATGGACGCGATGAGTGGCCACCCAGAAGATCGGGCCGCCCTCGAGCGAGAGCGTGGCGCAGACGGCCATGCAAGTATTCCAGCCACTTGGGCACCTGGTAGCCGCGATGGGTCAGCAGGCGGTGGTAGCACATGCCGATGCCGACATTGATGGCCAGCACGTAGAGCACCAGCATCACCGTCAGCCGCTGCCAGGTGAAGAAGAAGAGCGCCGCCACCGCGCCCAGATGAAAGACGATCAGGAACAGCCAGCGTCAGCCAGTTGATGCCCTCGCCCACAGAAACAGCACGGCCCATGCGCACCTGAAGCCGCGCCGCCGCGGGGCGTGACGCTGCCTCGCTCAGGTCAGGGCTCAGTACGGAAGAAGATGCGTTTGCAAGAGAAGCCATAGGGGGAAGTCCCTGGAGAGTGGCGACGCGCCCACCCATCCACACCCATTGTATCCGCAGGTCAATTGCGCAACCGTACCGGACTGCGCATCTCCTATATAAAGTTTCGCTATTCCCGATGGCTTGAGGTTCGTGGTCTCCCAAGTCCGAACATCCGGACCTGGGGAACCCGGCGATGGTGTGGACTCGATTCTTTCAAAAAGCGCGAAAAAGTGGCCATTTCTGGCTGAAAACAGCGCCTTTTGTGCCAATAAATGGGTAAAATCCGGGGTTTGCAGTTACCTATTCGTTAATAGGTAATAATTACAAACGATTGATTCCTTGATAGTTATAAGCGATGGATGGGTCGAAAAACGGTTTTCCACAGGGGGAGGGGGTGGGGGGGTACGGAGGGTATAGACCGGTCGGATGGTTGACATTTCAGACCGGTCACATCCCTGACAGATTGGACCGTGGACTAGGAAATGCGCGCGTTTCTGGTCTTGGTTCATTCCTCCAGTGTGCGCGCCGGAAGGTAAATAATCTGCAAGCACCTGCGGCCACCTGCGGTGGGGCAGCCGCTCGCTTACGCTCGCAAGTGGTTCGTGGATTCCCAGGTGCGAAAATCCGGAGCGGTAGATTGGGGTTCATCGTCTCCCAGGTCTCAAAGTCGAGACCTGGGCCACCCGCGGACAAAGACCGCTTCGCGCTGATCCTTTCGCAGATTTCAGGGAAGAGACTGACCTATGCAGAACTGACCGGCAAGATGGGAGAAACGGCGCTCTAGGCTGGCTTGGCTCGGTCGCCAGTAACGCGGGAAGCGCGGTCTCTAGGCGTTCGCTTCTCGCTCTTTTCCTGAGCGATGCGCCTGTTCAGTTCCGCCTTGGAGACGCTGAGAACGGACACGAGCAGGTTCTCAAATGCCTTGTGTTCGGGAGACTGCGGTTTCGTCTGCATATGAATATTATAGGCTTATTTGCAGTATTTCATCATTTCCGTTTCAATCGTCTTCAGGGACGGAAGAATCTGAACTTGAAAATCTGTCTTACTCGGATATCGCCCGTAATATCTGGCTCTCGTTGAAATGTTCTTCAGTTCGGAATACTCATCATAAATAGCCATGGTCTCTGTGAACTGAGCCAGATTGTTGTCTCTAGTGCGGTGGTCAGCTGAATGCTTATTTTGCACGCCCAAAAATGCTTCTACATAGTGGAGACACGCATAGAATGCAATAGTCGAACCCCACCCACGAGCAACGCCATCGTTGTCGTTTAGTTGCCTCATGAGTCGTTCGTTCTCTCGCGCGATTCTCAGATGTTCAGATTTCGCTGGCAACGGCGACCACCCCTAATCTCTCTGATAGACGACAGGGATACCTGAAACCATTTCGCTTGGACTACTTCTGGGAGGAATATCAACGACATAAAAGTCAAAATTGAATCCGGTAACCTTTTGTAAAATGTCCCGCTGAATCGCATAGATAACCTTGCGATGGTCTACTGTCCACTCATCGAGCAATACCCACACATGATAAATGTCATGGCTCTCACCGATCAATAATGCACGCACGTTCTTAATCGCGCAGAACCGTTCCTTGAGATAATCGGAGATGGTCTTGGGAATGCACAGCATTCCGAGCATATTGGCATTGTCACCATAAAAGTTGAGGCTGTCGAGTTCACCTATATTCACATACTTCTCCATTCCCCCTTCGAGAAATACCGATCGGGAAGACTTGGGAGATTGAACAGGAATGGCGTCGGATGACAGCCAACGTTGCTCATCGGGTTCGTGGCAGACAGGGTAAGTGCTCATGTCTAATCCTTCCTTCTGAGTGAGTCTGGGGCTGACACAGACATAATTTGAGCGGCTTGAATGAGATAGACAGGGTCACCGTTAGGGGCATAGACCCCCTCTATTCGCATCACTTCAGTAAGGACTGCCTTCAGCTTTAGAGCAGAGCCATCGAGAAGAATATAGGTGCTGAAGGTCTCTCTTTCTGGTTCGAAGTCAACTGATACGGCGTCCCGAATCTCACCCTGAAAGTTGATCTTCCGGCTGGACATGATTTTGTTCCTCACAGACTAAATGCGCGCCACATTGACAGGTAGATGCGAAAAAGGAACGATCAACCGTATCGACAACAATAACAGAAAAGGCTCCTCTTTTTGCACAATCGCACATAAAATTGTGCAAAACTAGCCAACATTTTGGTAAATCTACCGGCCAAGTACGTCTGCCCTCTCACGGCTACTACCATCTTCGCCTTTTCTTCGTCGTTAATCAAGTACATTATTACCCCTATTCGTTAATAGGTAATAATTACAAACGATTGATTCCTTGCTAGTTACATGCAATGGAGGGGTCGAAAAAATGATTTCCATAAGGTAGGGGGTGGGGGTCAGCCTGAAAACAGGGGTCAGGGATCAGGGGTCAGGAACAGCCCGCGTCTCTGGTCTTGGCTCATTCCTCCATTATGCGCGCCGGGAGCGAAATGATCTGCAAACCCCTGCGGTGAGGCCAACGGCTCGCTCTTCGCTCGCGGGGGGCCATGGATTCCCAGGTGCGAAAATCCGGAGTAGTCAATTGGGGTTCATCGTCTCCAAGGTCTCAAAGTCGAGACCTGGGCCACCCGCCTAAGTAATCTCCAAACCACAATACACTGAGCATGGCTGTGCGTAAAGCAACTACTTCCGTCCAATTTTTGCTGATGCGCTTCGTCTACTACGCGTTCAACTGCTCCTGGAGCTTGTTGAGGGTGCGGTGCAGGTCCTTGTCGGTGCGGCGCTGCTCGCCGATCTTGGCAATCGAGTGCATCACTGTGGTGTGGTGCTTGTTGCCGAACTGGCGGCCGATCTCCGGCAGGCTGGCCTCGGTCATCTGCTTGGCCAGGTACATGGCGATCTGGCGCGGCACCACCACGTTGCGCGAGTTGTTCTTCTGCTTCAGGTCAACGATCCTCATGCCGAAGTTCTCGCTGACGGCGCGCTGAATGGCCTCGATGGTGATCTTGCGCACCTGCATATCGATGAACTGCTTGAGGCACTGCTGGGTGGTGGCCAGCGTGATCTCCATGCGGTTGAGCTGGCACCAGGCGATCAGGCGCACCAGCGCGCCTTCCAGCTCGCGCACGTTGGTGCGCACATTGGAGGCGACAAACATCGCCACATCGGCGGGCAACTGCACCTGCTCGCTCTCCGCCTTTTTTTGCAGGATGGCGACCTTGGTCTCCAGATCGGGCGGCTGAATGTCGGCGATCAGGCCCATTTCAAAGCGCGAGCGCAGCCGGTCCTCAATCTCCGCCAGCTCCTTGGGCGGACGGTCGCTGGCGATGACAATCTGCTTCATGCTCTCGTGCAGCGCGTTGAAGGTGTGGAAGAACTCCTCCTGGGTGCGCTCCTTCTGGGCGATGAACTGAATGTCGTCGACGAGCAGCACATCCACGGTGCGGAAGCGGTCGCGGAAGCTGGTCATGCGGTCGTTGCGCAGCGAGGTGATCATCTCGTTGGTGAATTTTTCCGCGGAGACGTAGCAGATGTTGGTTGCAGGCTGGCGGCGTTTCACCTCGTGGCCGATGGCATGCATCAGATGAGTCTTGCCCATGCCAACGCCGCCATAGAGGAAGAGCGGATTGTAGGCCTTGGATGGGCGCTCGGCGACGGCCAGCGAGGCGGCGCGGGCAAACTGGTTGCCGTTGCCGATGACGAAGGCTTCGAAGGTGTAGCGCGGATTGAGCTGCGCCGCGGTGGACCAATCGAAGCGCGCCTGCTCGGGAGTGCGCGTCGTCGTCTGCGGCGGCGCGGTGGGCGCATGAGCGGGAACCGGCGCGAACCTGCCGTCCTTGAGCACCGGCGGGACCGAGGGATCCTCCTCAGCGGTCACAAAACAGACGTCGTCCAGCTCCAGCCCCTGCTGCTCGATGGCCTCCTGGATCAGATCGCCGTAGCGGTCCCCGAGGTGCTGAAAATCAGCAGAAGGCACGCGCACATACAGCGTGCGGTTGGCTACATGGCTGTAACGGCTGGGCTTGAACCAGGTCTCGAAGGATTGGCGAATGACCTTCATCTCCAATGCGGAGAGAATCTGGAGCCAGGGATTGTGTGCCGTCGCCGGCGAAACTGCAAATGCCATCGTGCTGATCCTTGCCTGCGCAGTCTGCTGACTGCCGGAATAGTTCATCCGTCGAGTTTTGGAAACAAGACACCAGCGGCGTAAAGCGCTGGGCTTTTCGTCCGACTGCCACCTACCGAATGCCTGATTGCCGCTGTTCGGCCCCTGAAACTTACCTCGGGACCAAGGATAAAAAACCGGTTCCGTGAGACGCTGGGAAACTTTCTGGAACGGTCACAAGATTAGCACATTAACAGGAACGTTGTAATCTCTCTTTCACGAAAGTTTTTTGTTGTTTTGATCAGATGCACCATGGATGGTGAAAGTAGCCGCTGAGGTTACCAGAGTTTCTGTAGTAACATCAGGGAGCGGCGCTCGCCGCGGACGTTCGCGCGTTGCATCCACTGACCCGTTCGCTGCTGAGCTGAGGCAAATTGGCCTTTGGCGCACTTCGCGCTGGATTCCTGGCCCAACCTGCGATACACTAAGTACTTGCCGTCAAGGCGCAGAATCCATCGAGGAAACAGGAGCGTATTTTCATGCCCAAGCGTACCTTTCAACCGAATCGCCGTAAGCGCGTGAAGACACATGGTTTCCGTGCGCGCATGAAGACCAAGGCCGGCGCCGCCGTGCTCAGCCGCCGTCGCGCCATCGGCCGCAAACGCGTGGCCGTCAGCGCCGGCTTCCGCGATTAATTCTCGCCTGACGTGCCGCAATCGACCTTTGTTGGAGCCGGAATAGATGGTTCTTCCCATTCCATTTCGGCCAACACCTCTCGCGGCGTTGCCATGACAAACCCTCCTAACTCCGCCGAACGCCCGTCTGCGAGGCAATCGCTGACCGGAGCGTGTCTGCGCAAGCACAGCGATTATCAGCGCGCCTACGCGGCCAGCCGCAAGCGCCAGTCCGCTTCGATGAGCTGGTTCCTGGCTCCGCAGCAGCCCGCTTACGCTGGAGTCGAACAGCCAACCAGTCCGCGCGTTGGCCTCACTGCCGGCAAGGTGATGGGCAAGGCGCATGAGCGCAACCGCCTCAAGCGCCGCATGAGAGAGGCTCTGCGCCGCCACGTAGAACTGCTGCCGCAGGGCTGTGATCTGATCCTCCATCCGCGGCGAATCGTGCTGACGATGGATTTCACGAAACTGGAGGCGGAGATTGTGCGTATTCTTCATCAGGCAAAGACCGAGGCGGCGCGCATGACAAAAACCAACACAGCAGAAAACCCTCTCTCGCGCCGTCTTATTAGCGCGGACCAGCCGAAGGCGTCTGGCCCAACGCAGGTGTTATGACCCGCATACTGCTCTACATGCTCGCCCTTTATCGCCGCTGGCTCTCTCCGGCGCTGCATTCTCTGAGTCCCGGCGGCGGCTGCAAGTTTCTCCCCACCTGCTCGGAGTACGCCTCGCAAGCCATCGCCACGCATGGGCCGCTGCGGGGCGTTCTGCTGGCGTCCTGGAGGCTGCTGCGCTGTCATCCCTTCACTCGCGGCGGCCTCGACCCGGTGCCTCCGGCTGCGATTGCACACCCGTTTCCCCACGAACCATTACCATAGGAAGAGCGGTGCCCGACGGCGCGCTTCTCCATGGGCTGAGAACAGACACTAACGAACAGGAAGTTTACCTTGGCAGAATTCAGCAATCCCAATCTTCAAGGGCAGAGCGGCGGCGGTGGCGGCGGTGACAGCCGCGGCCTGATGGCGTTCACCCTTCTGTTCCTCGTCGTCCTGCTTGGCTACCAATACTTTTTCAAGCCCCAGCAGCCGCCCCCGCCGCCACCTGCTGCGCAAAGCCAGAGCCAGCCGCCCAACCAGCCGCAGCCCACGCTTCCGGCCGCTGGCGTTGCCGTCAAACCGCAGTTGGCCTCCGCACCGGTTCTCGCTGTCTCGCCAACGATTGCAGCCCAGTTAGAAACCACGACTACTGTTGAAAACGAGAACTACAAGATCGTCTTCACCAATCAGGGCGCGCAGGTGAAGAGCTGGGTGCTGAAGAAGTATTTCGACTCCGCCGGCAAGCCGCTGGATATGGTGCAGCCCCAGGCCTCGGCGTACTTCGGCTTTCCCCTCTCGCTCTTCACTTACGAGCCGGCCCTCACCACGCAGCTCAACCAGGCGCTTTATCAGGTCACCGCTACGGGCGCGCAGCCCACGGTCACCGGCCACGTGGAGGTTCCGGCCACCAGCGCTCTTACCTTCCGTTATGCCGCAAACGGGCTTGATGTAGTGAAGACCTTCCGCTTCGATACGAGCTACGTTGTCACCGTCGAGGCCGAGGTCAAGCGCAACGGCGCGCCGGTGCTGGCGCTGATCCAGTGGCCTGCCGGCCTGGGCGACATGGAGGAGTTTCTTCCCTCATCGTCGACGCGATCCTCCATCCCCACCTCCGCAGCCTCGAAGTTCGACTGGTCGCTCAATGGCAAGCTGGATTCGGAGGCAGTGGCCAAGATCAGCAACCATGCCACGTTCGACCTGCCATACTCCTACGCGGCAGTTACCGATCTCTACTTTGTCGCGGCCTTTCTGCCCGACGTTCCGGATCGCACAACTCTGGTCACGCTGCATAACACCATCGACCTACCCAGCGTCCTGAGCGATCCCAACAGCGAGAAGAAGCCGGCCCACGTGCTTGGCCTGGCGATGGGCGATACCAGCGGCGTTACACGCCTGCGCCTCTACGCAGGTCCCAAGGCGATGGACGTGCTGGCCTCTGTCCACGCCACCGGCGCCGACGGCAAGCCCACCGGGCAATCGCTTGAACCGCTCATCCAGTACGGCAGTTTGCTGGGGATTATCGCCAAACCTCTCTACCTGGCCCTGCGTTTCCTGGTCGAGCACGGCGTCAACAACTGGGGCTGGGCCATTATCATCGTTACCATCATCTTCAATCTGGTGCTGCTGCCGACGCGCGTGCTGATGATGAAGTCCTCGCTGAAGATGATGCGCATTCAGCCCAAGGTCGAGGCCATCAAGCAGCGCTATGCCCACCTCAAGACGACCGACCCCAAGCGGGCCGATATGAACGCCGAGATGATGGA
The DNA here is from genome assembly GCA_963820195.1 of uncultured Acidobacteriaceae bacterium. Classification (GTDB taxonomy): domain Bacteria; phylum Acidobacteriota; class Terriglobia; order Terriglobales; family Acidobacteriaceae; genus Telmatobacter. Next base: position 821 of record CAWFZU010000067.1, on the reverse strand, counting down.
GCTATACAAGGTGGAGGGCGTGAATATGTACGGCAGTTGCCTGCCCATGCTCATTCAGATGCCGCTCTTCTTCGCCTACTTCCGCTTGCTGCAAAACACGGTCGAGCTGCGCCAGGCGCACTGGTACTGGCTCAGCGACCTCTCCTCGCCCGACCCGCTGCATATTCTGCCTATCCTCATCATCATCACCATGTTTCTCACGCAGTACATCACGCCCTCGCCGGGCATGGACCCGGTCCAGCGGAAGATGCTGGCCTTCATGATGCCCGCCATGTTCGGTTTCATGTTGTGGACCTACGCCTCCGGGCTGTCGCTCTACTGGGGCACCGGCAACATACTCAACCTGGCCATCCAGATCTCCATCAACCAGTCCCACATCGGCAAGGAGATGCAGGCCATCGCCGCCAAGCGCGCCGCCAAGAAGACCGGCGGCAACCCCAAGACCATCCAGGGCAAGCGATAACGCTTATTCTTGGTGATCCGGCCAACGATTAATTCAACTGATAAGCTCCGTGCCCCATCCATTCCGCGCAATTTGCGGAATGGGTGGGAAACCACGAACTCCAATCTCTTCCGTTCCATAAAACCACACAATAAATCTGTCATCCTGAGCGGAGCAGACCGCCTTCTTTGCGGTCTGCGCAGTCGAAGGACCTGCGGTTGTTTTTTTGCGGGAAGCCCTCAATCCCTCCCGCTCTATAGGATCGTAGTGGCAAAATAGATTTATGCCCCCGACCGCCCCCATCGTTCTCACCGCCTCGCAGGCCCGTGTCCTGGGCGCGCTGGTTGAAAAAGAAGTGACCACGCCGGAGTACTACCCG
>CAWFZU010000066.1:0-12942 GCA_963820195.1 uncultured Acidobacteriaceae bacterium | reverse complement strand
GGCCTTGATGCCGGCGCGGTTGAGCGCCTGCTCCAGCGTCTCGCAGGTGAGCACGCCAAAGCTGTGGGGAATGCCCGTCTCCTGCTGCGACTGGCCGATGCCGCGGGCGACTTCGTTGTAGATAGCCTCGTAGTGGGCGGTCTCGCCGCGCAATAAACATCCCAGAGTGATGATAGCGTCCACGCGGCCGGCATTGGCAACGGTGCGAGCGGCCGAGGGAATCTCCCACGCGCCGGGAACGCGGACAACTTCTATCTCGCTTCGCTGGGCGCCGCTGCGCAGCAAGGCGTCGAGCGCGCCCTCCAGCAAACGTTCGGTAATCACCGCATTCCAGCGGGCGACAATGACGCCAAACTTCATACCCGCGGCGGAGAGATCGCCTTCGACGGCCACCGGCTTGCCCTTGAGCAGGTCCGTCCACGCCCAAAAAGAAAATGCAAAACCCGCGACGGGCTCGACTGTAAAAAGGCGCGACTTCCAGTGGGTATCGGTTATGGGAGAGAGACGCGCTTCGGCAGCTTCGCCTCCTTCAGCGCGCAGCCAGGTTTGCGGCGGCCTGATAGACGGCGTCCAACGCGGTCACCTCGACCAGCACATCTGCGGTGGAGGGAAACTGGCCATCAACAAATTCGAGATTGCCGAGCGGAGCCAGGAAGGCTGCGCCTTGGCTTGCTTCTTCGCTCCACCCATTGCCGGGAGCAAATCCCAGCGCGGAAAAGAAGCTCGCCAGCCGGTCATAAGCTGCCCGGCTGCCTGTGGGACGAAGAAAGGAAATCCCCTTGATCATGACTTGATTCTATCGTGCGCCACCTGCGGTGGGGCCAGCGGCCTTCGGCTCGGAAAATGAATGCTATGGTATCCCACCGTTGCGACAAATACGTCGCAAGGATGAGGCACCCAACATTTTTGGCGCGTCCGAAGGAAAACAGAAAGGCCGGCGCGAGGCCGGCCTTCCTGGCTGTAGACTGCGCCGCGGCTAGGTTGTGGGGCGCGGCTTGACGGCGATGGCGGTGGCCGGAACGATGGCGCCGCTGCCAGTATACGTGCAGCCTAGGTCGATGCCTCCGGCGGAGACGGGCGTGCAGGCCGGCAGGTTGGGGCTGATTTGCTGCTTATCGGTCAGCGTTGGCACGCTGATGTAGTGAATCATGTTGTCACCCGCTGTGGAGACGAAGAAGAGCGAGTCGTCCGGGGCGAAGGCGCCGACCAGCGGCGCGGTGATGGACGAGTTTCCGGTGAGCGTAATGTATTTCACCGGATTCACCGTGTAAGCGCTGCCGGGGGTGTAGGTTCCCGGCACGTAGTAGGGCAGCGAAGCGCCTGTTGTGGCGCCGGTCGCGGGCGGGAAATACGTGATAAAGGCCAGATTGGAAACCGGAGACGGCACCACTTGATTGACGGCGGACGCATTGGCATTGACGCTGAGCGGTGTAGGCGTGAGCAGCGTTGGATTGGTGGAGAGGGGGGCAGTCAAGGTGCATGCGGTAGGGGTAATTGCGACGCCAATGTCATTGAGCGTCACCCCGCTGTTGGTGAGAGCCGCGCCCAGGATGTGTTCTCCATCGGTGGTGGCGGCCAGAACATCGGTCTGCACGGCAACTGAATCGCTCTGCGGATAGAAGATCATGTTGGCGTAGTTGCCCGCCGTGCCGGTGGGGCACCATGTGTGAGCTACGGTATTACTGCCGCTGAGGTAGGCGCCCACGCTGGGGATGGTAATCGCCAGGCTCTGCGCGCCCGTGGAGGGAGACGGACAAGTGGTGGCGTTGTAAACGGAACAAGGCAGAGCATGGGTGGTCCAGCCGGTGTTGACGTTGTACACGTATAACATGTCGGCATGGTTGCCGCCCAGGGCAGCGCTGTCGGTGATGTAGAGCGTCTTCGAGTCGGGGGTCCAGGCAGCGGCGTAGCCCATGCCGCCAAAGGCCGAGCCGGAGCTACTGGAATTGACCGTGCTATAGAGATAGAAGAGCTGGCGTTCCTGGTCGTTGATAAGTACGGTCGAGCCGTCCGGCGAAACGGCCAGCACTACGCCTGGAAAAGAGTTGTTCTGGTTGAAGACTGTGCCGGACGAGGTGCTGAAGACCATCAATTCGCGGGAGGATCCGAAGTAGATACTGCTGCCTAGCCGGTCCATCATCATAGAGTTCGGTACATATGGCAGGCGCGTTAAGGAGCCGGAGGTTCCCGAGATCAGCTCGACAGGAAAGACATACTGCGACTGACTAGGCGCCGAGAACCATGCATAGTCGCTGGCCGTGCCGGGGGTGGTGATAGTAACCGGGTTCGAGGAAATGGGCAAGCCGGTTCCAAACAAGCCGATCTCATTGAGGGGGGAAGGATTGCAACTGGAGGGCTGGCAGATGGCATAGACCGAAGCCACGCCAGGAAAGTTGGTGAAAATGGCTCCACTGCTGCTCGCAGAGATGTCGACCGGGTCGGTGGACTGATAGTCCAGAGTCAGACCGGAGAGGGGGCATCCACCCACTGGATTGGTAGTCGTAGGGGGGCACTGTTCCACGTTGGTGTCATAGACGGCGGTGACCAGATTCTGCGTCACGCCCTTGGTGATGGTGCCCGTGGTCTCGCCATTCGTAAGAGTCACCGAGATCGATTGCGGAGGGCAAGTGGAGAAATAGCCGGCAGATGATCCCGAGCCGGCCACCGACGCGGTGATTGTAGTAGTGCCTGGCAGTCCCGCGGTGATCGTCACCTGGCTTGAGGTGGTGCTGGTGGCAATGGAGGCGATAGAGGATGTACCCACGTTGTAGTTGAGCGTGCCGATGGTCGCAGTGCAATTGAGGATGGACGCACCGGCGGGAACGCCGCCGGGGCAGGCATACACGCCGCTGGCGACGACCGAGGCCGGCGCGCACAGTACCTGCTGGATGTTGTTGGTTCCTGCGAAACACGCCTGCGCGTCGAGCGTGGCCTGAGTACCCTGCGAGAAGCACTGCTGCGCGGTGCCGGTCGAAGGTTCAGTGACCAGACTGACTGAGGTCACCGGGGCATGCACGAAAACCTCCACTGGATTGGAGACTATCGATTGAGCGGAGGCGGTGACAAAAGCCGTGGCGTAGGGCAGGCCGCCGGTCGAGGGCAAAGGACTTGGCGGATTGCAGATGGTGAAGTTGGGGATGGCGCCGCCAGAGTTCCGGTTCCATGTACCCGCGCACAGATTCCCGTTCGGCGCGATGTCCACCAACTGGTTGTTGGAGGTACCGTAGGTGTATGTGCCAACGGTGGCCGAAGTGCCCTTGCAGGTAACGGCCGTAGGCGAGATCGAGCTGTCGCGTCTGTCCGAAGGCCAGGGAGATGCCGGTGGTGGTGGGGGTGAGCGTGATCGCGGCCACATCATCGACCTTGATCCCGTAACCCCGGCCATTGCAGTAATCCACACCCGGATCGCGGGTGCAGCCGGAGATCGAAATCCCGGCCGGAATGGCCAGGCATAATAAACAAAAAAGCGTAAGAAACCGCCGCATGAAACCTCCCCGCCCCGCATTTTCGAACCGCGGAACGGTCTCTTCCGAATCCATCGGAGATTTGGGTTATCGCGAACATTCCCTCGCCGCCGCCGGCTCCGGCGACACGCTCAACTCTCAAGCCGAGTGACGAAACGCGCTCGCGAAACTCCAAGGAAAAGTGTATCAGGGCAGGGTGGCAACCGGCAGGAAGCTCTTCCGGCACGCTCCTCCGCCCCTTCTCCAATAGACTCCGCCGGACGCGGATGGCGAGCAGGCCCGGGCGGACGCTCGCGGCGCGGATCATCCCCTCACTGAACATTTCCTTGTTGAATCGGAGCCAACCCGCTCCTGTTAGACGGCCGAGGAGGCACGATTTCCAGGGTGTACCTGAGCGGGCTGGGTGATAAAGAGGCAGACTGCAACTCCCGGTCAACCAGGAGGCAGCGATGCCGCGGCAAGGAAAGGATTGGAAACGGTGCGCGACTTCTACTTCGAGCAAGCGGACGGTTCCGGCGTCCTTCCGGCCGCGGCGCGCCCAGCGAGTGCGGAATTGCTCACCAGCCTATCTATCAAAACACTGCTATGGAACGAGATAGTTGCGCAGAAGTTTCTTCTTGCGGAACGGGCGCGACAGGATGCCTTAGCGGAATATTCACAAAATACCGCTTGACACGCTTGACCAATCAGCGTAACACTTGAAAATGAGAGGGACTCACTTATCCTCGTTCAGATTGCCTGAATACAGGCAGACCATCTGAAGTGCTCCACTCCTGCATTTGTCCCCATGAGGCTTTTCCTAGCTTGGATTACAAGCCTCAATAACAATCGAAGCAAGCCGCTGTTGCCGCCTTGGAAATATCTCATGCCACGGCACAGGTGAAGTGTGAGTTATTCCAGGCGTGCATTGATTGGAGAAATCAAGTTACTTTTTCTCGCCGCGGTCCTTTCGAATTATGCTTGAGGCGAGCATAATTGAACATGAAACCGAACGATTGGAGATACTATATGAGCCATCTTAAGGAATGCGAAGCAAGGGATCGTCTATCGGCTAGCCGGAACAAGAGTCGCAATTCGTTCAGGTTGACGGAAGAGGCCGATAACAACAATTCATCCGGGACCAAACTGGAGGGAGCGAGCGAGAGGAAGTCGACTTTTGCCGAAGACTTCATGCTGGAACATTCTAACTCCAGTTTGTTCATCGCCATGATCGGTCGGGCAGACCGCTATGGAGCCGGAGCCAAGGAACCGCACAAGTCAACCCAGTATTATGGATTTCCTTCTTGATGCAGCATAACTCCAGCCGCGGCTGGGCTGGTGAAAAACGGGAGGATGCAGGCATGGGCTGCTTAATCTGCGCAAGTTTGGAACAAGCATATCTAGCCCGGCTCAGTGAGTACATCGAGGCGCGCTCGTCGGCGTGTTATCGGGTCAGCACAAAACTCGCGGCCCAGATAAATGTCGAGATGGAGCGCGCCCGCTACGAACTGGAAGAGCACCAGTCTGTATGCGTCACCACCGCTCGTATGCCTGTTCTCCTGCCGCAACGGGAAACGCCTGCGAGTATGAGAACTCTGGCGGCTTAGTTATAAAACGGCTTCTGTCATAAGCCACTCTGCGTCATGGTTCTGTTCAGAGCAAATAGTAAAATAGACTGCTGTATCGCCTCGCGATTGTCTTCAAAAAAGTTGGATGGGTTGTGCCGGGGTTGAAACCCCGGCACAACCGTCCCTGCACTTCAGCCTTTGGCTACGGCGAAGCGGCGATTGACTTCGTGCCAGTTAACGACGTTCCACCAGGCGGCCAGATAGTCGGGGCGGCGGTTCTGGTACTTGAGGTAGTAGGCGTGCTCCCAGATGTCGTTGAAGAGGATGGGATAGTGGCCCTGGGTGAGGGGCGAGTCCTGGTTGGGAGTGGTGATGACCTTGAGCTTGCCGCCGACGAAGATGATCCAGCCCCAGCCGGAGCCGAATTGCTTGGCGGTGGTCTCGTTGAAGGTCTTCTTGAAGGCCTCAAAGTCGCCGAAGTCGGCGGCGATCTGGGCGGCGATGGGGCCTGAGGGCGCGCCACCGATGCCGTCGGAACCGACCGGGCCCATCAGCTTCCAAAAAGCGGTGTGATTGGCGTGGCCGCCGGCGTTATTTTTGACGCCGGTGCGAATCTCTTCGGGAACCTGGGCCAGATCGCGGACGAGCTCGTCGATGGGCTTGGCGGCCAGCTCGGGATGGCTGGCGAGCAGCGCATTGGTGTTGTTGACGTACGCCTGATGGTGCTTGTCGTGATGAATCTTCATCGTCTCGGTGTCAATGAACGGTTCCAGGGCAGCGTAGTCGTAGGGAAGCGGGGCGAGTTCGTAAGCCATCGGGGAAATCTCCTTCGTTGTTGGTGGTGCGGGTTGGGCGGCGTTCTGCGTTGAGCTGCAAAGGCTGGTCTCTTTGGCGGCGGAGGTGAAACGGAATCTTCACGCCTGCCAGTATGACCCTATGCCTAATGGATGCGCGAAGTAGCGCTAGGGTGCGGAAAAGTTGGCGAATCCAGACTGGAGACGGCAGGATTACAACAAAACGGCCGCGTTTTATCCGGCTCGCAACACCCGAGTTTGGACCTAAACGCCGCCGCCTTTGGGTACAATATAGGCATGACATCCACGCTTACGCAATCCTCCCTTGATCAACTGTCCATTGACACACTGCGGCTGCTGGCCGTGGACACCGTGCAAAAGGCCAATAGCGGCCATCCCGGCGCTCCGCTGGGCTGCGCGCCCATGGCCTACCTGCTCTTCCACAAGCTGATGAAGCACAACCCAAAGCACTCCAAGTGGGCGGATCGCGATCGCTTTGTGCTATCGAATGGGCACGCCTCGGCGCTGCTTTACGGGACGCTGTTTCTATCCGGCTACGACCTGACGCTGGAGGATTTGAAGAGCTTCCGCCAGTGGGGCTCGCGGACGCCGGGGCATCCGGAGCGCGGCCACGCGGACGGCGTGGAGGTGACCACCGGGCCGCTGGGTCAGGGGATTGCGATGGCCGTGGGTTTGGCGATAGCGGAGAAGCATCTGGCCGCGATCTATAACCGGCCTGGCTTTAATGTGGTGGACCACCACACTTATGCGATGCTGGGCGACGGCGACCTGATGGAAGGCGTCTCGCACGAGGCAGCCTCGCTGGCCGGAACGCTGGCTCTGGGCAAGCTGATCTTTCTCTATGATGACAACCTCATTTCTCTGGATGGACCAACGAGCCTGAGCTATACCGAGGATGCGCTGGAACGCTTCGAGGCCTATCACTGGCACGTGCAGCGGGTAGCGGACGGCAACGATCTGGCGGCGATTAAAGCGGCGATTGAAGCGGCCAAGGCCGAGACCGGCAGGCCGTCGATCATTGCGGTACGGACGATTATCGGCTACGGCAGCCCCAAGGCCGGAACCAACAAGGTGCATGGCGAGCCGCTGGGCGCGGAGGCCGTGGCTGCAACGAAAAAGTTTTTTGGCTTCCCGGAGGATCAGAGCTTTGTGGTGCCCGATGCGGCGCTCAAGAATTGGCGTGAGGCCGTCGAGCGCGGGGCGGGTTTTGAGGCTGCGTGGAAGAAGCTGTTTGAGGGCTATCGAGCGGCCAATCCGGAGCTGGCGGCCGAGTTTGAGCGCACCCAGAAGGGCGAGCTCAAGGCGGGATGGGAGAAGGCGATCCCCAGCTTCCTGGTGGACAAGGCGTTGCCACGCGCAACGCCGGCGGCGTGATTCTGAATGCGATTGCCGAGCAAGTGCCAGAGATCTTTGGCGGGGCGGCGGATTTGACTTCATCGACGACGACGATCTTTAAGCCGGGGGAGAACTTCCACGAGGATCGCGGCAGGGCGCAACGTCTTCTTCGGGGTGCGCGAGTTTGGCATGTGCGCGGCGGTGAACGGGATTGCGGCGCATGGGGGACTGATTCCCTTTGGATCGACCTTCTTCATTTTTTCCGATTATGCGAAGCCGGCGATACGGCTGGCGGCGCTGATGAAGGTTCATGCGCTCTTTATTTTTACCCACGACACGATTGCGCTGGGCGAGGATGGGCCGACCCACCAGCCGATCGAGCAACTGATGGGCTTCCGCGCGGTTCCGGGGCTGACGGATTTCCGGCCGGCGGACGCCAACGAGACGGCGGCGGCGTGGCGGCTGGCTCTGGAGCGCAAGGGGCCATGCTTCTTCGCGCTGACCCGGCAGAATCTGCCGGTGATCGATCCGGCGGCGCACGACTTGTATGCCGGGGTGAGCAAGGGCGCTTATATGTTGCAAGAGGCGGAGAATCCGCAGCTAATCTTGATCGGCGCGGGCAGTGAAGTTTGGCCCTGCCTGGAGGCGGCCAAGCTGCTGGCCGCTGAGGGCATCACGGCCCGCGTGGCCAGCTTCCCAAGCTGGAAGATCTTCGAGGAGCAATCGGCGGAGTACAAGGCCAGCGTGCTGCCGGCTGGCGTGCCCAAGCTGGCGGTTGAGGCGGGTTCGACGCTGGGCTGGTGGAAATATGTGGGACTGGACGGCGACGTGATCGGGATAGACCGCTTTGGAGCCTCGGCGCCGGGACCAAAGGCGATGGCGGAATTTGGATTTGGGGCCGATAACATCGCGGCACGGGCTAAGAAGCTGGTGAAGTGAAAAGATGGGGGAGAAGGAGTTGGCAGGAACAACCGCTGTCTGGTTAATTTTGGCTAAGTACGACTAAGTAGTTGACCTGAAATTCAAGGACCGGGAGGTCACATGCTGAATTCAGCCCATTCGTCCACAGTCATCCCGAATCCCACGAAAGCTGCGGGTGTGAACCCGCCCGCATCAATCATTATTCCGCCGATCCCGACCCCGACGCCCTCTGGTCCGGGGAACGCAACGGTGGCGTTATCGTCTGCGAATCCGTCCACCACAGTCACCCCGCCCACATCGAAGGTTTCTGTCACCGTCCCTAACACCTCAGGAACGGTAACCTTCTCGCTTGTGGTGACGGATAACATGGGCATCGATAGCCCGCCGGCCTTCGCCACGGTGTCCATTCAAAGCCCACCGATAGCTGTGCTGACGGCCACGCCGGAGACTGTTGCGGTAGGCAGCGCGATCGAGCTTTCGGGATCCGGTTCAACTTCTTCGGGCAGTATCGCCAGTTACAAGTTCTCGCTGGTTCCCGCACCCGTTTGATCCCACTCCCTGAGCGGACACCAAAAGGAGATTATTTTGAAGCTTGTTATCGCATCCGATCATGCGGGATTTTCTCTGAAAGAGGAAGTCCGCGCCTATCTGGCCAAGGCCGGCCACGAGGTAGTGGACCTGGGCGCTTATAACGCCGATTTGCCAGACGACTATCCCGATTTTGCCGAGAAGGTTGGCGAGGCGCTGAAGCAAGGCGTTGCGCCACGCGGGATTCTGATCTGCGGCTCGGGCGTGGGCGTGTGCGTGGCGGCTAACAAGATTCCGGGAATTCGCGCCGGGATGTGCCACGATACGTATTCGGCGCACCAGGGCGTGGAGCACGATGATATGAACGTCTGCGTGCTGGGCGCGCGCATCATCGGTTCGGCGCTGGCCTTTGAAGTGGTGGATCGGTTTATCGGGGCTAACTTCATCGCCACGGAAGAGCGGTTCGTGCGGCGCTTCAAGAAGGTGCTTGCCATCGAAGCTAAGTATCAGCACGGATAAGGAGGCGGCGATCTTCCCCTTCGACGTGATCCTCTTTGACGTAGGCGGAGTCCTGCTCACCAACGGCTGGGACCTGCGCGAACGCACAGCGGTCCTCTCACACTTTCACCTTGATTTTGCGGCCTTCGAAGCCCGGCATCTGGCGCATTACGACGCTTGGGAGCGGGACGCGATCTCGCTTGCGGCCTACCTGGACGCGACCGTTTTCTATGAGCCGCGCGAATTCACACGCGACGAATTCTTCGCTTTCATGCTCACCCAGTCGAAGCCGCAGCCGGATGGAGCGTTGGGAATCCTTCACGAGATTGCGGCATCGAGATAAGTGTCTGCTGGGCGCATTGAACAACGAGGCGCGGGAGACGAACGAATACCGCTTCACGCACTTTGGGCTTCGCAAACTCTTTCAGGTAGCGTCTGAGTTCGTGCTATCTGGGGTTGCGCAAGCCGGAGCCGGCGATCTATCTGTCGGGCGCTGGATATTCTGGGCCGGCCGGCGGAACGGATTCTGTTTATCGACGACCGCGCGGAGAATGTTGCCGGCGCTGCCGCTGTAGGAATTCATGCCGTTCTGTTCAAGGGTGCGGATGGGTTGCAGCGGGAGTTGGAGAGGCTTGAGGTCTTGTAGCTGACTTAGCGTGTTGGCTGGAGGGAGTTATGGCGACGGCGCAGATGAGTGTGAGCCCGGAGGATCTTTCCCAGATTCCTCATGGCAGCGAGAGGATTCCGGAGGCGGGGATTTTGGTGATCTTTGGCGCTTCCGGCGACCTGACCCGGCGCAAGCTGCTGCCGGCACTCTTCCATCTGGAGCAGGCGGGCCTTCTGCCGGATAAGTTCGCCATCGTGGGCGTGGCGCGGCGGCCGCTGGGCGATGAGTTTGCCGAAGATATGCGCGGCGGCATTATCGAGTTCGACGGCTTGCCGGCAGGCGACCCGAAGCTGGATAACTTTATCAGCCGCATCAGTTACTTTCCTTTGCGCTTTGATGCGCTGGAAGATTATGCGGGGCTGAAGACGGAGTTAGAGCGCATTGCCGCAGAGAAAGGAATCGGCGGCAGGCGGCTCTATTATCTGGCGACGGCGCCGGAGCACTTTCTTTCGATTATTGAAAACCTGGGCGCGCAGGGAATGGCGCAGCCCGAACGCGGCACAGCGGCGGTGGTGATAGAAAAGCCCTTCGGGCATGACCTCGATTCCGCGCGCGCGCTGAACTGCCAAGTGAACGCCGTCTTCCACGAGGATCAGGTCTTTCGCATCGATCACTATCTGGGCAAGGAAACTGTTCAAAATATTTTGGTTTTCCGCTTTGCCAATGGAATCTTCGAGCCGATCTGGAACCGGAATTATATCGACCACGTGCAGATCACTGTAGCAGAAACGCTGGGCGTGGAGGGGCGCGGGCCGTTCTACGAGAAGGCGGGCGCGCTGCGTGACGTGGTGCAGAATCACGTGATGGAGTTAGTAAGTCTGGTAGCGCTGGAGCCACCTTCGAGCTTTGAGGCGGAGAGCGTGCGGCGGGAGAAGCTGAAGGTCTGGCGGGCGATTCCGTCCATTCCAATTTTAGATGTGGTGCGCGGCCAGTACGGGGCCGGGCAGATAGACGGGCAGGAGGTCGTGAGTTACAGGGAAGAGCCGCGCGTCAGTCCCGAGTCGGGCGCGGAGACTTATGCCGCGGCGCGGGTGGAGATAGAAAACTGGCGCTGGGCGGGGGTTCCGTTCTACCTGCGCGCGGGCAAGCGGATGCAGAAGCGGGCGACGGAAATCAGCATCCAATTCAAGCAGCCGCCGCTGTTGATCTTCGACCGGCTGGCTTCGCGCGCGGTTTGCCAGGTCATCAAGCCTAACTTACTGACGATTCGCATTCAGCCGGATGAGGGGATTGCGCTGCGCTTTGGGGCAAAGGTTCCGACGACGATGGAGATGGACGTCTGCCCGGTGAATATGGACTTCGACTATGCGGAGGCCTTTGGCAAATCGAGCGCGAATGGCTATGAGCGGCTGCTGCTGGACGCGATGCTGGGCGACCAGACGCTTTTCTCGCACCGCGATGGCGTGGAGACGACCTGGGCACTGTTTACGCCGATTCTGGAGGCATGGGCGGCCAAGAAGCCGGAGAAGTTTCCTAACTACGCCGCCGGATCGTGGGGTCCGGAGTGCGCCGATGATCTGATTGCGCGCGGAGGACATGCGTGGCGGAATGATTTGGGACGGAAGTCGCGAGTTGACACAAATTGGGGGTATTCGATATAATGCAATTGTCGATTGCTATGCGAGTTCCGCAGATGTGGAGTTTCGCCAAGAGGCAGCGACAAGGAGAATACAACAATGACAAAGCCTACCGTAGGTGCGCGCCCGCGTATCCAACTTTCCTATCAACTGATCCGCAACACAACAAGTCCAGACGAAACCGCCACTGGTGTAAGGTCATTCGTCTGTAACCTCCCAGCCTTTGAGATACTAAAACTCGGGACCAACGCGAATCTCCGCACCTACCTCGCCGAATACAGCGAAAGTAAGCGCAATCACGTTCACGAGGCAATTGCATACACAATCGAGAACGACCCGGCTCGATTCATCACCCGAAACAGCGGCTTTGCAATCGCAGCAAGCGAAGCTCAGATCGATGATAACAAAAAGACCATTCTTCTCCACGACGCAAGTGTAATTAACGGAGCGCAGTCCCAAGGCGAGATTCGCCGCTGGGTTAGGGAACAATACGGAGAAGAAGGACCCGACACGGATGAGGACATTCCTTTTTATGTGAGGGCGGAAATTATTGTTGACCCCGACTCAAAGCAAATAGTCGAAACCGCCATTGCCAGAAACACTGCAACCCCCGTCAAGTCCATCTCGCAAGCCGGAGGGCGTGGCCATCTCGAAGAATATCGAGCAGAGCATCGTAAAAATCCATCCCGACATCAAGATCAAGAAGAAAGAAACAGATGGGGAGGGTTATTACGACACCCGCAAAATCCTCCAATATACTCGGCTCTTGATGCCGCAAATTGTCTCAGGAAACGATTCGGCGGCAGAAAAACTCAAGCCTTACAAGAATCCTGAACAGTGTCTAACGGAGTTCTCTGAGTGGTATGAAGACCGCAAAGACGAGAAGAAGCTGAGTGCACGGCTCAAATACGAATTCACCGTACAAATGGCCCCGTACGCTATTACGGAGTACAAATACTGGGAACACCACCAAGCATGGAACCGCCAGCATCTTTGGGAAAATACCAAAAAGGGGGGTAGAGCTTGCCGCAGAGATAAGGGTACTAACAAGATCAACTGGGTTTCCCCTGGTCTCATCTTCCCGATTCTCGGTGCCATGAGCGAATTTGTCGAAAAGGACACAAAAGGAAATTGGCGCATTTCCAAGCCTAATCTCTTCCGACCAGATGAAATGATTGCACGCGCTGTCAAGCAATTCAGATCGACAGAAGTAAAAAGCGACCCGATGTTAATGGGTCGCTCTTCGGGGGTCTACGAAGCGCTGCGTGATTATCCCGCTACACTGGTTGCAGTTATCAAGGAAATGAAAGAATCCTAAAAAACCGAGTTTCCCATCCTTGCGATTTTTTCCTCACAAGGGTGGGAAACCACAAAAGCTCGCTCAACCGGCTACCTCGCTGCCTTTCCCATTCCTTTGTCCATCGCTTCGTTGGCCAGGCGGTCGGCTGTCTTGTTGCCACCGCGCAAGGTGTGGCGCATTTCGAAGCTCTCAAGGCGGCGGGAGAGCTTGCGGGCTTCCTCGAAGAGCGGGCGGAGGATTGGACTCTTCACCGCGTACTTGCCCTGCATCTGCTTGACCATCAGCTGAGC
>CAWFZU010000065.1:0-5142 GCA_963820195.1 uncultured Acidobacteriaceae bacterium | reverse complement strand
ACATTGCTGGTTGCGATCCAGCATAGGCTTGGCGGCTTCAAAGGCCAGCCGGATTCCGGTCTCCAAATCGATCTTGGGCCGCCAGCCCAGCGTGCGCAGGCGGCTGGAATCCATCAGCTTACGCGGCGTGCCGTCGGGTTTGGAGGCGTCGAATACCAGGCTGCCGGTAAAGCCGAGCACAATGCAAATCGTCTCCGCAAGCTCGCGGATGGTTACGTCGCTGCCGTAGCCAACATTGATAAGCGGCGGAAGCTCTCACTTAGCAGCGTTCCATAGGTCTGGTCGTCGAGGGTCATCAGGTGAACGCAGGCGTCGGCAAAGTCGTTGCTGAAGAGAAACTCGCGCAGCGGCTTTCCCGTGCCCCATACCACCACTTCACTCCTCCCGGCGCATTTGGCCTCGTAAACCTTGCGGATCAGTGCGGGCATTACGTGAGAGGTTTCCAGGTTGTAATTGTCGCCGGGACCGTACATATTGGTGGGCATGGCAGCCAGGTAGCGGGTTCCGTATTGGCGATTGTAGGACCAGCACATTTCGATACCGGCGATCTTGGCCAGCGCATAGGCGCGGTTGGTGGCCTCCAGTGGCCCGGTCAGCAAATACTCCTCGCGGATGGGCTGCGGGCAGTCGCGGGGATAGATGCAACTGGAGCCGAGAAACAGAAGCCGCTTCACGCCGTTGCGCCAGGCGGCGTCGATCACGTTGGTCTGAATCTGAAGATTGTCGCGGATGAAATCGGCCGGATAGGTGTTGTTGGCCTGAATGCCGCCCACCTTGGCCGCGGCCAGGAAGACATAATCGGGGCTCTCTGCGGCAAAGAAGGCATCGGTGTCCGCGGCATTTTGCAGATTCAGTTCGCTGATCGAGCGGAAGAGGAAGTTGTTGAAGCCGTGACGCTGCAGGCTGCGCACCAGCGCCGAGCCGGCCAGGCCGAGGTGTCCGGCGACGTAGATTTTGCCGTCCTTTTTCATCATTCTCCTTGAATCGCTCACGATTGCCCGGTTCTCAATGTTCGTGGAAGCCTGCCGCCGTCTCGTAACCATTCTTCTGCACCATCAGATCGCGCTTGGCCAGCTTCAGGTCTTCGGTCACCATCTCGGTCACCAACTGCCGAAATGTAGTCCTCGGCGTCCAGCCAAGCTCGCGCCGCGCCTTCTCGGGATTGCCCAGCAGCGACGCCACCTCGGACGGGACGAAAATAGCCGGGGATCGACGCGCACGACAATCGCGCCGCGCTCATCTATAGCGTGTTCCTCAACGCCTGTTCCCTCCCAGCGCAAAGTCATCCCCAGTTCGGCCGCGGCAATCTCCACGAACTCCCGCACGCTATGCTGCTCGCCGGTGGCGATCACGTAATCCCGCGCCGTCTCCTGTTGCAGCATCATCCACTGCATCTCGACATAATCCCGGGCATGGCCCCAGTCGCGCAACGAGTCCAGGTTGCCCAGATAGAGGCAATCCTGCAGGCCCACCTTGATGTGGGTCAGCGCGCGGGTGATCTTGCGGGTCACAAAGGTCTCGCCGCGGATGGGCGACTCGTGATTGAAGAGAATGCCGTTGCAGGCATACATTCCGTAGGACTCGCGATAGTTCACTGTGATCCAGTAACCATAGACCTTGGCTGCGCCATACGGAGAACGAGGATAGAAAGGCGTGGCCTCCGACTGCGGCGTCTCCCGCACCAGGCCGAACATCTCCGAGGTCGAGGCCTGATAGAAGCGGGTCTTCCTGGTCAGCCCCAGCAGGCGGATCGCTTCCAGAATGCGCAGCGTCCCCAGCGCATCGGCGTTGGCCGTATACTCCGGCTCCTCGAAGGAGACCATTACGTGGCTCTGCGCGGCCAGGTTGTATATCTCGTCGGGCTGAATCTTCTGGATGATACTCACCAGGCTCGACGTATCGGTCATGTCGCCATAGTGCAGCACCAGCCTGGGATACTCGGAATGCGGATCCTGATACAGGTGGTCGATGCGCTGGGTATTGAAGGACGAGGCGCGGCGCTTGATGCCATGCACCTCATAACCTTTCTTGAGCAAAAACTCGGCTAAATAAGCTCCGTCCTGGCCGGTAACGCCTGTGATCAATGCTATTGGCATCGCGTTCAATCCTCAACTTCTATCTTATACAGAGCAGCCATCCGTGCGGGCGGGAAGTTGCACGCGCGTGGACGGGAAGAGGTGTTCCATATCCACATACCATCACTTCTCTCCGCCCCGCGCAGCGGGCCTCGTAGACCTTGCGAATCAACGCCGGCAGCACATGAGAGGTATCCAGTTTGTAGTTGTCGCCATAACCGTACATATTGGTGGGCTCGCAGCCAGATAGCACGTTCCGTATTACTGGTTGTACGACCAGCACATTTCGATGCCAGCGATCTTTGCCAGCGCATACGACCGGTTTGCAAGACGAGTATGCGCATCATGTCGCGCCAATGCAAGAGAATGTGGGCATTTACTTACGGCCTGCCCGGAATATTGAACCAGTTGAATGACTTGTGGAGTAGCAGTGAACCATCAACCATGCATTGTGTCTTGGATGTGCCGGTAAGCGCGAGATACAGCATTGTCCCACGTAATTTCCCTTGCAGCCTGGAGAGCCAAAGACGACATCTCCGCGTGAAGCACCGGATTTTCGGCAAACTGCTGCATCGCCGCCGCCAGGCCGCGCACCACCTCCGCTTGGCTGCGCTTCGCAACCGCAACCTTGAAGCCGCATTCCTCCGGAAGTATCTGTCCTGGTCCGCCGGTATCGAGGCAGATGACCGGCAGACCCTGCGAAAGAGCCTCGATGACAACGGCGCCACATGCGTCGTGCATACTGGGGAATACGAAGGCCGTGTGCTTTCGGTATAGATCGTAGAGTTGTTCTTCGGTGACATTTCGCTCCGACCAGTTCACCGCATCTTCGATCCCCAGCCTTTCCGCCATCTTGTGTAGCCACTTTCGCTCCGGGCCTCTGCCATGAATCGTCAACGTGGAGTCAGGATGCGTCCGGTGCATTTGGGCAAAGGCCTGAAGGGCAAGATGAACCCCCTTCCAGTAGATCAGGCGGCCCACATAGAGAAAATGCGGCGTTGGTGGATTCGCAGTTGGCTCATGCAGAATCAGTTCCTCGTTCGCGTAGAAATCCTGATAGAAAGCGCACTTTCCCCTCTCCGCCGCGGGCACGCAGGCCAGGGTCTCCTTTGTCGCGCAAAAAATTATTGCTGCGCGTCGAAAGCACTGCCGCACCAGCGGATCATATTTCGCAAAGAAGGTTGACAGTGCGCGCAATGAATCAAGAACTCTTCCGCGCAACGGGTAGCTTCGCATCAGCAGGGGCGGCGTAGCTTCTCCGCCGCCCACAGGTCCTAGAACAAACGGAACCCCGAGCCGCCACATAAAAGACGGATGCCGGAATGTCCCGAAAGTGATATGTTGCACCAGGTCGAACGAATGAGCATCGAAACTCCGGCGTACCTTGAGATAGGCGCCTATTTGCCAGAGCCGATAATAGAGATTTACCCCCCGCCCGCCCTTCTTCAATCGCCTGGCCCACCGCGGTAGGTCGTAATAGACGAAGTGAAGGTTTTCAAGCCCGCGTATCTCCACTGCGGAGGCAATCGTTCCACTGTTGTTCTCCCTCGTTAAAACAGTAACGTCATGGCCCTGGCGCGCCAGCGTGAGAGCCCAATTCCATCCCACGCCCTGCTCTGAACCCTTCTCCGGCTCGCATGCGTACGCGGAAAGTAAAATGCGCAGCTTTTCACTCATCCCGGCACCCCTCTACCTTCGCCGCCAAATTCAAAACCGCGCCATTATGGTTCAGCAACGCACACACACAAGTTGTCCTTGTTCCAATGATGAAATGCTCATTAGAAAGTCCAACAGCCCAAAACGCGAAGACTCCGTTCAGTATTTCATACGTGCAAGCAGCAGAAAACTCATGAGCGGGAATCCATGGGTGCTTTGGTTCGCATGGCCGTGGAGATCATCTTAGGCCTGCCCAGCCAGCAGTTGCCCAAGAAACTTGAAGACGAAGCGGGGATTGTGCTTGAGGTAGCGCATGGCCAGGCGGCGCGGCTCGCTCACAAAGCGGTAGACCCATTCAAGCCCGATGCGGCTCATCCATTTGGGCCCCCGGCCTTTGTTGCCGGCGATAAAGTCAAAGGCCGCGCCGACGGCGAACATCACGGCGGGAACACGGCCCAGGTGCTCGATAATCCATTTTTCCTGTTTGGGGCAACCTAGTCCAACGAAGAGAAGGCGCGCCCCGGAGGCGGCAATACGATCAACAATGGCCGCGTCTTCGTCGGGCGTAAGCGCCCTGAAGGGCGGGCTTTCAACAAAGGCAATATCGAGATTGGGGTGGCGTAAACGCACAACTCCGATCAGCTGATCAAGAACCGCTGCGCTTCCGCCGTAGAAGCCGACCGGTACCCCGGCTTGTTCGGCTGCCGCCAGCAATAAAACCGTAGCGTCAGGACCACAGACCCGCTGTGCGTTGCGTGCTCCAAGCGCGCGAAGCGCCCAGACCAGCGGCACCCCGTCGGGATTGACCACGCAGGCGGCGTTCAGTTGGCGATGGAATGCTGGATCGTCAACCGCTTCCATGACCACATGGACATTGGCGAAAAGCTGTGCGCGGGACTGCTGTTCGCCAGCCCAAAGCAGACTGCGTTGAACCACCTCATCATAGCTGCTGACGGCAACATTGACGCCCAGAATAGACCGGGTAGCGAAGGGACTCTCAAGCTTGGCGGTTGCGGTCACGGCTGGGGTATCCTCGGGGAAAATATCGGCCACGCCACGTCCGGCGCGGCATACATCTTCCGCCCTCAATGGAAACGGGGGAGGCTAAAAGTGATACATCGCGCCGACCGTGAAGCCCTGAGGGTTGAGCCTGCCGGGGCGAATAGCGGGGTTCGTGTGTTTAAAGAAGGAGGGCCAAGTCTGGTATTCATAATCGGCGCGCACCCAAACACGCTTGGTGGCCTGATAATCCAGACCGCCGCCAAAACTGGTCACGGTTCGGGAGTCGTGGATGTACTTATTTATCCGAGAATCATACCCATCATCTGCGTTGCCGAATCCCATGAAGACCTTGGCATAAGGGCGATATCTCTGGAAGTGGGAGCAATACATAACTTACTTCGTTCAGTTC
>CAWFZU010000064.1:0-4418 GCA_963820195.1 uncultured Acidobacteriaceae bacterium | reverse complement strand
GGCGATGCTGGGGATGAAGATACTGCCCATTCAGGCCAACGCCACCAGCTCGGTGGCCATATGGCCGGGCCAACTGACGTCGGTGGCCGCCTACCGCGACGACCTTCGCAAGAACCTGCGGGTGGCTGTGCTGATGAGTGCGGCTGGATTTACAGGCGGCACGGCCGGGGCGCTGGTGCTGATCCACACGCCGCAGATGACTTTTTTGCATCTGGTGCCCTGGCTGCTGCTGGCGTCTGCATCGATCTTCGCCGTGAGCGGCCCTGTTTCCCGCTGGCTGGAAGCGCGCAAGACCGTCCCCACCGGACCGGCGCGACGGCTGCCAGTCTTTCTGGCGACTGCCAGCAGTCTGCTTTTACATTGGCTACTTCGGAGCAGGGGCGGGATTTTTACTGATCACGGCTCTTTCGCTCTTCGGCTACAAGGATTTGCACGAGATCAACGCGCTGAAGGTAGCCGCTGCCACCTCGGCCAACGTAATTGCGTGCGTTATCTTCGCTGTGAGCGGACAGGTGGTTTGGCGGTACTGCCTGGTGGCGATGATCGCTTGTGCGATCGGCGGCTACTCCTCGGCGCGGCTGGCGCGGCGCGTACCGCAAGCGGTGCTCCGCGGGCTGGTGGTGGCGATCGGCTTGGGCATGGCGGCGTGGTTCTTCTGGAGAAATGGTTAATTATGTTGATAGTCAATCAGTTATCTCACAACATTTTCAATTGGATCGGCTCCCTTGCGGCCACCTGTTCAACCATCTCCTTTTTGCCACAACTCCTCCGCGTCTGGCGGCGTAAAAGCGCGCGCGACATTTCGCTGGCGATGTTTCTGCTCTTCAGCTTTGGGCTGTTCTGCTGGCTGGTTTACGGCCTGGGCATCGGTTCCGTTCCTATCGTCGTGGCCAACGTCATCACGTTGACCCTGGCTCTGGCGATTCTAATTTTGAAACTTCGCTATGACCGGGGGAACTAAAATAGACCTATGAGCCACGAAGGCATCCGCTTTGTTCCCAAGGAAGACGAGGCCCGCGAGAGCGAAGAAGCTCGTCCGCTGCCGCGCATTGCCATTACACCGGAGAAGGTGCGTGTGCTGCTCACTGAGGGGAAGGGCGTGGAGATCGATTGGGTGGACGGCCACCGCAGCGCGTGGAGCTTTGCCTGGCTGCGCGAGGCCTGCCCTTGCGCCACGTGCGTGGAGGAACGCAAGCTGGAAGGCCGTAGAGCCGGACAGCCCAAAGCCAAGCCGGCCGCCGTTCTGCCGATGTACACCCCGCCCGCCAAACCCGCGAGCGCCCATGCCGTGGGCCGCTACGCCATTCAGTTCAACTGGCAGGACGGCCACTCCGGCGGGATCTATTCGTGGGATTACCTGCGGCGCTCCTGCCAGTGCAGAGAGTGCACGTTTGCTGCCGCGGAGACTACGGGCGCGCCGAACTAGACACCGGTTCGCCAAGGAAGCCTTGATGTCTGAAATTGACAGTCGCTTTGTTTCTGCATTTGTAAACCCCGTGAAGGGGGGTTAACCATTTAGCAGGTTAGCCACCGCTTCGCGGTGATCGCAAGTTAGCAAGTTAGCGGATTTGTCGGCAATCCATCTTTTGGACTTTCGATGATTTCCAGCCGTAACACGCTGCCGCGAGTAGGGCTACTCACGACAAGCATCTGTTCTGGATAGTGGCTGTTGCTGTCTTGCTGGCCGGACTGCGCCTCAGATGCGCATGGGCATCAGGACATAACGGTACTTGTACTCGGCGTCGGGGTCTTCGGGGCGCATCTGGCCGGCGGATTGGGAGTCCTTGAACTCCAGGCGGACCTCGCCCTCGTTGTTGAGGGCTTTGAGGAAGTCGAGAATGTAGGCGGAGTTGAAGCCGACGGCGATGGGATCACTGGAGTAGGGCGTGTCAATAGTGTCTTCGCTCTCGCCGGACTCGGTGGAGCTAGAGCTGATTTTGAGCTCGTTACTCTCGAGGCGAATACGGATGGCGCCGGAGCGCTCATCGGCGAATTGGGCGACGCGCTGGATAGCTGATGCGAGTTCGCTGGAGCTGACAACGGCGAATTTGTTGTTGTCGCGCGGCATGACAGCTTCGAAGTTGGGGAACTGTCCGGAGAGTTTGCGGGTGCTCAGCGTGCGATGGCCGACGCGGAAGAAGAGGGTGTGCTCGTCGTCGGCGAATTCGACCTTTTCGGCCTCGGTGTACGTGAGCAATTGTTGCAGCTCCTGGAGGGCCTTGCGGGGGATAAGGATGCGTTTCTCGCCGCTGATGCCTTCAAGGATTTCATTGGGCTTTTCGACGTAGGCGAGGCGGTGGCCGTCGGTGGCGACCATGGCCAGCGATTCGGCTTTGATGACCAGCAGTGCGCCGTTGAGCGTGTAGCGCGACTCTTCGTTGGAGATGGCAAAGATGGTGCGATTGATGAGCGTCTTGAGAGCCTGAGTGGAGATGCTGGTGGCGGGGACAGCGGGGAACTCGGGAACCTGCGGGTAGTTGGCACGTGCCATGCCGACCATTTTGGTGTTGGAGCGGCCGGAGCGAATCTGGACCCAGTGGTTATCGAGGAGCTTGATAGAGATGTCGCCATCAGGGAGGAGCTTGACGTAGTCGTAGAGCTTGCGCGCAGGGATGGTGCAGGCCCCGGGCTTCTTAACCTTGGCGGCGGCACTGGTGCGAATCGCCTGATCGAGGTCGGTGGCGGTGATGTTGAGGCGGTCGCCATCGGCTTCGATGAGGAAGTTGGAGAGAATGGGAATAGTGGTTTTGCGCTCGACGACGCTTTGCGTGGCGGTGAGCTCTTTGACCAGATCCTGACGGGTTACGGTAATCTCCATCGCTGCTCCTGATGCGGCCGGCTTCTCAACTTCTTCATTTTCCACGTTCGGCATGAACTCACCTTTGTCTTGCGGCTACCGAAAAAGCCGATTGAAGCGTATTCCGCGCTGGCCACACTGTACAACAAGTAGCCGCCTGACGGAAACGGTTTTCTCTTCTTCCTCTTGATTGTATTCATTTTTGCGTAGATTTGGAGGTGGAAAAGAGGGGTACATCTCTGGATTTCCGGGATCGGTCGGCTTAGAGAGACCGGTTGAGACTTGTGAAGCATTGGAAGCGGGACGATGGCAGGGTTTGTAGGTGGACGAGTACAGCGCGGCGGGTAAGAGGAAAACGTATAGGAGATAAAGAAAAAGACAGTAGTACCCGTCGTTCAGGCAGGAAAAGTGGAAATGTTGCTGAAATGGCTGGAAGAGATAGGGTTGACAGGCAGGTGAGTTTTCTAAATCGCGGCTGTGGAATTGAGGGGAATTGGAAAACAGGGTGAGTGGAGGTGTTGAGCGACCCTTGTTTCCCACGACTTCCACAGGAGGCGCAAAAAGGGCTGTGCAAAGCGAATGGTTTATGTGAAAAGCAGGTCTGGAGATGTGTTTGGCAAGGGGTTGAAGAGGACATGCTATTCACAAAGACAGGAAAGAAGGCTCATGTTGTGTCAAGTGTACTGCGGGCACAGCGCTGCAAATACTGCTGTCGTTGAAGCTATTATGCACCGCATAGGATGAGGCACTTATACTTATCTTTCCATGTCTTATCAAGCAGCCATCGATCAGTTGAACGCCATGACGCCGGAGCTGTTTACGCAGCCCGGCGGATCGCGGCGGAAGTTTTTGCTGGACGAAGTTCGCACGCTACTGGCGGCGCTGGACGATCCGCAGCAACACGTTCGTTCGGTGCTGATTGCCGGGACAAACGGCAAAGGCTCGACAGCGTCCACGCTGGCGTCGATTTTGACCGCTTCGGGAGTGCGCACCGGGCTGTATACTTCGCCGCATCTGGCGCGGGTAAACGAGCGCATTCGCACTGGCAGAGATGAGATTGGCGACGAAGCCTTTGCCAGCGTTTTTTTTCGTGTGATGGAGGCGGCGCAGGCGCTGGTGCGGGAGAGCAGGCTGCCGCAGCTTCCCAGCTTTTTTGAGATTTTGACTGCGCAAGCGCTGCTGTACTTTGCTGAGCAGGAGGTGGAGTGGCGGTGCTGGAGGTGGGGATGGGCGGGAGGCTGGACGCGACCAACGCCGTCGATCCGCTGCTGTCGATCATTACCGATATATCGCTGGACCACACGGAATGGTTGGGCTCGACGATTACCGCCATCACGCGGGAGAAGGCGGGGATTCTGCGGCGTAGCGGGACGCTGATCACGTTGCCGCAGCATCCGGAGGCGAACCAAGCGCTAGGCGAGGCGGCGGCGGCGTTGGATGTGCGCGTGGTGAACGCAGCGGAGTATATGCCGCTGATGGGCGCGAGCACGGCTGGCGTCTATTCTGTGGAGGCGCTGGGCGCGGCGATTGAGGTGGATTCTCCACTGAAAGGCGCGCATCAGCAGCGCAATGTGGCGCTGGCCATTGCGGCGGCTGTGGAACTAGCAATGACGCAAAGATT
>CAWFZU010000063.1:0-4563 GCA_963820195.1 uncultured Acidobacteriaceae bacterium | reverse complement strand
CTCTCGCCAAGCCTGCTCGGTCGTATAGACCGGAGCCTGGAGCGCGATCGCCAGCGCCAGGCAGACCCTTCTCGCGCTGCCCTACAGAATCCCCAGCACCCTTAACCGCACCAGCCCCCCAGCCAGCACGCCGATGGGCGAAATCGCCACCTGCGCCAACTGAATCCATATCGGCTGCTTTCCCCGCGATTGCAGTGCGCTCAGCGCCGCCAGCGCCAGCACCACGATCCCCAGCGCCAGCACATGAATCAGTGGGTTGGCCGCGGCGACCCACGCGGTCACATACCCGCCCGCCGCAGCCGCCACGAATGAAGTAACCCAGGTTGACGAAGGCATAAGAGGCTTGCGGCGTGGCCTCCGAGCCCGTCCAGCTCGGCACGGCTTGGGCGACCAGCGCCGTCAGCCCCATCACCAGCGCCACCATCACGGCAAAGCCGGCCGCCAACGCCAGAAATGCATGCGCTATCACCACGGCCGATTCTTCCCTTCCGGCTGCGTACCCACCTCGCCCCGCTCAATCCGCTCCAGAAACGCCCGCGCCAGCTTGCGCTCGCCCGGATGGCTCTCGCCATGCATCGAGCACAGGTCGAGAAACTCGTCGCACAGCGCATTCCGCTCTTCCTGCTGCGCCATAACCCCCTGCAACGCCACCGCAAGTTCGCGCAGTCGCGCCGCCTCCGGCCAGGCGCAATCTTCCTCCTCGCTGAGCAGCGCAACATCGGAAAATAGCCCTCGCCGCCCGCGCGCGCACTCATCCAGGCAGGCCATCAGTTGCTCGCAGAAGGCCTGCGCCAGCATCTCTAACTGGCCGGCTTTATGACCTTCTTCTATTTCGTCCTGCGGGTCCATGTCATCCTCAATTGTCTACTGTTGCATCAGCCACAATTCTCATGGCTCATGTCCTCGGCGCAAAAACGAAAATGTCTTGGAGAGAGAACGGAGTTTGTGGTCTTGCGGAACGCCCATTGCATGCATACCAGCTTACAGCGCATCGCCCGCAACGGCTCAAATCCCTTCTGTTACGTAGTCCACGGCCTTCTCGCTGCTGCTGCCGCCCTGCGGGCGATGAAGCCCCGAGTCGGCCAGCAACCGAAGGATTTTCTCTGGCGGGACCGGGTGTCCGAAGAACCAGCCCTGGCCTAGAATCGACTTCGACCCGCAGGAAAAATACGCGGCCTGCTGGCTGGTTTCAATCCCTTCCACAACCACTTGCAGGTTCAGCTTCTCGGCCATGGCAAGGATCTGCGGAAGAATCGATACCGTCGACCGCCTCGGTACCGATGGACTGAGTAAACGACTTGGTCGATCTTGATCGCGTCCACGGAAAGATCGTGCAGATAGGAGAGGCTGGAATAGCCGGTGCCGAAGTCGTCGATATGGACGCCATGGCCCTGGCGGCGCAGATGGCGAATCGCCTCCATGGCCACCTCGTGCAGCGCGGTTGACCTCTCGGTTATCTCGATCACTAGGCTGGCGGCCGAAACTCCCGCTCGATCCAGGGACTGCTCCAGCATGGGCAGGAACCGGGGATCGCCCAGGTCCGCCGCGGCCATGTTGATGCTGATCCGAAAATCCGGATGGGCGCGCAAGGTCACCGCAAAGTCGCGCAGGACGTGGCGCACCACCAGCCGGGTGATCTCTCCCACAAAGCCGCGCTCCTCGGCGATCTTGACGAAGACATCGGGGCCGACCACGAAGCCTTCCTCATCGGTCCAGCGCGCCAGCGCCTCGGCCCCCACAATCTCTCCGCTGGCCAGGTTCACAATCGGTTGATACACCACCCGTAACCGGTCCCCCTGAATCGCACGCCGCAACTGATGATCCATCCTGCGGTTGCGCCGGTAGAGAAGGGTGATGACAAAGCCTATAAGACCGCCGACCGGCCCGCCCAGAGCCAGCATGGCCTTCATTTCGCCACTGTTGGCTTGGAGTGCTTCAGGGATGGTAAGGGAGGTGGTCATACAGACGTTTTCGATATTCAAGGTCGAACAGCGGGTGGAGTACAGGACATTCCCGGCGCGGAAGTCGCCGTTGCGGGTCAGTTGCAGCCGTGTTGGCTGCGCGGAAGAACCGGCCGGAGTTTTCGGCTGGCTCTGCACAGGCCCGATGACCGTGGTCAGGAGGCGGATCGGCGCGTAATCCAGCAGGCTGTCGATGCGCATATCCAAGACCACGTAGGAATCTCCGTCCTGCAGAATCGAGACCGGCACATTCGGCAGGCGGAAGCCGGCAGGATCGCGGTAGACCTTCACGCCGTCGGCGCCGATCGAGTCCGGCTTGGGAAACTCAAAAGCGGCAGAACGCGCGCGCGCCGGCATTGTGGAACAGGCGATCCTGTTTTCTTGGACGCGGCCGATCTCCTTCAGCAGATAGGAATGGTAGAGGAGCGTGTGAAGAAGCTCCAGATCCTCCTGGGAACAAGCAGGATTGCGCGCAGCATGCATCGCATCGAAGGCGGCGTGAGCATCGCGGGCAAAGGCCTCGCTCTCCTTGAGCGCCCGAATCACCTCGTGGCTCAGCCTGCTAGCGGCCAGCCGCATTGCGATCTCCCATCCGATCCAATAGCCGGCCAGCAAGCCGAGCACCGCCGCCAACAGGGTAGCAGCGAGGGTGACACGAACACGTTGCCTGAGGGTGCGCTTCATTCAGCTAGACCATCGTCCATCTACAGCCGGCATTCCTAATCAAAATGCCTCCGAGCAACCGGTATACCACTTTGATCGGCAAAAGGGGAGTCTTTCTTTACGATACTCTTTTTCACTCCGGCCAGGGAGCGCGCCCTTTTCTACTCCTGCGCCGCCAGTTGGACTCGCCGGCCAGCGCTAAAAGAGCCGCGGCCCAATCCAAACCCACTGCAACAACCACAACGCGCGGAACAGCTTTCCGTCTCATGCCAGAGAGTTTTGCAGATCAGGGCATTGTTCAAAAAGGGCAGCGCGCCTTAAATGGAGTGGCTATCGGAGAACCGGCTGATCTCTGACCCCTGACCCTGTTTCTCCACTTTCCCATTGATATTCCCGGCATTTTAGCCTATGCTGAGAATGCAGACGAGTTTGTCCGCCAGAATTGCCGTGACCGCACCGGCTGGCGGAGAGATGAGTGGGCTTATGGCCCACTTTTTATTTGCGGAAAAATTCCCCGTTTTTCGGGGTATTTTCCTTGATTTTTCGCACAGAACAGGGCAAACGCAGTAGGAAACGATGGCAGTCAGGCTGGAAGAAATTCGATCGGCGGCAAGCCGCGTGGCCGCCTCGCATGGGCTGGACGTGGTGGAAATCGAATTGGCCGGCCCGTCGAAAGAGCGCATTCTTCGCGTTTTTCTGGAGAAGAACGCCGAGGGACGGGCGAAGCTCAAGGCGGCCATCGAAGCCGGCATGCACGGAGAAGGGAACGAATTCCTTCCCGAGCGGCTGATTCAGGAGACGCAGGCGGGCAAGCTCAAGGTCGAGCAGCTCTCCGGCGTCACGCACGAGGATTGCGCAGCCTTCAGCCGGGATTTCGGCGTGCTGCTGGTTGTGGAAGACCTGGTTCCGGGCGCCGAGTACACGCTCGAAGCCAGCTCTCCGGGGCTGGATCGAAAGCTGGTCAGGCCCGAGGATTATCAACGCTTTACGGGTTCTCTGATCAAAGTGCAGACCTTCGAGCCGGTCCGCGGCAATCGCCACTGGCAGGGACGGCTGGCAGGTTTGGTCTCCCAGGTCCGGGGAACCGAAGCTGGGGCGCACGGCGAAACCATTACGCTCGACCTCAACGCGGTCAAGCAGAACAGCAAGAGCCGGAAGTGTGGCGTCAGCACGGTGGAGATTGCGCTCGTGAATATCGAGAAAGCGCAACTGGTGCCGGAGATTTGAAGAAGCAGGGACGTAGGGACTAGGGACTAGAGAGCAAGCAGCGAGGAACGAGACCCGGCCAGCGTGCGGTGGACTTAGTCCCTAGTCCCTGAGTCCCTGGTCCCTATAACAACTCAACCGGCGCAAGCCGCAAGCGAAACAGAGAGAGCAAGCAGAGTATGGCCAGCGTTTTGTATCAGAGTATCGAGCTCTTGAGCCAGGAAAAGAGCATTGATCCCGCCATCGTTGTGGGCGCGGTCGAGGAGGCCATCGCCCTGGCCACGCGCAAGTTTTACAAAACGCAGGAGAATATGCGCGGCGAGCTGAACAAGGAAACCGGACAGATCACGGCCTACATCTATAAGACGGTTGTCGCCGACGACGATCCCCGCGAGGATCCGCTGAATCAGATCACGCTCACTGAAGCTCAGGCCCTCTCGCCCGATGTGGAAGTTGGCAGCGAGCTGCGCTTCTATCGCGACACCACGCCGCTGGGCCGCATCGCCGCGCAGTTGGCCAAGCAGGTGATCTTCCAAAAGGTTCGCGAGGCCGAGCGCGACACGGTCTTCAACGAGTACGCCCACCGCGAAAAGGAAGTCCTCAACGCGACCGTCAAGCGCATCGAGGGCCAGGACATCATTTACGACCTGGGCAAGGCCGAAGCCCGCTGCCCCAAGAGAGAGCAATCGCGCCTGGAGCAGTTCTCCATCGGCGAGCGCGTCAGCAATTGGTC
>CAWFZU010000062.1:0-5546 GCA_963820195.1 uncultured Acidobacteriaceae bacterium | reverse complement strand
AATCCGTGGGAGAACCTGACGGATAAGTATCCCGCCGGGACCATCGTCGAGGGCCGGGTGCGCAACCTGACCGACTTCGGCGCTTTCATCGAAATCGAAGACGGCATCGACGGCCTGGTGCACGTCTCCAACCTGAGCTGGACGAAGCGTGTCAAGCATCCTTCTGAGATCGTGAAGAAGGGCGAAAAGGTAAAGGCAGTCGTACTGGGCGTCGAGCCGCAGAACAGACGTTTGAGTCTCGGCATCAAGCAGTTGCAGCCGGACGTGTGGGAGAGCTTCTTCGCCACGCATCGTGTGGGCGATCAGGTTCACGGCAAGGTGCTCAGGACGGCGCAGTTCGGCGCGTTTGTCGAGATTGCGGAGGGCGTGGAGGGATTGTGCCACATCTCCGAGGCTGGCGACGAAGGCGGCGGACCGTCCAAGCTGGAAACCGGCCTGGAGCACGATTTCAAGATCATCAAGATCAACGTGGAAGAGAAGAAGGTGGGCTTGAGCCTGCGCGCCGCGGGCCACCACGAAGCCAGCCGCGCCCAGGTGGAAACCTACAAGAAGGAGAGCCACAAGGCTCCCGTCTCCAGCTCAACCACCACCCTGGGCGATCTGATCAACTGGAAGAGCGAGCGGTAAGGCGTTCTTCGCAAGCAAGATAGCAGCGGCCACCCTTCGGGGTGGCCGTTCTGCGTTGGGGGCGTTCTGCCGAAATGCCAGGCAGGTCTTAGACTGAGATCATGGCGTCCACCTTTCACGTGGAGCATTTCGGTTGCAGGGCCGCGCGCGCCGATGGCGAGGCGGTCAGCGAGCGTCTGCGCGTCGCGGGACTCTACGAGCGGAAGCCCTCTGTGGCCGATGTGGTCATCGTCAATACGTGCAGCGTGACGGCGGAGGCCGACCGGGCGGCGCGGGCCTTCATCCGCCGGGCGCACCGGCTGAATCCGCAGGCAAGGATCGTGGTGACCGGCTGCTATGCACAGCGCGCGCCGGAGGAACTGGCGGGGCTGACGGGCGTGGCCGCCGTGGTGGGCAACAGCCACAAGGCGCTGGCGCCGGAGATTGTCTTTCAGTTGCTTCTAGATCGGGGTGGCGAGGCTTTGAAAGGGCATGGCTTTAGCCTTGACGAAGGGGTGCCCATCGCGGATGCGGCTTTAACCGCCGAGGGAATGCAACACCATCCGCCTGGTTTGGTCAGCGTGGAATCGGTACTGTCGGGCGGCTCGGCTCCAATATTCGCGGACGACCGGTTTGCCCACTCCTTTCTTGAAGAGGCGCAGGTCATGCCCGGCGCGCAGACCCGGCCCAACCTCAAAATCCAGGAGGGCTGCGGGAACCGCTGCACGTTTTGCGTCATTCCGTTGACGCGTGGTCCGTCCAAGAGCCTGCCCAACGCAGTGGTTCTCCGGCAGGTGGAGGGGTTTGTGGCCGCCGGGGGCAACGAACTGGTGCTCTCGGGGATCAATCTGGGACGCTGGGGGCGGGATTTGTCGGTCTCCGAAGACGCGCCTCCGCGGACGCTGGCGGGGCTGGTGCGGCAGATTTTCGCGCAGACGGCGCTTCCCCGGCTGCGGCTCAGTTCGATTGAGCCGATGGATTGGGACGCGGAGCTGATCGGGCTGATGGCGGAGTTTGGCGGCACGCGGCTGGCGCGTCACGCGCACCTGCCCTTGCAGTCAGGCTCGGACGCGGTGCTGCGGCGGATGCACCGGCGCTATCGGCCATGGCATTACGTGGAGAAGGTGGAAGCGCTGAGGCGCGCCTGCGGGCCGGAGCTGACCCTGGGCGCGGACGTGATGGTGGGCTTTCCCGGCGAGACCGACGCCGAGTTCGAGGAGACCGTGGCGCTGGTGCGGGCGCTGCCCTTCGGCTACCTGCACCTCTTTCCCTTTTCGCCGCGGCCGGGAACACCCGGCCGGGCGCTGCACGCTGAGCGGCCGGTTCCGGCGGAGGCGGTTGGAGAGCGGATGGCCATCCTGCGCGCGCTGGCCGCTGAAAAGACTCTGGCCCACCGCAGGCGCTTCATTGACCGCGAGCTGGAGGCGATCACGCTGCACACGCCGGCGGAGATGGAGGCGCGTGGCCGGACTACCGCGCTGACGGAAAACTTTTTGCCGGTGGAGTTGGAGGGACGGCTGGAAGCCAACCGGCTGCTGCGGCTGCGGGTCATCGGAGTGAACGCCGAGGGAACGCTGGAGGCGACAGCGTTAGAAACCGAGCGGGATCAGTACGGAGCGACAGCGATGTCCGTCAGTGCAAAATCGGTTCCCTTGAAGAGCAGTTCTTCGCCGGTCTCTTTGGCCAGCGCGTAGGCCATGCAATCGCCGAAGTTGAGCTTTGCCGGATGGCGACCTTTGCCGTAACGCTCAAATGCTGTTCTCGCCAGACGCGCATGGGACTCGGTAAAAGCGACTATTTCGATGCCGAATCGCAGAATCAGAAGGTCCAGGGCGCGCACTCCGTCCGAGCCTCTTCGCGCCAGCAAGACCATCGCAGCCTCAAGGTAAGTTGACGAAGCTATTCTGCTATGCGCGGAGTAGAGAATTGCAACGTCGAAAAGATGACCTTCCGGCTCTTCGAAGAGAATGGCGATTAGCACTGATGTGTCCACAATCATGCTGGGATACCATTCTCGTCGTAACCGAGGATCTCATCTTCACTGCGCGTATCCAAAACGGGCAAGGAAGCGCAATGATGACTGATGGCTCGAATTTCTTCCAAAAGAGCAGCCTTATTCAGACGCCGGCGCTCCTCGCGCTCCAATCGTTCGCGTATCGCGAGCAAGACGGCAACCGTAATTGTCTCGCCGGTGGTGTCGGCAAGGCGGCGGGCGAGCCGATCTGCTTCAGGCATTTTGATACTGAGCGCCATGGTGCCTGTCCTCCTGTTTGTCTACCTGTCTATATTCTAACGCCAAACCGGAGCTTTGCAACGGGCAATCGCCGGAGCAAGAGTTCAAATCTCACCGGCCGGCTTCCCGGAATGGACACTTTCACGGCGGGCGGGCTCTGATTTTTGCATACGCCGAGCAAGAATCCCTAATAAACCCTTTGTTCAGCAGGGCCGGGCCAATGCTATACTCAGTTTGCGCTCTTGTGCCCGCGGCGCTTCCGGCAGATCCGGAAGGCGGGCAACGGCGACTTTTGGAGGAGCCCATCGCACTCGACAAACGTTCGGCCAAGTCCTTTATCCGCATCAACGAAAAGATTCGTGCGCGCGAAATCCGCGTCATTGACGAAAACGGCGAACAGCTCGGCATTCTTCCGCCTTTTGAGGCGCTCAGGATAGCTCGTGAGCGCGGCCTCGATCTGGTGGAGGTTTCGCCCAGCGCGGTTCCCCCGGTCTGCCGCATCCAGGACTACGGCCGCTTCCTCTACGAGAAAGAGAAGAGCGACCGCGCCGCCAAGAAGAAACAGAAGGTGATCACCGTCAAGGAGTGCAAGTTCTCCGTCACCGTGGACGATCACGACTACCAGACCAAGAAGAATCAGGCGGTCCGCTTCCTCAATGATGGCGACAAAGTCAAGGCCAGCCTGCGCTTCCGCGGACGCCAGATGGCCCACCGCGAGCTGGGCTACGCGATCATCAACCGGCTGATCCAGGACATCGGCGACGCCGGCGTCGTGGAGTTCATGCCCCGCATGGAAGGCACGATCCTGCACGCGATCATCGCCCCGGCGAAAAAGCAGGAAGCGCCCAAGCCCAAGCCGCCCGCGCCGCCGCAGGCTCCGCCGCGCCCGCCAGTTCCTCCGGTGCAATAAGCCGCGCCAGCCCGCAAATCATTCAAGCGGCGGCTGGACGCAATTGAAACCGTGCGCCGAAACCGGACGAGGCGGATGCAAGGATCGCAACGCTGCTGTATACTGGTTGAAGCCTCAAGAGGGCAGGGGAAGTCCTGTCTCACGGGCCTTGCGGAGGGCGAGAAACTCTCCGCTCCAGACGAGAAGAACAATGCCCAAGTTGAAGACACATACGGGCGCGGCCAAGCGCTTCAGCAAGACTGGCACCGGCAAGATCAAGCGGGGCCAGACGAAGACGCGGCACATCCTTACTTCGAAGGCGCCAAAGACGAAGCGCAAGCTGGGCCGGACCCTGCTGGTTTCCGATGGCGACTACAAGAAGGTAGCGCGCATGATTCCTTACGCCTGACCACCTGCGGTGGGGCGGACCTTTGGATTGGGTTCCTGCCACTGCCTTTGATGGGCCGAGATAGAACTTGGCCCCCGCCGATGCGAAACGCGTTCGCCCGGCGAGAGATTCAGGCTTGAAAAGCGAGTGAAGAGGTTTACCGCGCACTCCCGTCCGGGAAGGCGCCTCCTGCCTCCAGCCGCATCACCGAACGCAAAATGGAGAAATCGCTATGCCCCGCGTAAAACGCAGCACCAAGCGGAGTGACCGCCGCAAAAAGATTCTGGAAAGAGCCAGTGGATACTTCCTTACGAAGTCCAAGCTCTACCAGGCAGCGCAGGAGGCCGTCGAGCGCGGCCTGAAGTTCGCCTACACCGGCCGCAAACAGAAGAAGCGCCAGTTCCGCTCGCTGTGGATCGTGCGCATCGCGGCCGCCGCCAAGCTGAACAACTTCAGCTACTCGCAACTGATCAACGGCCTGAAAAAGGCCGGCGTCGAGCTGGACCGCAAGATTCTGGCCGATATCGCCGTCAAGGACCCGGCCGGCTTCACCGGCTTGGTCGAGCAGGCCAAGGTCGCCCTGGCCGCGGAGAAGGCCGGCATGTAAGAGCGAGTCGGCAAGTCAACGATACGGCCCGGAGTCCAGTGGATTCCGGGCCGTTCTGCGTTTAGAGTGAATTACTTCTCGCTTAAGAATCCCTCGACCGCCTTCTGCCACATCTCCGGCTGGTCGACGAAGTTCATGTGGCCGCTGTTGGGCAGGATGACCAGCTTCGAACCGGCGATCTTCTCATGCATCTCTTTGCTCAGCGAGGGGTCGCACTCGTCGTGGTCGCCTACTACGATCAGCGTGGGGACTTTGATCGAGGGTAGGCGCTCCACGTATTCCACTGAACGTAAGTTCCCGTCGATGATGAACTCGCCGTCCGAGCCCCACATGGCGCGGTAGAGCTCCCAGTTGGTGGGGGCGTTGCCGGCGGCGGGGTCGTAGTTGGAGTCGGGGCGCGCGCCGTAAAGGAAGGGAAAGTAGCCGGGACCCCAAGCGAGCGTCTCATATTCGGCCAGGTAGCGGCCGCGCTCCCATAGCTCGCCCTTGCCAAACAAGCCCGCTTGTTCCAACTCATTCAGGCGCTTCAGCTTATCGGCAGGCATGGCGGCCTTCTCTCGGGCCAGCACCACGTTCATCTCGCGCGTGGAGGCGAAGGTCGAGTTTAGGATCAGGTGGGAGAGGTTCTGCTGGTACTTGAGGGCGTAGGCCTGAGCCAGCACGCCGCCGCAACTGTGGCCGAGTAGCGAGATTTTGCCCAGGTGGAGAGCCACGCGCACGGCCTCAATGTCCTCGACGTCGCCCTCGACAATAACACCAATGGTGGAACCAAGGAACCAGCCAATAAAAAAAAATTAACGAGCTGGGCCACAATTGGCATTAA
>CAWFZU010000061.1:0-11355 GCA_963820195.1 uncultured Acidobacteriaceae bacterium | reverse complement strand
AGGCAGCTTCTCGGTCTTCCAGGGATCGCCGCTGCGGCTCTCCAGCCAGACGCGGCTCAACTGAACTTCATTGGTGGCACGCGCGGTGTGAATACGCACGCGGAACTCCTCGCCCGGCGTCACGCTGCGCGGGCTTTCATCAGCAGATACGCCTCTGCCTGCGAAGCTGGGCTGATTGTCGGCCTTGGTGGTGAAGGCGATCAGGTCGAGGCCCAGTAATTCCTTGAGCGCTGACTGAAATTGATCGAGTTTTAAATCTAGTTCAAAAATGAGGTTGGCTTTGGATTTGGTGTCCAGGTTACTTGAGGAGACTTTTCCGCGCAGATCTTGCATTTGAGCATAGATATAAGCTAGCTTATGGGCTGCTGATAGGCTCGACTGTGTTTTATACTCTGACTGGAAGTTATTCAGACGATCTTCAATCTCCCGTGTTTCATTGAAGAGCCAATCGGGAGGAATCCCCTTCACGCGTACTCCCAATTCACTAATCTTCGTTACAATCTGTACTTTCTCATTCAGAAATAAATCATCGTGTGTTGTGATGATCCAGTCGGGTGCCGGCCGTGCATAGCGTGCAACGGCCCATAAATGATAACTGGTCGTAGCCGGGCCGCTGAGCGCCGGATTCGCGCCGCCGTTCTGCGACTTCTGCTCGCCCCAGCCCTGGCGCGCAATCTGCACATAGCTGCGGCCCAGCGCCGGGTCCAGATGTCCCACCGGAATTGTCACGTCGGTCGAGAGCGCGCCCTCGGTCCATTCGCCGGTGACGTAGTTCTTGAAGCGCGCCGGAGCCCATTTGCCGGTGGCGTAGTCGAACATCTCCCTTCTGTGTGATGGGCGCAAAGGGGACCATGGAGTAAACCGCCAGCGGCTGCCAGGGCTGCAGGCCGTCCTTCAGCTGCTCGGGAAAGACTTTGGGGTCGCCGGCCGCCTTGAAGACCTCCTGCGCAATCTCGCCGGAGACCTGGTGGTGGCCGTGGCCGTCGGTGACGCCGCCGACAAAGGTGGAGACGATCACCTGCGGCCGCTCGCGGCGGACGGCCAGCACGGCGTCGTAGAGCACGCGCTCGTGGCCCCATTTGGCGAAGGACTCCTCTTGCGTCTTGGAGAAGCCGAAGTCCGCCTCCGTGCCCCAAAGCTGCTTTGCGCCGTAATACTCGTCGGCCTTGCAGCAGCTCGTTGGTGCGGATGAGGCCCAG
Source organism: uncultured Acidobacteriaceae bacterium (assembly GCA_963820195.1). Lineage (GTDB taxonomy): Bacteria > Acidobacteriota > Terriglobia > Terriglobales > Acidobacteriaceae > Telmatobacter. The sequence continues at coordinate 10,156 of CAWFZU010000061.1, read as the reverse complement.
CGCGTCGTAGCTCTCGGCGGACATGGCGTTCTGGCCGCCCTCGCCGCGGGTCAGCGTCAGCAGCGTCGCGCGCGCGCCCATGCCGCGCGAGAGGTAGGTCAGCAGCGCGCCGTCCTCGTCGTCCGGATGGGCCACGATCATCATCACGCTGGCGGTGGTCGAGAGGCGCTTCAGCGATTGCTCCAGAGCCGCCGCGCCGCGGTCTTCGGGCAAGGGGCAGGGCAATCTCGCTGGGCTCGGGAAGGGAACGGACGCCAGCTCGCGACGGCTCGGACTGCCGCTGGCTGCGCGGCCTGCTGCGCAGTCAGGGGCAGCGCGCCCGCCAGAATCAGGCCCGCAAGGGCCGCCAACACGACTGCACGAATTGACTCTCTCGGTAAGAATCATACTTCCCGTCAGTGTACAATCCGGGGAGCGAAAGAGCCTCATGCCCCTAGCCTCCTCCATCTCCGCCGCCCACCCTCCAGCGCCGCATCGGCCTGCGCTCGGCCGTGGCCTTCAACATGCTGGAGATGATCGGCGTCGGCCCGTTCATCACGCTGCCGCTGGTGATCGCCGCGGCGGGCTACCGGCTCTCGGTGTGGGCCTGGGTGCTGGGCGCGGTGATCGCCGTGGCCGACGGGCTGGTCTGGGCCGAGCTGGGCGCGGCCTTTCCGCGGGCCGGCGGTTCCTATGCATTTCTTGCGCGAGATCTACGGCCCGAACGGCGCCGGCAACTGGCTCAGCTTTCTCTACGTCTGGCAGGTGAGCTTCACCGCGCCGCTGTCCATCGCCTCGGGCTGCATCGGCCTGTCGAGCTTTCTGGCCTGGTTCTGGCCGGGGCTGGACCGCGCGCCCATCGCCGCGCTGCCCGCGCTGCACTACTCCAACTTCGCCGCCGCCGCAGCCTGCCTGCTGGTCACGGCGCTGCTCTATCGCAACCTGAGTTCCATTACGCGCCTGGCCTGGGTGCTCTTTGCCGGAGTGCTGGCGGCCATCGCCGGGGTCATCGTCTCCGGCTTTGCGCATGCTGCGGCCAGGCGGCTGGCAGATGCCCGCCTCGCCCGCGCTGCCGCTGAGCCTGGCGCTGGGCGGGCTGGCGCAGGCCACGCTGCTGACGACCTACTGCTATTGGGGCTACTACAACATCTGCTTCCTGGGCGGCGAGGTGCGGCGGCCGGAGCGGACGATTCCGCGCGCCATTCTGCTCTCGGTGCTCTTCGTCTCGGCGTTTTATGTGGCCATGAACCTGGCCGCGCTGCCCTCCATGCGCGACGCCGCGGCGCACGCCAGCCGCCGGCGCAGCGGTTCGCCTGCAACTGGTGGCCGACATCGCCCGCTCCGCCTTTGGCAGCTGTGGCCGGGCGGCTGATGGCCGCGCTGATCATCTGGACGGCCTTTGCCTCGGTCTTCTCGCTGCTGCTCGGCTACTCGCGCGTGCCCTACGCCGCCGCCCGCGACGGCAACTACTTCCGCTTTCTGGCCGCCGTCCATCCCAAACACGGCATTCCCCACCGTTCGCTGGTGGCGCTGGGAGTGGTGGCTGCGTGCTTCTGCTTCTTCTCGCTGGCGCAGGTCATCACCATGCTGGTGATCACGCGCATCCTGCTGCAGTTCTTCCTGCAACAGGTGGGAGTGATGCTGCTCCGGGCGCAGCGGCCGGAGCTGGCGCGGCCCTTCAAAATGCCGCTTTATCCGCTGCCGCCGCTGGTGGCGATGGCGAGGCTTTATCTTCCTGTTGGTCAACCGCAGCCACGCGCTGGGGGGCTTGGCCGTTGCCGCCGCCATTGCCGTTTCCGGCACGCTGATTTATTTGTTCCGCGCGCGGCGGCTGGGGCAGTGGCCGTTCGCGCGGGCTTCATGAACGAAGCTGGCTCGCGGTTTCCCGCCTTTGCATACGATCACAAGCGCAAGTGTGTGAAACCTCAAACTGATTTCGGGCCGGATAAAACTCCTTACTTAACGCGCACATTCGGCTCCACTGAAAGCCCCGGCCTCAGCTCGTGATTGGGGTCTTCTTGGGCCAGGTCGTTGAAGTCGATGCGCACCGGTACGCGCTGCACGACCTTGACGTAGTTGCCCGTCGCGTTCTCCGGCGGAAAGAGCGAGAGCACCGAGCCGGTCGCGCCCCCAATCTGCGTCACCTTGCCGTGGTACGTCTTCCCCGTCGAGTCCACGTCAATCTCCACAGCCTGCCCGGCAAGCATATGCCGCAATTGCGTCTCCTTGAAGTTGGCGGTCACCCACAGTCCTTCCAGCGAGACCAGCATCAGCAGATTCTGCCCCGGCGCGACATTCTGGTTGATTTCGACGCTCTTGCGGGTGATGATGCCGGCCGCGGGCGCGACAATGCTGCGTGTAACTCAGGTTGAGTTTGGCCATGTCGAGCTGTGCCTGCGCCTGCTGCACCTGCGCCTCGGCCTGCTTGGCGCGGGCACTCTGCGCCGCCACCTGCTCAGGCCCGGTCTGGGCATACTTCAAGCCGGCCTGGGCCTGCGCCTCGCGCTCGCAGTGCCACCTTCACTCCATCGACGGCAGCCTGCTCGTTGGCGCGGGCGTCGGCCACGGCGGCCTTGGTCGCGTCGGCGGCGGCCACGGCGGCGTCAAACTGCTGCTTGCTGATCACGTCCTTCTCCACCAGCGGCTTGTAGCGCTCCAGATCGGCCTGCGCCTTGGTGTAGTTGGCCTGGGCCTGGGCCACGCGGGCGTGCGCGGCATCCAGTTGCTTCTCCGCCTGCCCCACGCCGGCCTGCGTGCCGCTCACATTGGCGTCGGCCGAGCGCAGATTGCTGCCGGTGTTGACGGTGGTGATGGGCACATTCACATTGGCCGCCGCGGCGTTGGCCTGGGCGCTGGCCAGAGCCGCCTCGGCGTTCTCCACCGCAACCTTGTAGTCCGCGGGGTCCAGCTCGGCGATCACGTCGCCCGCCTTCACCACCTGGTTCTCCTCGACGTAGACCTTGGCGACCTGGCCCGCGATGCGCGCGCTCACCTGGATCAGGTGGCCGTTGACCTGCGCGTCGTCGGTGTCCTCGCTATAGGTGGAGCGCCACCAAAGCCCGGCGGCAACCAGCACGAGGACCACAACCACAACAATGATGATGCCTCTGCGGCGGGATGTTCGGCTGCGCGATCTCGCCGCCCTCGTCAGGATCGGTTTGCATGGGTGTTGGTGTGAAATCCGCCACGTCTACTTTCCTCCCAGATAATTCTTGTAACTCTCACCCGCTCCCAGCGCGCGCGCCAGGCTGAGCTTGGCCACATTCTGCCGGTAGAGGCTGGTCACGTATTGATCGTTGGCCTGGGCCACCGACTGTTGCGCCTGGCTGACCGCCAGATTGTCGCTGACGCCGTTGGCGTAGCGCTGCTGCGCCTCGCTGAGCGCCTCGCTGGCCAGGTCAACGCTCGACCGGGCGACCTCGACCTGCTTTTGCGCCGAGGCAATGTCCAGCAGCGCATCGCGCACATCGGCGTCCACCTGCGCATTCTTGTCGCTCAAGCGGGCTTGCGCCGTGTCCAGTTGCGCCTGGGCCACCTGCGCCTCGCCGCGCAGGGCAAACTCCTTGAAGAGCGGAACGCTCAGCGTGCCGGCGGCGTCGCCGGTGCCGTGCGAGTGTGATCAGTGTCGTGCCGATGTCGCCGTAGTCGCCATTGAAGGTGAGCGTGGGCAGCCGCTCGGCGGTGGCCGCCTTGCGCTGCTCCTCGGCCGCCTTGGCCTGCTCCACCATCGCCGCCAGATCTTTGCGGTTGGCGTGGGCCTCGCGAATCGCCGCCTCCACGTCGATCTGGTCGAAGGCCGCGTAGGGCGCCTTGTCGGCCAGCGTGAAGCTCTGCGCCAGCGGCAGCCCGATCGCCCGCGCCAGCGCCAGCTTGTCTTTTTCCAGAGCGTTCCGGCCACAATCAACTGCTGCTCGCAGCGACTGGTAATCCACGCGGGCGCGCAGCTCGTCCAGCAGCGGCGCGGTGCCCGCCTCGTGATTGGCAACCGCCTGGTCGAGCGAAATTTTCGCCGTAGCCACCTGCGCTTCCACGCTGGCCACGCGGGTCTCATCGGCCAGCGCCAGCAGGTAGGCGTTGCCCACCACCAGCACCACCAGCTCGCGCGCGTCCTGCGCCGACAATTGGGCGGCGGCAAAGTTGTGCCGCGCGGCCAGGTAGTTGCGCAGCGAAGCCACATCGATCAGCGACCAGGTCAGCGACGCTCGCACATCGGTATATCCAAAGGGCCCGATGATGTTCGGAAAGCCGGGAATGCGCAACCCCTCGGCGGGCAGGTCCACCTGCAAAACGGTTTCCTTGGCGCTCGCGTCCACCGAGGGCAGCAGCGCCTGCAACTCGCTCAGCCGTTCGCCGCGCGCCGCGGCCGTCTGCGTGCCGCTCAGGATGACGCCCAGGTTGGTCTTCAGGCCGCGCTGGATGGCGTCGTCGAGCGTGAGCGCGAGAGGCTCCGCGGACAGCTCACCCGTCGCCACGCTGCCCTGAAAGGGAGACGCGGGCGGCGCGATCGACTGGCTGGGCGGCGCCTGTGCGGCCAGCCCGCAAGTGAGCAGCCCCGCAAGACTTAGCGACAGGGCACAGCCTACGCGACGAATTGAGCTGTTGCCAGAAAAAAATGAGGAAATCAAGATCGTTCGACTTTCACCGAAGCGCCGCGGAACGGTAATCTTCGCCCCACGACGGATGCGATTGACCGGCGGCAGCTTCATATCTCTAGTGTAACGAACAAACCGGGCGGGCGTCTGGACTCTGCCGGAAACGCTTGACCATACAGGGAAGCCAGCGCGGGTCCCAGCCCATTTACGAATACGGAGAGGAAAGGAGGTCGCGGAGAATCGCCAGAGCCATTGTGGTTCCCTATGTCCCTAGTCCCTTAGTCCCTATTCCCTGTTTCTCAGCAGTTGCGAGGCCAGCGAGCATAGCCCCTGGCGAAAGACCTCGCGCGCCGCCTCCGGGGTCCATGCGGCGGCTTGCGGCCCGCCGTGCGCCTTTAGCAGCGCGGCCGTTTCTGCGGCGTTGAACCCGGCCACCGCGCGCAGCACGAAGACAGTCCGCATCCACGCAGGCAGGCCTTCCAGCCACTCCCTCACCCGGTCGCGCTCCGGCCCGGCGATCATGCCTTCCAGCTCCTCGCTCGAGATGCCCGCCGCAGCCAGGTCGTCCTCCTCAATGCAGACAGAAGCCGGTGCCAGGCCCTCAGGCGCAGCCAGGCTGCCGGGGTCGCGCTGGGCCAGCAGTTCCAATGCCGCGGCGCCCAGCGCCCGACGGCTGCTCAGGCGCGCCTCTTGCGGATTGGTGCAAGGAGATACCTGCGCTGCGGCGATCGCCGCCTCCACCAGACGCACGCTCTGCTCGCCTTCGCCCACCAGCATTGAGGCCAGGCTGTAGAGCCCTGCGGCAATCAGTTCGAAGACCTCCTCCATCCCCTCGAAGGCTGGAGAGCCATCCAGAATCGGCGGCAGCGAAGTCAGGCGGTCGTTTGTCCTGTCGTTCGATAGGGCGGATTCCTGGCGCATGGAGACGGCTCCTCTCTCAGGATGATGCAAGCTTCTTTTATCCTCAACCCGCCGGGTCATGCTGGTCAATGCAAAAGGCATGGACGAGAATCGATGCCGCCAACTTGCCAACTCGGCAGTCAAGGCCATCCGCACAAGTCCGCGACTTGCAAACTCACGATAACTGCGAAGCGGAGGCTCTCGCTGCATGGATTGCAAATTCCGAAATACACCATCCAGACGCGCTGTTAGCCGGCAAGCATTCTCCGCGTTATTATGGATGCGTATGGCATTTCCATTAAAAACCTGCGTCATCTGCTCCGAGGAGTTCGAACTCCGCCCGGACAAGCCCGGCTTCGCCAACCGATGTCCGGCGTGCAGCGCGCCGGACTTCGTCGAACCCACCGCCAAGCAGCGACGCGACGCCGTAGCCCGCAAAGCCGAAAGCGAATTGAACGAGGAGAGGCGTAGAACCATCCGCGATATGCTCTACCGCAAAGAGAGTCTGATGGGGCCCTATTCCCTCTTCCACCAAAACGCTGTAGACTGCCAACTACGGCGCTCTGAACAAATTCAATGGCCAGAACGACACAGAAACAAAAGCTCTTCAACGGCCGCGACCACTCCTGGATGGAGTTCAACCGGCGTGTGCTTGAAGAGGCCGAGGACCCCGCCAACCCGCTGCTGGAGCGCGTCAAGTTCCTCGCCATCACCGCTTCCAACCTCGACGAGTACGTCGAAATCCGCCAAGCCGGCCTCTTGCAGCGCATCGAGGACGGATACCGCGAACCCGGCTTCGACGGCCTGCGCCCCGACGAATCCCTGGCTGTGCTGACCGCCGAGATTCACAGCTTTGTCGACGCGCAGTACCGCTGCTGGAATGACCACCTGCTGCCCGAGCTGCGCCAGCAGGGCGTGCGGCTGCTGGAGTGGGAAGAGCTCGACGAAGAGGCCCGCGCCTATGCCCAGGAGTACTTTCAGCGCGAAGTCGACCCGCTGCTGACGCCCATTTCCATCGATCCGGCCCACCCCTTTCCGCGCGTATTGAATGTGGCGCTCTGCCTGGCGCTGTTGTTGCGGCTCAAGCGGCGCAGCTCCGGCCCTCAAGTCCTGGGCGTCGTCACGGTGCCGCGCGCGCTGCCCCGCTTCGTGCGCCTGCCCTCGGCCGAAGGAGTGCATGACTACGTACTGCTGCAGGACCTGATCGCGCAGAATCTGGCCGGAATGTATCGCGGCTATGAAGTGCTGGCCCGCGCCGCCTTCCGCGTCACCCGCAACTCAAACTTGTACTTCGAGGAGGAAGAAGCGCGATCGCTGCTGGAGACCATTCGCGTCGAGCTGCACAACCGCCGCAAGGGCGACGCCGTGCGCCTGGAGATCGAGACCGGCGCCGACCCGGAGATCGTCGAGCGCCTCCGCGTCAACTTTGAGTTGGACGAGGATCAGGTCTTCCGCGGCGATGGCCCGGTAAACCTCTCGCGGCTGATGTTCTTCTATGGCGACGTACACCGGCCCGACCTCAAGTTCCCGGTCTTCACGCCCAGGCCCCTCAAGCTGGGCCGTAAATCCACCAACATTTTTGATGAGCTGCGCGAACATGACGTGCTCCTTCATCACCCCTACGACTCCTATGATCCAGTCGTCGATTTCATTGAGCAGGGCGCGGAAGACCCCGCCGTGGTCACGATGAAGCAGACGCTCTATCGCACCAGCCACGACTCGCCCGTCTTCCAGGCGCTCATCGAGGCCGCCACCACCAAGGAGACCACGCTGGTGGTCGAGCTGATGGCCCGTTTCGATGAGGCCTCCAATATCCGCTGGGCGCGCAGCATGGAGGACGCTGGCGTGCAGGTCTTCCACGGCGTCGTCGGCCTCAAGACCCATTGCAAGCTGGCCATGCTCGTCCGCCGCGACGAGGACGGCGTCACCCGCCGTTACTGCCATCTGGGCACCGGCAACTACAACCCCGTCACCGCCCGCTTCTACACCGACCTCAGCCTGCTCACCTGCGATCCGCGGATGACCGAGCGCGTGCACATGGTCTTCAACTACCTCACCGCCCACGCCGAGATCGACGACTATCGCCCGCTGCTCGTCGCGCCGCTGACCATGGCCGAGAGCTTCCTCGGCCTCATCCGCCGCGAGCAGGAGCACGCCCAGGCCGGACGCCCCGCCCACATCGTCGCCAAGATGAACGCGCTGCTTGAGCCTTCGGTGATCGAAGCGCTCTACAAAGCCTCGCAGGCCGGCGTCGAGATCGACCTGATCGTCCGCGGCCTCTCCATTCTGCGTCCTGGTGTGAAGGGCCTCTCAGAGCGCATTCGCGTTCGCTCCATCGTCGGCCGCTTCCTCGAACACTCGCGCATCTTCCACTTCGCCAACGGCGGCAACGACGAAATCTATCTCGGCTCGGCCGACTGGATGCCGCGCAACCTCTTCGAGCGCTGCGAGGTGGCCTTCCCGGTGCGCGATCCGGCGGCTCTGGCCCGCATCCACGACGAGATTCTGCCCGCTTATCTTGCTGACAATGTAAAAGCACGCCTCCAGCAGCCCGACGGCAGCTACCTGCGCGCCAGCAAGCTCCTCAAGGACGCCAAGCCCTTCGCCAGCCAGGACTTCCTCATGCAATTGGCCGAGGGCAAGGCGGAGCTGAGCGCCATCCCCAGGCCCGCCGCCAGCAAGCCGCCGGCAAGAAAGGCCACCGCCGCCGGGTGATGGTTTGACCACAATATAATCTCTATTCGGGATTCCTTCCGGTACGTTGTACTATTTTCCTTGCATATCATCTTTGCTATCAATAGATTACGCGACAAATCTATTTAGAGTCAGACCGTTGACATTATTTCTCGGTTGGTGTATTTTCCAACTATGCAGGAAATTTCATCAGCAGAAATCATCCAACGAATCCAATCCGAAAACCCGTGGTGGCAAGGTGATCACACTATCAGTACAATTTTTGGAGAATTGAAACGGCGTGCCTATTTTAATTTGTTCCTCCCATTGGTCAAGGAACAAAGGATGCGCAGGGCCGTTGTTCTCATGGGTCCCAGACGCGTGGGAAAAACCGTAATGATTCATCACGCGATTCAGGCACTCATCGATGATGGAGTGTCTCCTCAATCCATCGGATATTTATCAGTCGACCACCCAATATATAACGGGCTCAGTTTGGAAAAACTGCTCGAATACTATGCGCAGTCGAGCGGCGTGGATTACAAACGCGACCAGATTTATGTTTTTTTTGATGAAATACAGTACCTGCGCAATTGGGAGGTTCACTTAAAGTCAGCTATCGACACATATCCCAACATAAAGCTTGTAGCATCCGGATCTGCTGCTGCCGCGCTACGACTTAAGTCACAGGAATCTGGCGCGGGAAGATTCACTGATTTCTTACTTCCTCCCCTCACTTTCTTCGAATACATTGACCTCATGAATAAATCTGACATGGTAAAGGAGCCAATAGAGGATCCTCCACGCCACTATTTTGCAGCAAATAATATCGATTCATTCAATAACGAGTTTATTAACTATTTGAACTTTGGCGGATATCCAGAGGTGATCTTCTCGCCTCAGATTCAAGCTAATCTTGGAAGGTTTATCAAGAGCGATATTGTTGATAAGGTCTTGCTCAGAGATTTGCCAAGCCTGTATGGCATCGGGGATATTCAGGAACTGAATTATTTATTCACCACGTTGGCATTCAACACCGCGAATGAGATTTCGCTGCAGGAACTGGCACAGAACTCTGGAGTCGCCAAGAACACCATTAAGAGGTACATTGAGTACCTGGAGGCAGCCTTCCTGATAAAGGTCGTTCATCGGGTAGACCATAATGCGAAAAGGTTTCATCGCGCGAACTATTTCAAGGTTTACCTGACTAATCCAACTATGCGCGCCGCGCTTTTTTCCCCTATGAAAGCGGACGATAATGGAATCGGCAGTCTGGCTGAAACTGCAATATTTTCTCAGTGGTTTCATAGCGACGCGACTCTTTATTACGCACGATGGGATAGAGGTTCCGACAAGGGAGAGGTGGATTTAGTTCAACTCGCGGCCGATACACAAAAGTTGGCGTGGGCGGTAGAGGTGAAATGGTCAGACCGTTATTGTTCGAATCCTCAAGAACTGAGCAGCCTAATCGGTTTCTGTCATAAGAATCATCTGAAGAGAGTCTTGGTTACTTCAAGGACCAAATCGTTGACTTGCCGAGAACAAAACATCAACTTTGAATTTATGCCTGCAAGTGTTTACTGCTACACCGTTGGTTACAACATTATCCATTCGAAGGATTTGGAGTGGGTTAAATGACGTTCGCGCTGTCGGCTGCGCGGACGCCCTGCGTCGCCCATCCCCGCGTACCCAGGCTCCGGCAGGAGAGGCTTGCGATCTGCGCGGCGTGCCGCAGGGCCGGCTCAAAGCCATCACCAGCTGCGTAGAAATGCGCAAAGGCTCCGTGCAGCACGTCTCCCGCGCCCAGCGTATCCGCCGCGTCGATCCGCGCGACCTCAATCTTGAAGCGGCGTCCGCGATCCCATCCGAGAATGGGCCGTGCGCCACGCGTGAGCGCAATGCAGGGAACGCCCTGCGCCGCAAACCAGGCGAAGAGCGACTCCGGGTCGGCGGCTATGCCGGGAACCGCGAAGCGCTCACTGCAAATCGCGACGGAAAGCAGGGGCGCCACT
>CAWFZU010000060.1:0-17176 GCA_963820195.1 uncultured Acidobacteriaceae bacterium | reverse complement strand
TTGCGGGTATATCGTCAATCAGTGGGGGTGGTTCATTGCGGAAATTGATCTTGCTGGCGCTCGTGGCAGTCCTGGCTCTTCCTGCCTATGCCGCCAGGCGCGTGTCGGTCGAGCAGTTGGAGCAGACATTGACGGCGGCCATTAGTACGCATACGGAGGACGCCGACATGGTGCGCATGATCAACGCCCTGGAACTCTCCGAGCGGCTGACGGATGCTACGCTAAACCGGTTTGCCGCCCGTTTCACACTGAGCCCCCGCGTTGTCCTGGCCCTGCAACTGCTGGCCGACCAATCGGCCTTCCTTGACCCGCCTGCCAGCGAACTGCCCGCCACGGCCCCTCCTGATGCCGCCGCGCAGCAGCACATGATGGATATGGCGCGCGGGTTTGCGGTTATGATCCTGCCCCATTTGCCCAATTTCTTCGCCACCCGCGTCACACAACGCTTCGACAACAGTCCGCAAGTGCTGGAGAAAGGCGGCTGGGCGGTGCGCGAAGGTCTGCACCAGGTAGGAACTACAAGCCAGGAGATCACTTATCGCGAAGGCCACGAGATTCTGGATTCTAATGCGTCCGCGGCTGCCAGCGCTCCCAAGCCCCAACTGGAGCTGGGCCTGCATAGTTGGGGCGAGTTCGGCCCGGCTCTGATCGTGGTGCTGGCCGACACCGCCAAAGGCACGGTAACCTTCAGCCATTGGGAACAGACGGCAAACGGTCTGGTTGCGGTCTATCACTACACGGTGCCTCGCGCCGCTTCGCACTACGGGGTCACCTACTGTTGCGTCATGGAAGAGCAGCCCGGCGAAGCCGAGCTCGGCGGAGGGAGGACGAGGAAGGTCGGGCGGACAGATGATCAACCCGCTGCAGCCGGTTGTCTCGCACGCTTTCAGAGAAACTCCCGGCTATCACGGCTCGCTCGCCGTCGATCCCGCCACCGGAGCCATCCTGCGCATCACGCTGGAAGCTGAATTGAAAAGAGGCGATCCGCTGCTGCGCGCCGCCACCGTGATCGAGTACGGCCCTGTCTCCATCGGCGATCAGCGCTTTATCTGCCCGGTTCGCAGCCTGGCACTCTCCATGGAAGAGGCCAGTAATCAGGATCTCTCACCGCTCCTGCTGCTGAACGAGACCAACTTCACGCACTATCACCGCCTCGGCGCGTCGGCGCGCTTTCTTGCCGATGCGGGCGAACCCAACGCTCTAGCTCCAGTCGCCCCGCCCGCTCCCGGCCTTGCGCCGCCGGATGCATCGCCGGCTCCCTCCGCGCAAGCCCCAGCTCCGGGATCAGCCCCGCCGCCCGAAGCTAGCGTGCCGCCCGCCGCGAAGCCGACGGTAACTCCGCCCACCCCGCCGCCCGCGCCGGTGATTCCAGAGATCAGTATGGCTGCGGCCAACGGCGTTCCCGACCAGCCCGCCAACTTCAACCCTCTTCAGACCTCCGGCTATACGCTCAAGGTCAGACTCACGGCTGGTGGATGTGAGCATTGTGGCCTATGACAAGAAGGGCCATCCCGTCAAGGATTTGAAGCAGGAAGAGATCGAGGTCTACGATAACGGGCGCAAGCAGGAGCTGCGTTTCTTCAGCCAGATTGCGGATCAGGCCCCTGCGGCGCCGGCAGCCGCCCCGGCACCGGAGCATAGCTTTTCCAATCGCGCTGTGGATTCACCCGGCGCGCCCGCCGCGTCGCCGGCAGCCGAGACCGGCTGCACGGTTCTGCTTATCGATGAGAGCCACATTGCCTGGGGAGACCTGAACCACGCCCGCCAGCAGATGCTCAAGTTCCTGGCCTCCCTGCCTCCCACGGAGCGGGTTGGCATCTACACCATGACCAGCATAGGCTTCCGTGTCCTGCAGGAGATCACCGCCGATCACGCCGCTCTGACGGCCCGTCTGCAGAAGTTTTCGCCCAGCGCCCAGTCCGTCGCCCAGGCGCAGGAGGATGAGACCCGCAACCGCCAGTCCTTCAATGAGGTGCATAACGTCGCTGACCTGGACTCGGTGAACGGCAATCGCATTGATGAGCCAGTCGCAGCCACCGCCACCGATCCCCAGTTGCTCAACCTGGGCAGCAATCCGGCCCGCGCGTCGCTGATCATTCTGGTCGCCGTGGCGCGCCATCTCTCCGCCATCCCAGGCCACAAGAGCCTGGTCTGGGTCTCCAGCGACAATGTCTTCGCCGACTGGCGCGATCAGGACGTGAGCACAGACAAAGGCAGCAGGTTCCTTGACAGCTATGCCCAGCGTGCCCAGGAGGTGATGAATGACGCCCATGTCGCCGTCTATCCCTTCGATGTCTCTCAGCTTGAAGCCCAAACCGTCGGCGCAGACATCCAGCATCGTAACGTCGAGTTGACTCCGGCAGCCGCGGAAATGGCCTCGATGGCCGGTAAGTCTGCGCCGTCGCGCATCACGACCGACGGACGCATCACCGCCGAGATGAACCAGGATTTGCATCCCATCCAGCCGATCATCCGGCAAGTGGCCGATGCTACTGGCGGGCGCACCATCCGCCGGTCCGGCGATCTGGCTGCGGAGCTCTCCGATATCATCGAAGACGGCCACGCCGCCGTGCGCGTCAGCTTCTATCCCCAGGGTCCGGCCGACGGACAGTATCACACCATCACCGTCAAGCTCGCCGGCAGGCAGCGCGGACTGACTCTGCACTACCGCACCGGCTACCTCTACGCAAAGGAAGCGGGCACCCTCAAGGAGCGCTTCCAGCAGGCGGTCTGGGAGCCGCTGGATGCCAACCAGGTGGCAGTGAGCGCCAAAATCGTCTCCATGGACGCCGGCGCCAGCGTGAAGATCAAGATTGCCGCCGGCGACCTGGGCCTGCAAGAGCGCGCCGGACGCTGGACCGACAAGCTGGACATCTTCTTCATCCAGCGCGACGACGCCGGCCTTCGTGCGCAGGTCGAGGGGCAAACGTTGGGACTGCGCCTCAAAGCCTCCACCTACCAGAACCTGCTCTCCAGCGGCGTTCCTTTCGACCACTTTGTCCAGATAAAGCCGGCCATGGACTCGCTGCGGCTTCTCGTGGTGGACGAGAACACCGGCCGCATGGGTTCGGTCACCATTCCCGCCTCGGCCTTGCAGGCTGGCCATTGAGGATGAATATCTCGTCTGCGATTCGTAACCGGCACGGGTATTTCACTGTCGAATAGTCGCTGGCTTTGCTGCAGGAGAAGAGAAAATGAAAAGGTTTGCATCGATTCTCGTAGTTCTGATGCTGGCATCGCCCGCATGGGCCGCCAAGCGTGTGACGGTGGACCAGTTGGAGCAGATATTGAATGCTTCCCAGGGCAAGCCGGATGCGGAAGTAGCGTGGCATCTCTCCGATCTGGAGCTGACAGAACGGCTAAGTTCCACCCGGCTGGCGCGCTTGAAAGCCAGCATGCCCAGCGAAAAAGTTCAAGCGGCGCTGGTTGTATTGGCCGATGCATCGGAGTTTCTCGATCCTCCGGCAGCGGAGATTCCCGCCACGGCTCCACCGGACCTCGCCGCGCAGCGCAGGATGATGGCTCTGACGGTAAGCTATGTCGGCAAGACCATCCCCCAATTGCCAAATTTCTTAGCCACCAGGGTCACCTCTCGCTATGAGGACACGCCACTTCAGTGGCATTCGAACAGTTCCCCCACTCCCTACGAGCCGTTGCACTCTGTCGGCAATTCCAGTGTCACGGTCACTTATCGCCATGGCCATGAGGCCGTGGAAACCGTCGCGACCAAGGATAAGAAGCCGGAGGGGTTGACCACATGGGGTATCTTCGGGCCCATCCTTGGCACTGTGTTGGAGGATGCTGCCCGGAGCAAGCTGGCATGGAGCCACTGGGAACAGGGTGTGAGCGGACCTATGGCCGTCTTCAGCTACTCCGTGCCTAAAGAAAAGTCCCACTACACGGTGGATTACTGCTGTGTCGCCGAACAAAGTGCGACAAGCGTCGCGGACCTATCTCCTTTTAGGCAGATTGTCGCTTACCACGGGGAAATCGCCGTTGACCCTGCCAGCGGAACGATCCTTCGCCTGATGCTGCAAGCAGAAATGAAAGCAAGCGACCCGGTTGCCAAGTCCTCCATCATGGTGGAATACGGGCCGGTGGAAATCGGCGACAGAACCTACTTCTGTCCTGTCAGGAGCGTCTCCAGCACACTGGCGCAAACCCTTCAGTTCAACCCCAACTTCTTGTTCCCCGAAGCAGCGGCATTGCTACCCCTGAAGACAAAGTTGAACGATGTTGCCTTTGAGCAATATCATCTCTTCCGCGCCGATGCGCGCGTGTTGACCGGGGATGCGGAACTCGCTTCTGGAACGCCTCCTCCTGACGCTGCGCAGACCAAGCCCGCCAACGCGGAAAACGCGCCTTCGGGAGCCGCCAAGCCCGTGGAGGCGGCACAGTCAGCCGCGCCTGCCTCACCAATCTCGGGCGCAGCTCCATCGGCTCCGCCAGTTGCCATGACCGCAACCGAGCCCACCTATCCGTCCACTTCGGCGCCTGAGCAGGAAATCGCCGTGACGGAGACCAGCGGAGTTCCGAACGCTCCCGCCAATCCAAGCATGCCCCAGCCCTCCGGCTTCACTCTCAAGGTTGCCTCAAGGCTGGTGGATGTAGGTGTCGTGGCATTCGACAAGAAGGGACATCCGGTGAAGGATCTGAAGCCGGAAGACTTCGAGATCTACGACAACGGGCGCAAGCAGCAGGTCCGCTACTTCTCGCAAGCTGCAGAACAGGTCTCCGCCGCTGCCCCCGGCTCATCCGTTGCCGCTTCAGCCCAGACAGAATTCTCCAATCACGGCGCGAGCGATGCAAAAAGCGAAGGCGCCAAGGAGAAGAGCGACTCCACGATTCTGCTGATCGACGCCAGCCATCTGTCTTTCAGCGATCTGAGCTACGCACGGGCGGAGACAATGCGCTTTTTGCGGGCTCTCCCGGCCGGCGAGCGCGTCGGGCTGTACGTGTTGAAATCCCACAACTTCCAGATTCTGGCCGAGGAGACGACCGATCACGCCCTGCTGGAGGATAAATTGAGCCGGTGGATGCCCAACGCGCAGGACTTGCAAAATGCACAGGACGAGGAGATGCGCAACCGGCAGCAATTCGAGACCGTTAAAAAACAAGAGGACCTACTCTATGTGAACGGCAATACCAGCAACGAAGCGGAGGGACACACGCAACCGCTTGGTGTGGAACTGCGCGACTGGGGCGAAAATCCCGGCCGCGATGCGATGATGATCATGGTGGGCGTGGCTCGGCATCTGGCGGCGATCTCCGGCCACAAGAACCTGGTCTGGATCTCCAGCGACAATGCGCTGGTCGACTGGAGCAACACGGCGGTGAGCATTGAAAAGGGCGACAAGTATATCGAACCCAACACCCTGCATGCGCAGGAGGCGATGAACGATGCGCATGTCAGCGTCTATCCGCTGGATGTCTCACAACTGGAAGGCGGAATGGTCGACGCCAGCATCTCAAACCGAAGCGTTGAACTGGCGCCGCAGGCTTTGCGGCCTCCGGGGGGTCAGTCGGCGGGCATAACAGGTCCGGAATTCACTTCGGGAACCGATGTCAACTCCGGAGGGCACGATCTGAGACCGGGGCGTCTGACGGCCCAAATGCAACAGGACATGCGCCCGATCCAGGGGCCGATCCGCCATTTGGCCGATGCGACTGGCGGACGAGTCTTCCGGCGCTCCGGCAGCATCGGTACAGAGCTCAATGATGTAATTGAGGACGGCCATGCCAGTTATCAATTGAGCTTTTACCCCGAAGGGCAAGCCAACGGCCAGTTCCACAACCTCACCGTCAAGCTGACCGGCAACCAAAAAGGAGTTGTTCTGCGCTATCGCACCGGCTACCTCTACACTAAGGAGCCGGCCACCCTCAAGGAGCGCTTCCATCAGGCGATCTGGCTGCCAGAGGATGCGAATCAAGTGGCGGTGACTGCCCAGCCGATCCCCTTCGAAGGCGGCCTCCGCGTGAAGATTACCGTCGCCGCCGGCGATCTGGCGCTGGAAGAGAAATCCGGCCGCTGGAGTGGCAATCTGGATGTCTTCATGGTGCAGCGCGACGACACGGAACTTCAGGCGCAACTCGAGGGGAAGCGGCTTGGACTGCAACTGAAGGATTCCACCTTTCAATATCTGCTTAAGAACGGCCTTTCCGTCGAGCGCACCGTGCATTTGAAGCCATCCATCACTTCACTGCGCATCCTGGTGGTGGACGAGAACACCGGCCGCATGGGCTCGGTCACCATTCCCGCCTCGGCTTTGCAGGCAGGCCATTCAGGATAAATCAGTTGTCGAATAATGCCCTCGGCAGAGCTGGGGGCTTTGCGATGTGAGCCGCTCAAAGCGGTTTGGGCGGGGTTGCTGACGCGGCCCCGGTTGGTTTGAGCCACCTTATCGGTGGCAGGTCGTTACCACATATTTAATTGCACCAGGCGCTGGTCTTCCGTTCCTGGTTGCGGATGTACTCCCGTACCACGGCCTCATCCAGGCCTACGGTTGAAACGAGAAACCCACATACTCACAACTTTGACCCGCAAATATCTGCTTCCGCTCCCCGTACATGCGCGGCAGGTGGATTGCGCTCTACCAATGATGAATCCAACCATCTGATTGACCGTTCCTTGGGCGGAAGCGAAAGAAGTATGTGAACGTGATCCGGCCGGAGGTGACCCTCCACGACAACTCTCTCCTGCTGCTTGGCCAATCGTTTGAATACTTTGCCCTTATGCTAACGCAGTTCTTTATACAACTCCTTGCGATGTATTAACGGATAAATAACAATCCTTGCGATGTATTAACGGATAAAAACAAATAGTACTTGCACTTTCACTTGGAGTGGCTGTACTGTCATATTCTCCTATTCTGAAACTCCTTCCGTGTGCTTTGCCGGCTCACGATTGGAGTTTTCGGCGATGGACGCCCGAAACTGTCAAATATCGACTGTCGCCCCGGCACAGCCGGGGGTTTCCCCGTTTGGAATAATTTGTATCCGGCAAGGGTATTTCATCGTCGAATGCACGCAGGCTTTGCTGCAGGAGGAGAGAAAATGAAACGGTTTGCATCGATTCTCATAGTTCTGATGCTGGCGTCGCACGCATGGGCTGCCAAGCGCGTGACAGTGGACCAGTTGGAGCAGATAATAAATGCTTCCCAGGGCAAGCCGGATGCGGAAGTAGCAGAGCATCTCTCCGAACTGGAGCTGACAGAACGGTTAAATTCAACCCTGCTCGCGCACTGGAAAGCCAGCTTGCCCGGCGAAAAAGTTCAAGCGGCGCTGGTTGCATTGGCCAACGCATCAGAGTTTCTTGATCCTCCGGACGAGGAGATTCCCGACAATGATCCACCAGACCTCGCCACGCAACGCAAGATGATGGCTCTGACCGTGAACTATGTCAGCAAGACCATCCCCCTGTTGCCAAACATCTTAGCCACCAGGGTTACCGCCCGCTTTGAGGACACGCCACTTCAGCAGCATTTGAACAGTCCCACCACTCTCTACCAGCCGTTGCACTCCGTCGGCAATTCCAGTGTCACGGTCACTTATCGCCACGGCTTTGAGGCTGTGGATACCGGCGCGGCCAAGGATAAGAAGGCTAATGGGTTGACTACATGGGGGGTCTTCGGGCCTATCCTTGGCACGGTGTTGGAGGATGCTGCCCGGAGCAAGCTGGCCTGGAGCCACTGGGAAGAGGGTGACAGCGGCCTTATGGCCGTCTTCAGCTACTCCGTGCCCAAAGAAACGTCACACTACAGAGTGGATTACTGCTGTGTCCCCAAACAACTTCCGGGAGGCGTCGCGAACCTATCTCCTTTTAGCCAGATCGTCGCTTATCACGGGGAAATAACCGTTGACCCTGCCAGCGGAACGATCCTTCGCCTGATGGTGCAAGCCGAACTGAATACAAACGATCCGGTTGCCAGGGCCTCCATCGTGGTGGAATACGGGCCGGTGGAAATCGGCGGTAAAACCTATATCTGCCCGCTGAAGAGTGTAGCGCTTTCATTGGCGCAGAGTTCAAAGATCGTGGAGGATACTCCCCTCCATACTAGCCCCGTCATGGGACTCACTGAAACATACGAACCTTCTCAAATCTTGTCTGTCGCACAGGGACCTCCACAGATCAAGTTAAATGACGTTGCTTTTGAGCAATATCATCTCTTCCGCGCCGATGCGCGCGTGGTGACTGGGGACGCGGAACTCGCTTCTGGAACGCCTTCTCCTGACGCTGCGCAGATCAAGACCGCCAACCCGGAAAACGCACCTTCGGAAGCCGCAAAGCCCGCGGAGACAGCAGTAGCGCAGCCAGCCTCGCCGGCCTCACCAATGGTGGGCGCAGCCCCAACGGCCCCGCCAGTTGCCGGCACCGGAACCGCGCCCGACTCTCTGTCCACCCCAGTGCCTGAGCAGGAAATCGCCGTGGCGGAGGCCAGCGGAGTTCCGGACGCTCCCGTTAATCCCGGCATGCCCCAGCCCTCCGGCTTCACACTGAAGGTTGCTTCGCGGCTGGTGGATATAGGTGTCGTGGCATACGACAAGAAAGGTTATCCGGTGAAGGACCTGAAACCGGAAGACTTCGAGATCTACGACAACGGGCGCAAGCAGCAGGTCCGCTACTTCTCGCAAGCCGCTGAAGAGGTCTCCGCCGCTGCCCCCGGCTCATCCGTTGCCGCGCCGGCCCAGCCCGAAATCTCCAATCATGGCCCGAGCGATGCAAAGAACGAGGGCGGCGAGCCAGAGAGCAGCTCCACGATTCTCCTGGTGGATGTGGGCAATCTGACTTTCAGCGATCTGAGCTATGCACGGGCGCAGACGATGCGCTTTTTGCGGGCTCTCCCGGCCGGCGAGCGCGTCGGGCTGTACGTGATGAAACGCGTCAGCTTCCAGATTCTGGCCGAGGAGACGAGCGATCATGCACTGCTGGAGGAAAAACTGAGCCGGTGGATGCCCAGTGCGCAGGACCTGCAAAATGCGCAGGACGAAGAGCGGCGCAACCGGCAGCAATTCGAGACGGTTCATAGTATCGAGGATCTGCTTTACGTGAATGGCAGTGTAAGCAACGATTCGGATGGGCACAGGCAAAACCTTGACCCGGCACTGCGCGACTGGGGCAGCAATCCCAGCCGCGATGCGATGATGATCCTGGTGGGTGTGGCCTGGCATCTGGCGTCGATTCCCGGCCACAAGAACTTGGTCTGGATCTCCAGCGACAATGCCTTGGCCGACTGGAGCAACAAGGCGGCGAGCATTGAAAAGGGCGATAAGTATATCGATCCCAATACCCTGCGGACGCAGGAGGCGATGAACGACGCCCATGTCAGCGTCTATCCGCTGGATGTTTCGCAACTGGAAGGCGGAATGGTCGACGCCAGCATCAGTAGAATCAATGTCGAACTGGCGGAAGTGACGCCGATCCAGCAACAGCTGGGTCGCTTGGGCCCGGAGGCAACCGCAGGTATAGACATCGACATGTTTGATAATGGAGGGCACATACTGAAACCGGGGCGTATGATAGCCCAAATGCAACAGGACACGCGCGCCATCCAGGGGCCCATCCGCCACCTGGCCGAGGCCACCGGTGGACGCATCTTCCGGCGCTCCGACAGCATTGCTACAGAGCTCAATGGCGTAATTGAGGAGGGCCATGCCGCCTATCTGCTCAGCTTTACGCCCGACCTCCCTGCCGACAACACCTTCCACCTGCTCACCCTCAAGCTGGCCTCCAAGCGCCCCGGCCTCACGCTGCACTATCGCACCGGCTACCTCTACACCAAAGAGCCGGCCACCCTCAAGGAGCGCTTCCACCAGGCGCTCTGGCTGCCAGTGGATGCCAACCAGGTAGCTGTGACTGCCCAGCCGATCGCCTCCGCAGGCGACCTCCGAGTGAAGATTACCGTCGCCGCCGGCGATCTGGCGCTGGAAGAGAAATCCGGCCGCTGGAGCGGTAATCTGGATGTCTTCCTGGTGCAGCGCGACGATGCGGGCCTTCAGGCGCAGGTCGAGGGGAAGCGGCTTGGACTGCAACTGAAGAATTCCACCCTTCAATATCTGCTTAAGAACGGCCTATCCGTCGAGCGCACTGTGCATCTGAAGCCGTCCATCACTTCACTGCGCATTCTTTTAGTAGACGAAAACTCGGGCCGCATGGGCTCGGTTACCATTCCCGCCTCGGCCTTGCAGGCTGGGCATTCAGGATGAAGATGTCCTTCAATCTGTCACCGACGCTCACGGCAATCGATCTGTATAATGACAGCGGCTCTTGCTAATCGCAGAGAGGATACACCGAAGCCGCGAAGTTAAGCCGCCGCGTCCATCCGGCAGTGCTGGATCTGATCCGAACTCTTCCTGCGCAGTATATTGATTTGTTCACGAGATGGCTGAAATGAACGTGACCAGCAAGAGTATTTCACCGTCGAATGGGTTGCAGGCTTTGCTGCAAAAGGAGAGAAAATGAAACGGTTCGCATGGATTCTCGTTATTCTGTTCCTTGCGTCGCCCGCGTGGGCCGCCAAGAAAATCACAGTACAAGAACTCAAGGATATGTTGTTTTCCTTGCAGCGCTTGCACAAGACCGACGCCGAAGTGGCAGCCGAGCTCAAGAAGGTCGAGCTGACAGAAGAGCTCACCCGTTCCGCGATGAACGGCCTGGTCTCATATGTTCCCGGCGCCTACTCGACCGAGCAGATCTACGTCCTTGAAGCGAGCAGCGCCATGCTGCCGCCCCCGGTTACCGACCTGCCCGCCACTCCCGCCCCCGACGCCGCCGCGCAAAAGGCCATCCTCGACAAGGCTGTCGATTACACAACAAAGACCTACGCCCAACTGCCGCATTTGACCGCAACCAAAACTACCTTACGCTTTCAGGACAACGTTGGAGCCCTTGCCGCCGCGTCCGGGATGCACTCCGGCGGTACGACGATGGATCCGAACCTGGTGGAGGCCAACCGCTACATCCACTACATCAATTCGACAGAAGTGCCGGTCGAAACCCAGAACGGCGTCGAAAAGCTGTCCAAGTCAAAGGATAAGACCCCATGGGGCCAGAATGGCTATATCGCTTTGCTGGGGCAGGGACCGGTTCTGAGCAGCGTGCTCCAGGATGCGCAGACCGCCGGCACAATCAGCTGGCTTCGCTGGGAGACCATCAACAAAAAGACCGCTGCCGTCTATGCCTTCTCCGTGGACAAGAAAAAGTCCCACTACGCCGTGAACTATTGCTGCTTCCCGACTTCCGAGCAGACAGGTATAATGCGTTTCTCGAGTACAGGATCCGCAGGCAACCTTACGGGAGACTACACAGCCAGGGGCACTCTGCAGACACACACCGCGTATGACCAGTACTTCAAGGACATAGTGCCCTATCATGGCGAGATCTTCGTCGATCCGGATACGGGAATTGTGATCCGGCTAGTCCTCCAGGCTGAGTTCAAATCTTCCGACGACGTTCAGCAGGAAGACCAGCGCATCGATTACGGCCCGGTGAAGGTTGACGCAACAGCCTTGGTCCTTCCCATCAAGACCGTCATCAACACTACGGTGGTTCCCAACGGCGACTCCGGCTCCGCCAAGTTCGTCACCCGCCGCACCCTCTTCACCTCGGAATACAAGAACTACCAAGTGGCCGCTCACTAGCTCGCCGGCAGCTTCACCAATGGCGCGGTGGTTGACCCCTTCAGCCCCGCGCCTCCTCGCGGAGACGTGGCCGCCGATCACTATGTGGTCGCGGACGGGCAGTTCATCCTAAAATTCTCTTCCCTTCGCGCCCCAACTCTGCCATACTTGTGAGTGTCCACCTCGTACAGCCAATCCCAACAATCGAAGAGTGAGGTTGCATCCATGTCGGCAAAGTATGTCTTTGTGACGGGCGGAGTTGTGTCCAGTTTAGGCAAGGGTCTGGCGGCGGCCTCCATCGGCTGTTTGCTGGAAAGCCGCGGTCTGCGCGTCAACATGATGAAGTTCGACCCCTACCTCAACGTCGATCCCGGCACCATGTCGCCCTTCCAGCATGGCGAGGTCTTCGTCACCGACGACGGCGCCGAGACGGACCTCGATCTGGGCCATTACGAGCGCTTCACCCACGCCCCGCTCTCCCGCGACAACAACCTGACCACGGGCCGCATCTACGAGCAGATCATCCTCAAGGAGCGGCGCGGCGACTACCTCGGCAAGACCGTTCAGGTCATCCCCCACGTGACCAACGAGATCAAGAACGCGATGCGCAAAGTCTCGGCCAACGGCGCGGACGTGACCATCATCGAGATCGGAGGTACGGTGGGCGACATCGAGTCGCTGCCCTTTCTGGAGGCCATCCGCCAGATGCGCCAGGAGCTGGGCCGCGAAAACACTGTATTTATTCACCTGACGCTGGTGCCGTGGATCGCCGCCGCGCAGGAGTTGAAGACCAAGCCGACGCAGCATTCGGTCAAGGAGCTGCTCTCGATCGGCATCCAGGCCGACATACTGCTCTGCCGTTCGGAGCGCCCGCTGGGCATTGAGATGAAGAAGAAGATCGCCGCCTTCTGCAACGTCGAACAGAAAGCCGTGATTGGCGCGCTGACCGTTCCGTCGATCTACGAGGTGCCGCTCTGTTTTGCGAAGGAAGGCGTGGACTCGCTCATCCTAAAGTACCTGCACAAGGAAGCGCCGGAAGCTGACCTGACGGAGTGGAAGGCGCTGGTCGACCGCTGCTACCACCCGAAGGATACGGTCCACATCGGCATTGTCGGCAAGTATGTGGAGTATGAGGACAGTTACAAGTCGCTCAAGGAGGCGCTGACCCACGGAGCGGTCTCGCAGAACCTCAAGCTCAAAGTAACATGGATCGAAGCCGAAGGCCTGGAATCGAAGTTTCCCGAGGACCGGAGTTATGAGTCGCAGTTAGAAGGGTTCGACGGCATCCTGGTTCCCGGAGGCTTTGGCAAGCGGGGCATTGAGGGCATGTTGAACGCCATCCGCTATGCCCGCGAAAAGCAGGTACCATATTTTGGAATTTGTTTGGGCATGCAGACCGCCTGCGTCGAGTTAGCCCGCAATGTCTGCGGATTGAAGGACGCTAACTCCACCGAATTCAACCCCGCCAGCCCGCACCGCATCATTTACAAACTGCGCGAGTTGCTAGGCGTGGAAGAGATGGGCGGGACCATGAGACTCGGCGCGTGGGCCTGCGTCCTGCAGGAAGGCTCGCTGGCTGCCAGGGCTTATGGCGGGGCGACCGAGATCAGCGAGCGCCATCGCCATCGCTATGAATTCAACCGTGAGTACGAAGCGCTGCTCACCGGCGCCGGCCTGAGTCTGACCGGCACTACTCCCGATGCGACGTACGTGGAAATTGTCGAGTTGCCCGGCCATCCGTTCTTCCTGGGCTGCCAGTTCCACCCGGAGTTTAAATCCAAGCCGCTGGAGCCGCATCCGTTGTTCCGCGAGTTTATAATTGCGAGTTACAAGAACCGGCTGGCGCGGCTGGCTTCTGAATCCAGCGAAGTTTCAACACTTGCTAACACACTGTCATCTTGAGCGGAGCGCGACGAAGTCGAAGGAGTCTGCGGGTGGTTTGTTGTTGCTAACGGAGTAACACCGCTCCCTTCGCCTTTCCGGCCAGCGCGCGGTCGAAGGTGACCAGGGTGAGGCCGCCCGCTTCCGAAAACGCCGCCAGATAAGCATCCATCCATATCTTTGGTGAAGAAGTGGCTCTCGCGGTAAGCGCCCGCAGCCCAGCTTCAAGCCCGCGAGGTTCGTCTGCCCAGGCCACCTGGCCGGTTGAACTCCATTGGTCGTAGATCCGCCAGCATTGCTGTTGTGTCAGAACTTCTTGTCCCATCACCGCGGCGGTCGTCAGGATGCGGAAGAGTCCGAGTTGCGTTTGCCGGCAAAAGACAATGGTTGCGCTGGGCGGAATGGCTTCATACCACCGCTTTGCCGTCGCGTGATGCGTATGCACCTCGGAATTCAGCGCGACCCATACATTCACATCAGGAAAAAGCGGTGAGTTCATCGATCTGCTCGTTGGTCAATTCCAATGTGCCTGGGCGAGAGGAGCGTATCAGTGGCAGTTGCAGCTTTCGAACCTGCTTCTCCTCTGCCCCGGCCAACTCCCGCTGGATTCCACGCAGGACAATCTGCCGCACCGGTTTGCCCTCGTGCGCGGCCTTGATCTTCAGATCGCAGTAGGTTTCGTCCGGGATGTCGATGGTCGTGCGCATAAGAAGAATATAGCATAAATATGCTTTTATGCGGCATATTTATGGCAAACACAATATATTGGACTATATTTTGTTTTGATCGAAGCAGCTTGCTCCAAATCATTCGCCTAAAACGACAAATGGCTTCTCTGATCCGAGAGGCCATTTGCCGCGCAAAATCATGTTCATCTTGCAGATAAGCGCATATCCGGCGAGGGTCAGGACTTCTTCGCAGTCCTCTGCTTCGGGGCAGCTTTCCGGGCCGGAGCTTTCTTTGCCACAGCCTTCTTGGCAGAAGCCTTCTTTGCCCCGGCTTTCTTCACTACCGTCTTCTTCGCAGGAGTCTTCTTTACCGCAGGCGCCGCTTTTGCGGCTGCTGGTTTAGCCTTGGCGGCCACCGGCTTGGCTTTTGCCGTGGCCTTCTTGCGCGCGGCGACGGTCTTTTCGGCCAGCGCGGCCTTCAACTCGGCGTCGAACTCGGCCGGCGTCAGCGGGCGGGCGGATTTGCGCAGCCGCTCGATGTCGTAGAAGGCGCGGCGCTCGGCAGGAAGACGTGGACTACGAAGTCCACGTAGTCGAGCAGAATCCACTCGCCCTGGCGGCGGCCCTCGACGGAGTTGGGGAAGACGCCGAAACTCTTTTTTGAGGCGGTGCTTCGATCTCGTCGGCGATGGCGATGGCCTGGCGGTCGTTGGTGGCCGAGGTGACGAGGAAGAAGTCGGAGAGGCCGGAGTCGATGGGGTCCAGCTCGAGGATGCGGGTGTCGATGCCCTTTTTGTCTTCACAGACCGCGGCGGCGGCCTGCACGAGGAGTGCGGGTTTGCTGCTTGGTTTCAGTCGTCATTCGTTGTGATTGCTCTCCGAGCTTCATCGTAGCCCCTCAAAGCGGGCGGGGCAAGTCAGCGATAGAGGCCGTGGGCGCGAATGTACTCCAAAACGGGAGCGGGAAGCAGGGCGTTCCGGTCGGCGGTGCTCGGCGGAGGCTCGCGCCTGCTCGCGAATCAGCAGTTGCTCACGAATTTCGGAGGCGCTGATCTCGATATGCAGGCCGGGAAGCAGGTAGAAGCGGGGCTTGCTGCCCGGCGGGATTGCGGAGAATGTAACGGCGCAGTTCGACTTCTTCGCGCAGGCTGGTCAGTTTGCGGCAGGGAGTCAACAACAAGCCCGTCGGGCAGCGCGGCCATCAGGTCGTCGAGCCGCTGGCCCGGCCGGGAGGCGACGATCAACGACGCCACAAAGGGAATCTCGGCGGCGCGATGCCAATGCCTGAAACCGGCAAACGCGTCGGCGCCCATCAGGCAAAAGAGCGTGCTCTCCGGCGGCAGTTCCGCGCGCAGCGCGAGCAGCGTCTCCAGCGTGTAGTTCGGAGCGCCCGAGGGTTTGGGCGCATCCGCCAGCGAAAGGGCAAAACCAGGTTCGCCGGCAATCGCCAGCCGGGTCATCGCCAGGCGGTCTTCAAAGCAGGCCGTCGAACCCTGCGGCTTGAGCGGCTGCGCGCCCACCGGGGCAAAGAGCACTGTGTCGAGGCCGAGCGCCGCCTGGGCAGCCCGCGCCACCCCCAGATGGCCCAGGTGCGGCGGGTCAAAACTGCCTCCAAAAAAGGCTACGCGGCGGCCGGCGGCACTTTGCGGTGACGGATTTGCGCCCTGGTCCATGGGTTCATAGTAACTTGCGTCAGAAGCTGGGGGTTGTGCGTCCAATAAAAATGCGCTATCTCATTTCAATTTCTGGCTCTGGCCGGAGTGGTGGTCTCCGCTGCTGGCTCTGCACGTGCATTACTGCACCGATCCCAGCCCTGCTCGATCAACGAGAAGTGGGATTGCGGCGTCGTGAACCACAGCCCGTTTGCCGAGGTCGCGGGCATTCCCGTGGCGGCGATCGGCATCGCCGGCTACCTGGCGCTGGCCGGCCTGGCGTTCTGGCGGCAGCGGGCGCTGGTCTTTCTCGCCGCGCTCATAGGACTTGGCTTTGCCCTGCGGCTGACTTTCATAGAAGAATTTGCCTTGCAGACCTGGTGCCTCTATTGCGTGATCTCGCAGGTGGTCATCGCGCTGATTACGCTGCTCAGCCTGGGATGGGTCGGAGCGGAATATATCGGCCTGAAACGAGCCACCTGCGGTGGGGCAGACGACGCTTGCGCGCCATAAGGTTCGTGGACTCCTGGATTACGTGCGATAAAACCGCGCCGAACCAGGGGTACCTGCTGCAAGTTACCTCTGATACGGGCATTGATTCATTTTTGTGAAATAGGAAATTGTTTCGTAGGTAAAATTGAGGTACGCCAATGTGTTCACAAACTTACGCAAACTGGATGTATGAGTGGGAGACGCGGCTGACCACGCGCGACGAAAATCGCGTGGTGCGTCCGCTGGAGTGGGGCTTCGAGTGGATTGAGCCGTTTCTTCGCGAAAACGGCTTTAACGATGCGCTGCCGGGCCCGGAGATTGCGGCCGACCCCGCGCTCGCCGAGGCCGCCTTGGTCCTCATCAACCAGTTCCTCATTCGCCATAGCGACAGCTTTTTCGGCTACCAGCGGCCCACCGACTTCCGTTTGGAAGAGCGGCATCCGGAGCTGTTTCCCACCAACGTGCGCCCGGATACCCTCGCCCAGGCTGCCGCGATCAAGCAGAAGGCAGCCGAGGGAAAGATTCCGCCGGCCCAGTTCCTGCGCTTCACCTCGCCGGAGCGGACGCCCTATCCGGAAAACAATCTGGCGAATGCGCGCTGGCACATTACCGACGGGGCCGTGAAAGGTGTTGTTGATGGTCGCTGGCTGCGTTATCGCATTGGGCATGTCTGAATCGGCTGGTCCCACCTGTACCACGAAGTGGGCGGGCAAATTTGCGAGGCCGGCTCTGAAGGAAGGATTTTGAACGACGAATAAATCGACGGAGCCGATTGGGAAGGGTGCGTCTCAGTTCGTCGCCGCGCTCAAGGGGTAATTTCACGTCGTCTATCAGCAGGGTTTAAGTGGCAGGTCAGGTAGGCCCTGA
>CAWFZU010000059.1:0-12733 GCA_963820195.1 uncultured Acidobacteriaceae bacterium | reverse complement strand
AAATACGAAAAACGGAGTACATGTGATTCGGCTGGGTAAGGAATACTTTGCATCCAAGGCAACAGTCGCAGACCTACAAAACGCGCTAGCAGCAAAATATGCTGGACCAAACCCGGAGGTATGCGCCTTATGCGGCACAAATTTCGAGTTTACATTGGATAGTTTGCGATTTGTAGATGATACTGAAGAGCCTCCTTATCAGGAGGTACTTCCCTCTTTGAATTAACGGTAGGGGCGGGCAGATGGCCCAGGTCCGGATTTCTGGACCTGGGAATTCACTGTTCTTGAAGTTTTGATGTAATCGGGGAGGGGTTCGTGGTCTCCCACCCTTTCGCTAAAGGCTTGCGAAAGGATGGGGCACCCGCCTTTAGGAATTCGCGTCCTCGACGGAGAGCAGGTCCGCAATGTGCCCCATCTTCTCCTGCTTGGTGCGCACGTACTCCGCGAAGCTCTCCTGCGGTTCCACCTCAGCCGACACGCGCTCCACGACCGCGATCCCGGCACTCTCCAGCGCCGCCACCTTCTCCGGGTTGTTGGTCATCAACCGGACCGCCTTCACGCCCATCAGCTTGAGCACCTCGGCGGGCAGCTCGTATTCGCGGCAATCGGCGGCAAAGCCCAGTTCGACGTTGGCCTCGACCGTGTCCATGCCCTGATCCTGCAGTTCGTAGGCGCGCAGCTTGGCCATCAGGCCGATGCCGCGGCCCTCCTGCTGCTCGTAGAGCAGAATGCCCGCGCCCTCGGCGGCGATCTGCCGCATCGCCAGCTCCAGTTGCAGCCGGCAATCGCAGCGCAGCGAGCCAAAAACATCCCCGGTCAGGCACTGCGAGTGGATGCGCACCAGCGGCGGCGCGGAGTGAATGTCGCCCATCACCAGCGCTACCAGCCCCTCGACCTCGCCGCTCTTGATCTCGTAGCTTGCCCCATTGGACGTGCCGCCATCCCCATTCCGCTCCGGCGTTGCGTCAGCATCATCGCCGGGGCGCGGTGCCGTCAGCACGCCTTCAAAGCCCAGAATGCGGAAGGCTCCCCAGCGGGTGGGAAAATCCGCCTCGGCGATCTTCTTCACGCTTGCAAATCCCATGCGTCTATTTTACTTGGCGAGGGATGGGGGAGATCGGCGCGGGCCGAGCCTGATCGCTTACCATAATTTTGCCGGAGCTTTATGCGCGACCACCTGGCTACACTGCTCGACGATTTCCGACGCTACGACCGCCAGATTGCGGTGGTTCGCTTCCAGGGCAACCGGCGGCGCGCGACCACCTACGGTGAGTTGGCGCGGCTGGCGGGGCGCTTTGCCGCTCTTCTGGCCCAGCGCGGGATCGGCTCGGCGACCGGGTTCTGTTGTGGGGAGAAAACAGCGCCGAGTGGATTGCAGCCTTTCACGGCTGCCTGCTGCGCGGTGTGCTGGCGGTGCCGCTGGACGCCTACGGAAGCGCGGAGTTTGCCCAGCGCGTAGCCGCAGACGTGCGACCCAAACTGGCGGTGGGCGATGCGCTGCTGCTGCATCAATTGCCTTCGGAACTGGCCGCGTCTCACCTTCGAGGATTGGCTCAGCGAGTTGCCCGCTGATGAGTCTGGGCCAGTCGAAGGGCTCTCGCGCCAGACGCCGCTCGAAATTCTCTTTACATCCGGCACCACCGGCGACCCCAAGGGCGTGGTGCTGACCCATGGCAATGTGCTGGCCAGTGTGGAGCCCATCGAGCGTGGGGCACAGCCCTATATGCGCTGGGAGCGGCTGCTGGTGCATCCGCTGCGCATCTTCGATACGCTGCCCCTGAGTCACATCTTCGGGCAGACGATGGGGTTGTGGGTTCCGCCCATCTTCACCGCCGAGGTGCACTTCGAGAGCCGTCTGGTGGCCTCTCGGCTGATCGAAACCATCAAACGCGAACGCATCACCGCACTGGCCGCGGTGCCGCGCGTGATGGCGCTGTTGAAGACGCATCTGGAAGCGACCCTGCCCGGCCTGGCGGAGCGCGTAGCCGAGTCGCAGATAAAGATGGGTGTGCCGCGGCGCTGGTGGCGATTCCGTGATGTGCACGCCGCTTTCGGCCTGAAGTTCTGGGCCGTGATCTCCGGAGGCGGCGCGCTGCCGGGGCCGCTGGAGCAGTTCTGGAACGCGCTGGGGCTGGTGGTGGTGCAGGGCTACGGAATGACGGAGACTTCGGCGCTGATCACGCTCAATCACCCCTTCCATGTCGCCCGCGGGACCATCGGCAAGCCAATGCCGGGGCGCGAGGTGAAGCTGGGGCCGGATGGCGAAGTGTTGGTGCGCGGTGAGTCGATCTCGCACGCAACCTGGTCCGGCGGGGAGTTGCAGCCGCGCATGGAGGAGTGGCTGGCCACCGGCGACCTTGCCGAGAGCGTGGCGGGCGGCGATCTGCGCTTCCTGGGGCGCAAGAGCGAGGTAATCGTAACCGCCGCGGGGATGAACCTGCACCCGGAAGACCTGGAAGCGGCCATCGAGCAGGAGCCGGGTGTGACGGCCTGCGCGGTGGTGGCGATGGAGACACCCTCCGGGCCGGAGCCATGCGCGGTGCTGGCCATGCGTGGCCACGGCGATGGGGCTGCACAGGCCATCGAGCGCGCCAACCAGCGGCTGGCGGAGTTTCAGCAGTTGCGCCGTTGGGTCCTGTGGCCGGAGCCGGACCTGCCGCGAACCTCGACCGGCAAAGTCAGGCGCAAGGCAGTCTCGGCGTGGCTGGCCGGAATCCAGGACACGGCACGTAACGGCGAGGCCGCTGCGGCTGGCGGAGGCGCCTTTGGAGCCTCATCGGACTGGCTGCTCAAGCTGATCGCTGAAATCTCCGGCGAAGCGCCGCGCGGCGTCGGAGACGAGTTGCGGTTGAGCGAAGATTTACTCCTTGACAGCCTGGGCCGGGTGCAATTGGCGGCGGCTTTGGAAGAGCGGCTGGGGATTGCGCCGCAGGGCGGGCTGCCGGAAGAGGCGCGCACGCTGGGCGATCTGCGCAGCCTCATAGCCGGAGAGACTAAGGGGGAGCGTAGCGCGTGGACTCCCACCCTCTCCGCCGAAGAACGCGAAAAAGATGGAGCGCCCAATCTGAGTGGTGAGCAAGCTCTCGGTCAGGCAATGGTCGGGGCTGCGGTTCAAAACGGAATCGAGCCGGAGAGCGGCGCCGCGTCTGAACACTGCCTCTACCCGCGCTGGCCGTGGCTTGCGCCCTTCCAGTGGTTGCGTATCGCCTTTATCGAGGCGATCGAGCGGCCGCTGGTCTGGCTGCTCGCCGCACCGCGCGTTGTCGCGCCGGAGTTGCCGGTGGACGCCGAGCCGCTGCTGATCGTCGCCAACCATGTGACCGCTTACGACGGGCCGCTGCTTCAGTACGCTCTGCCCGGTCCGCTCCGGCGGCGGATCGCCGTAGCGATGGCCGGCGATATGCTCGAGGATTACCGGCACTTCCGCAATCCCGAACGCGCACCGGGGCAACTGGGCTTCTATCTGCCCGGCCCGCTGATCTGCCTGCTGATTACGGCGCTCTTCAACGTCTTCCCCTTGCCGCGGCGGCGCAACTTCCAGCGCAGTTTTGCCCACGCCGGCGAGGCGCATGGACCGCGGATACAACGTGCTGGTCTTCCCCGAAGGCACGCGCTCGGCCGAGGGCTCTCTGGCGCGCTTCCGTGGCGGAATCGGCCTGCTCGTCAAGCAGTCGGAAGCCAAAGTGCTGCCGGTGGGCCTGCGCGGGCTGGGTGAGCTGAAAGCTGCGCACCGTGGCTGGTTCCGCTCCGGCAGGATCGAAGTCCACGTCGGGCAGCCCATTCGCTTTGCGTCGGAGGAAACAGAAGCAGCCATCACCGAGCGCCTCCACGCCGAGGTCAACCGGTTGCTGAACGATTGAGCCTCCACGAACTCCGCTAGCCCCGCTAGCTCCGCTGACAAGCCGCCCCGCCGAAGTGCTATCCTCACACCGGGATGCACGGTCTCTCTCTGCTCCAATTCGTCGCCGTCGGCCTGCTCATTCTGGCCAACGCCTTCTTTGTGGCCGCCGAGTTCGCCCTGGTCTCCCTGCGCGACACCCGCATCGAGCAGATGCTCGCCGCCGCCGTCCCCGGAGCCCGCGCCGTCCGCCGCCTGCAGCGCGATCTCGACGACTTTCTCCCCGCCGTCCAGCTCGGCGTCACCCTCTGCTCCCTGGCTCTCGGCTGGATCGGCGAGCCACTGGCCGCCTCCACCCTTCTCGGCTGGATCGACGCTCTGCCCTTCGCCCAGGCCCACGCCCTTGCTCTACGCCCACACCCATGCCGCCGTCACCCTCGGCTTTGCCCTCATCACCTACTTCCATGTAGTGGTCGGCGAACTGGTGCCCAAGTCCCTTGCCCTGCGCCGCGCCGAGGCCCTCGCCGTCGCCGTCGCCCCGCCCATGCTCATCTTCATGGCCGCTGGCCCGCCCCGCCTTGCGCCTCCTCAAAATCTCCGCCGCCGTCATCCTGCGCGGCTTCGACATTCCCCTCACCGAGCGCGCCCAGGTCCACTCCCCCGAGGAGCTCAAGCTCATCGCCACCGCCGCCCGCCGCCTCGGCGTCCTGCCCCCCTTCCAGGAGACCCTCATCCACCGCGCCCTCGAACTGGAAGATGTGCCCGTCCGCGAGATCATGACCCCACGCCAGAAGATCTTTTCCCTGCCTTCCAATCTGCCCATCGAAGCCGCCACCGCCCAGGTCATCGAGCGCATGCGCTCCCGCGTTCCCGTCTACGACGAAAGCCGCGGCCCCGAGCACATCGTCGGCGTCGTCTACTCCAAAGACCTCGCCCGCCTGATCTTCTACCGCTCAACCTTACATCGGCGTCCAGTCGATCAATCCGCGGATCTTTCTCAGGCTTTGAAAGGGCACGACTTGAGTCGTGCCGTAAGTGCTGCAACATTAACGCGGGCTTTAGCCCCGGAGGGAAGTTCCTCAGAAAATTCTCCAGGTGCCCCAGTTCCGGGGTCCCCACGGACAGGTCTTAGTCCGTGGGGTGGAGATCCCGATTCTGGGACCTGGGAATCGAAGAACCCACTCCCAGCTCATCTCGTTGAACTCAATCTCCGCCAGATCATGCGCGACGTCCTCGTCGTCCCCGAGACCAAGAGCGTCCTCGACCTGATCCGCGACCTCCAGCAGCGCCGCCGCCAGATGGCCATTGTCGTTGACGAGTACGGCTCCACGGTCGGCCTGGTCACCGCCGAGGACGCCATTGAGCAGTTGACCGGCGAACTGGAAGACGAGTTCGACTCGCCTGCGCTGCCTGTCCTCACCACCTCGAGCGGCGCGCTGTTGATGGATGGCGGCGTCAACCTGCGCGACCTCGAAACCCAGATGCAATGGGATCTGCCCCGCGACGGACGGCGTAGAAACCCTCGCTGGCTTCTTCCTCATGCGCCTCGGCCACATCCCCAAAGTCGGCGAATCCATCACCCACGAAGACCGCCGCCTCACCGTCGTCGAAATGGACAACCGCCGCATCGCCAAAATCCGCGTCGAGCCGGTGGAGGAAACGGCGCCAACAGCGAACCCAAATGTTCCCAACGACGATTCAAAATAAGCCAGTCATCCTGAGTTGTGTGCAATGTTAGTTCAGCTTGATAGCATGGGTTCTAAAAACTCTGTCGAGCCAGAATTTCCCCTTCT
Organism: uncultured Acidobacteriaceae bacterium; assembly: GCA_963820195.1. Lineage (GTDB taxonomy): Bacteria > Acidobacteriota > Terriglobia > Terriglobales > Acidobacteriaceae > Telmatobacter. The sequence goes on along the minus strand of CAWFZU010000059.1, from coordinate 7,102 downwards.
TGCGGTCGCGAAATATAAATGGCGCGAGATATGCTGTACAGACTGAAATAAACCCCAGCAATGTCCGTAGTAACGCCTTTCCGAGAGTCAGTGTCACCCCCTCATCTGCAATTACCTGGTAACCCATGATGCAAGTACCCGGTGTGGGTCTGCGGCGAATAATCGGCCACGCGTTATAGAAGGCCAAACCAGCGAACAATACAAGAACGAGGGTGCCTGATACCCACCAATCGTAGAAAGCAGGCGTCTCCCGTTCGAAATTCCATGCAAACTCTCCCGTTCGCCGCCATTCCAACAGCATCGGCACAATTCCCATGATAGGAGCCATTGCTATGACGGCCAGAATGAAATCGAGCCAAAAGGCAACAAAGCGGCGAAAGACGCCAGGCAGTGGTTGTCCTAATCCGTCCACTGTTGAGTACTGAAGAAGGAGATAAAGTCCAATGATGACTGTGGCAAGAACAATTAACCAAGGATCTGTTCCGCCCGCAAAGCGGTAATTTCCATTGATCCACTCCGCGGACGCGCCTATGATTGGCTGGTCAGGAAAATAGCTCCAGACAGTCAGGGCCAGAGCAATCGGGAGAAATATCCACCTGAAATGCTTTGCGTTCATCTTGCACTCCAGCATACAGGAATCCTGTTCTATTATTTGAGCTCCTGCCTACTGCTTTATCTTTGTACCAGCCCCTGAAGCCGATCCTCACCCGCCTCGCGCTCGCCGGGTGCCCCATGTCTGGATTTTCAGACTTGGGAGGCCACGAATCCAAAAGACCTATTCTATGAAAGTGCGCGGCTATATTTTGGAGATGGCCGTTGAAAGTTTGATCGTATGTTGTCATATACGACTACAATAAATCAATGAAGAGAGACAATATTGAAGTCGTGCGCGGCACCGGCAATGTCTTTCGCGACCTGGGCCATGCCAGCCCGGACGTGGAGCAATTGAAGGCCATCCTGGCCGCGGAGATTATCAAGATGCTGGACCGGCAAAGTCTCACCGTCCGGGCGGCGCACGCTCGAACTGGAATCGCCGCCGCCGACTTCTCCCGCATCCGCAACGCCGACCTTGGCCGCTTCACCCTCGACCGGCTGGTTTCCATCATCAATCGCCTCGGCTCACGCGTTGACGTTCGCGTCATGGTCCGCGCTTTTCTCCCGACCGAACAAGCTGTTTCACTTTGATCCCCGATCTCTGCCTCCTGATTTATCGTTGTGCCAGTCCCCTGTAGCCGATTCTCACCCGCCTCGCGCTCACGCTTCCGGTTGTATAGCTGGTGGTCTCGCTGGTCTTCTTCTTCATCCCTGGGCTTCCCAGGTCTCGATTTTGAGACTTGGAAAAACAAAACGCCTTTTGATGTGCGTACCCCATGGTACACTTGTGTACATAATGCAGGAGGTCTTAATGGAAGCCGTCAGTGTCGGAATCCGGGAATTTCGCGATAAACTCGCCAGCTACTTGCTGGAGTCGGATGCTCCGGTGGCCATCACGCGCCATGGAGACACGGTGGGCTACTACATCCCCGCCCGCCGCAAGCGAAGCGAAAATGAACGCGATGCGCTCCGGCAAGTCGCGGCGCGTATGCAGGGGATGCTGGCAGCCGAAGGCATCTCGGAAGACGAAGTCCTCGCCGACTTCAAGAAATGGCGTTCCGGAAGACGCAAATGAGAGCGCCAAAGCCCGTTGTGCTCGACTCCAACATACTGCTCCGTGCGGTCTTCGGAGTCCGCGTCCGCAATCTCCTTGAATCCTATGAAGATTCGGCGGCGTTTTATACCCCTGACCTCTGCTTTGAAGACGCACGAAGATATATCCCCGACATCGCTGGCCGTCGCGGCTTTGGTGTGGAAATCGGATTCGCTGTTCTCGATCAGATCGCGCTCATCGTGCAATCCGTCGATCGAAGCCTCTACGAACAGTTCGAAGAGTCAGCCCGAGCTCGCATCTCCTCCAGGGATCCAGACGACTGGCCGGTGGTTGCGACGGCCTTGATGCTCAAGGCTCCCATATGGACCGAGGATCAGGACTTTTTCGGCGCTGGGGTTGCCACTTGGACAAGCAACAGAATCGAAATCTACCTGCGGGATGTGTAGAAAGCGATCTTCCTACGGCCCATTGTTCCCTATTCCCCGGGTGCCCCAGATACCACTTTTGGAATCTGGGATACCACGAACCAAGACCAGCGACACCCCCTGACAACTGACCAACCATAGTCAGAAATCTTCGTGAAAAATTCGCAGCTAACCCCTGTTTCTGACTTCTTTCCTCCGATTCTCCTCTTTTGTTGATGAAGGATTTGCAGCCGATTCACGGAAAGTGGACAGATGTACAGCACCAAATACACCAAGACCGGACAGCTACAAAGCACCACTTTGCCCGAAACCGGTAACCTGTGGCTGCTCATTTCGGGGGTAAACCGGCTGCTGATGGTTTCACAGTTTAGGGTAAATAGTGGCCTGTAGCTTTCGTTTTCAGTTGCCCAAACTGACCCTGGTCCCTGGTCCCTGATTTATTGTTGTACCAGCCCCATGAAGCCGATCCTCACCCGCCTCGCGCTCACGCTTCCGGTCGTTTGGCTGGTGGTCTCACTGGTCTTTCTGCTCATCCACCTGGTCCCCGGCGACCCCATCCAGCAGATGCTCGGCGAGGGAGCAACTCCAACCGACACAGCAACTTTGCGCCACCAGTACTTCCTCGACCTGCCCCTCCCGCAGCAGTACCTGCGCTACTGGTCCGGCGTCCTCCATGGCGATCTGGGCAACTCGATTCGCCTGCACGACACGGTCACCCACCTGATCGCCGCGCGCTACCCCTACACGCTAGCTCTGACGTTGACGGCATTGGGGTTAGGTCTACTGCTGGCTCTGCCAGCCGGCATTCTGGCCGCCGTGAATCGCGGCCGTTGGCTGGATCAACTGCTCTCGGTCGTCAGTCTCTTCGGCCTCTCGGTGCCCGGACTGGCGCTGGGCCCGGTGCTGATTCTGGTCTTCTCCATCAGCCTCAGCTGGCTTCCCGTCTCCGGCGCGAACTCCGGCGGAAGCGCCTCAATCGATTGGCGTTATCTTGTGCTGCCTTCGATTGCGATGGGCGCATCCCTGGCCGCGATTCTCACCCGCATGGTGCGTACCGCGATGCTCGAAGAGCTGGGCCAGGATTACATCCGGACAGCCCGCGCCAAAGGCCTTTCCGAGACAGCCGTCGTCTGCCGCCATGCCCTGCCCAACGCGCTGGTCCCCATCATCACCGTCGTCGGCTTGCAATTCGGCGCGCTGCTGGCCGGCGCGATTGTCACCGAAACCATCTTCAGCTGGCCCGGCCTCGGCCGCCTGACGGTCAGCGCTATCTCCAACCGCGACTATGCTTTAGTGCAGGGATGCCTGCTCTCGATTGGACTGACGTATGTGCTGGTGAACCTGCTGACCGACGTAGTCTATCGCTGGGTGAATCCGAGAATGCGGTAAAGGTAGCTTTTAGCTTCTAGCAATCGAGCTTGATGATCCTGGCTTTGAACTCGCCGTCTTTGTTCACTTTGAGCACTCCCACCGTCACCGGCAGCTTGAAGCGGCGGGGGCCGCAGGAGCCGGGATTGAAGTAGAGCACGCCTTTGCGCACGTCGTAGTTGGGAATATGCGTGTGGCCGAAGAGCACGGCGGCAAACTCTCCCGCCGCCGGGTCCAGGTGCAACATCTTCAGATCGTGCAGCATATAGACGTACCGATCCGCGATCAGCACCACTTCAGTCTCCGGCAACTCGCTCGCCGGGCCTTCGCGGTCCACATTGCCGCGCACTGCGGTGACCGGCGCAATCTTGCCCAGCTCTTTGAGCACTGAGATGTCGCCCACGTCGCCCAGATGCAGGATGCGCTCGACACCTTTCAGAGCGCGCTTGATCTCCGGGCGGAAGAGGCCGTGGGTGTCGCTGACTACGCCGATCTTCACTCTGCACTCCTGGACAAAAGTCTCACTCCTATCGAAATTGATTCAAGACTTATCTCGAACTTTCAAAATCAGCAGTATAGTCGCAACGACAATACCAACGCAGTATATGTAAAAACGAAGGTGCGTTGATCTGTCGGTCCCATCGAACCATGCTTGAGTAGCACAAGCAAGAAAGACAACACACATCAGACCAGATGACCATAAACCGGTCTTTCTCTTATCCATTGATTCTCCTTACTCAAATCTCCAGTATCCTCAAAAGTGCATTTCAATTATTTTAGTTTCAAAGCCCCATCTCCAGCCGGGTGCGCGGGTCGAGCTGGTCGCGCAGCGCGTCGCCGATGAAGTTGAAGCCCAGCACCGCGCCGGCCACGGCGGCGGCGGGAAAGAGCACCATGTGGGGAGAGTCGAACAAGTGCAGCCGCGCGTCGTTCAGCATCGCTCCCCAACTGGGCGCGGGGGCGGGAATGCCCAGACCGAGAAACGAAAGTGTCGCCTCGGCCAGGATCACGCCGGCCATGCCGATGGCCGCTTGCACCAGAATCGGTTGCACGATATTCGGCAGGATGTGGCGAAAGAAGATGCGCATGCCACTGGCGCCCAGCGCGCGAGCCGCGTCCACGTACTCACGGTCACGCACGGACATGACCTGCGCACGGACGAGCCGCGCGTAGCCGGCCCAACCGCCGATAGCGAGAGCCAGCACCAGGTTGGAGAAGCCGGGGCCAAGAAACGCGGCAAAGGCGATGGCCAGTAGAATACCGGGCAGCGCGAGAAAGGTGTTCATCGCAAAGGTGGTGAGAGCAATGTCGATCCAGCCGCCCAGGTAGCCGGCGAGGCCGCCGACGGCGAGGCCCAGCGCCAGTGAGATCGCGACCACGGTAACCGAGACGGCCAGCGAGAGCCGCGCGCCATAGAGCAGGCGGGAGAGCGTGTCGCGGCCCAGTTCGTCGGTTCCGGCCCAGTGTGCGGCGGAGGGGCCTTCCAGGCGATGCGCGAGATCAATGGCAGCGGGATTCGCGGGCGCAATCCAGGGCGCGCTCAACCCGCCCAACACGAAGGCCGCCAGTAGCAGCACGCCCGCCACGGCCAGTGGCTGGCGGCGCACATGGTTGCGGAGGGCTGAGAACAGGCTGTTGGCGTAAAATCGCATCGGCATTGACAGAATACAGCGGTATGCCCGTTTCCATATCCGGCATACGGCACGACGGACAATATAGGCATGAAAGAGCAAGAATTGGGGAACTTTGCCTGGGAGGATAGCGATGAGAAATTCTTTGATACTCACATTGTTGGCTGCTTCAGCAGTTCTGATAATGGGCGCGCAAGCATTCACCGAAGCTCCGCGCGCCCAAATCGAAGCCTTCAACCAGAAGTTCGAAGCCGCGACGCGGCGCATGGACAACGCGGCCATCATGGACCTATGGGCGGAAGACGGCATCACTCTTCTGCCTTCGGCCAAACCGGTAATCGGCAAAGCTGCGATCGCCGCCATGATAAATGCCGTGACTGAGCAGATCAAAGGCGCTCGTATGGACAAGTTTGAACTTCGCTGCTCGGCCATCGAAGTCTCAGGCGACCTGGCTACCGAGTGGTGCAGCGAACACCAGATCGTGATCCTGCCCGATGGCAAGCCGCCCTTCGACGGACGGGGTAAGATGCTTCTTGTACTGAGGCGTGGGGCAGACGGCAAGTGGCGCCTGCTACGCGAAATGTGGAACCAAGGCGAACTGGATTGATGCGGTTCGAGATTATGCGGGCCGCAGAAGAAATCAGTTACAGTCGAGTCATGAAGATCTTATGGCAGGGTTTGGTTTTGTCGTTAGCGCTGGTTGCGCCCGTGGTTTGGGCGCAGGCGGCGCGCTCTTCGCAGGTGGAAAGCTCACACGCGATTCAGGCGGAGGCATGGCAGCTAGTTTTGCTGGCCAATCAGGCGCGCGCTCAGGCCGGGGCCGCGCCGCTCCGGTGGGACGTGGCATTGGCCACGGCTGCCCGCCAGCACTGCCTGCGCATGGCTGCCGATCGGTCAATCTCGCATCAGTATGTGGGCGAACCGGATGTAAGCGAGCGCGCCAAACAGGCCGGCGCGCACTTCAGCCTGGTCGAGGAGAACGTGGCGGTTGGCCCCGATCCGGGCACGATTCACAATGCCTGGATGCACTCGCCGCTTCACCGCGCCAATATGCTGAACCCCGATGTGGACCGCGCGGGAATTGCCGTTGTCGCCAGCGGCCGCACGCTCTATGCTGTAGCCGACTTTGAGCGCGCCGTGCCCTTGTTAACGCAGGCGCAAGAGGAAGGCGCGATTGCCGCGCTGTTGCAGGCCAGCGGAGTGGGTGTTCTGCGCGATGCGGCGCTGGCCCGCGCCGCTTGCGCGATGGACGACGGGATACCGCACGCGGCTTCCGGCCCGCAGCCCCGCTTCGTGATGCGATGGATGAACGCGGATCTGAACCAACTGCCGCAGGCGCTGGAGGAGCGGCTGGCCACGGGAAAGTATCACCAGGCGGCAGTGGGCAGTTGTTCGCCTCAGAGCCAGGAAGGCGCCTTCACGGCTTACCGGATAGCAGTGCTGCTCTACTGATGAAGTATCGTTGCCGATTACGGTGGGCTCCGAACGCGGTCCGCGCGGATGCGGCATACTATCTAGCATGAAGAGTGCGTGCCCTGCCTGGATTCTATGCATGGCGCTGGCTGCCCCCTTTGGATGGGCGCAGGCTGGCTCCTCTCCGTTTACACAGGAGGCAAAGCCGGATCAGGTTTCAGCGAATGCATGGCAGCTTTTCTTGCTGGCCAATCAGGCTCGCGCCGCTGCCGGTGTTGCACCGTTGCAGTGGGATCCGGTGCTGGCCGAGACGGCCAGAAAGAACTGCGAGCGGATGAGTGCAGAAGGGGAGAATTCCCTCAGCAGTTCCAGCGCGTCGATGCTGGAGCAACGTGCCGGGGACGGAGATGCTCACTTCAGCCTCATCAAGGAGAACGTGGCCCAAGCCTCCGATCCGGATGGGATTCAAGAAACATGGATGGACACCCCCTGGAGCCGCGACAAGCTTCTCGATCCCGATTTTGACCGAGCGGGCGTTGCCGTGGTGGCCCTCCACGAGATGCTCTATGCGGTTGCCGTCTACGCGCACTTTGCGAAGGCGCCGACTCCTGCGACGG
>CAWFZU010000058.1:0-6636 GCA_963820195.1 uncultured Acidobacteriaceae bacterium | reverse complement strand
AACCAGGCATCGCGCGGCGTAATAGACCGCTTTGAAATCTCCCATTCCGTTGGGCACGATGCACGCGATGGCAAAACCAAGGAATACAGATATCCCTCCGCAATATAGCAGCCGGAACAGAGCTGTCCGTCGCGTCCTTGTCATCTTCATGTTCAGTTTCATTACTCGAGTATCCCGGCAGCCTGGGACAGGAGCCAGGGCTGCGCGGGGAGTGATTTTGACCCCAGGAAACGGCCCCAAAAAAAGCAGGGGAGAGAACGTGTCGGCAAATGATTTGCCCAGCGTATCTCTCCCGCGCAGCAACGAAGGCGATCCATTGCGTGCTCAGACCCTGAGTTGCTAGAATGCCGCGATTACATTGTTCAGAATCGCGGTGATAGGTGCGCTTACAGACCTCACGGAAGCGACCACAAAAGCTACAATCAGCGCAAGAAACAGTGCATATTCAACAAGATCCTGACCGCCCTCCCGCCTCATCAAGCATTGTAATTTGAAGATGAGTCTTTGATATCTGGGCCGCATCGGACATACCTCATCGAGTTGGGCTAACCCGGCCTTTGCCGGAGAAAGTGCGTCTTTCTTGCCAGCACTGTCGTCGCATCTCTCCCGCCAAGGCGATGGTTTTTCCTGACAGATAATCAACAGGCGTTAGTCGCCGTTTACAGACGAGTAGTGATGTTGTTGAACTCAGTGCTGATGGCGGTGGCCAAACTCTTCATGGAAACGGTTGCGCCCAAGGCGATCAAAGCAAGAATCAGGGCATATTCAACAAGATCCTGACCATCCTCCCGCCTCATCAAACATTGCAACTTGAAGATGAGTCTTTGAAATCTGGACCACACCGGACTTACCTCACTGTGTTGGGTTAACCATAGCCTTTGCCGGAGAGAGTGCGTCTTTCACGCCAACTCTGTCGAACGCATCTCTCCCGCGCAGGCGAGGATTTTCCTGACTGATTATAGACAGGGGTTAGTCGCCGTTTACAGCTGAGTGGTGATGTTGTTGAACTCAGTGCTGATGGCGGTGGCCAAAGCCTTCATGGCAACGGTTGCGCCCAGGGCGATCAAAGCGAGAATCAGGGCATATTCAACAAGGTCCTGGCCTTCTTCACGATTCTTCAGGTCCTGGAACTTCACATACAGCTTGAGAAGCATATTGTTCATTTGTGTTCTCCCCGTAGTTGATTTTCCCAGCCTGTAGCCGGGGCACTCTGTTTGGAGCAAGTATAGTGCCATTCATGGACAATCTGTAATATTCTTATATAACAATAACTTACGATAATAATTTACCAAAGATGTGCATCCAGGTGTAAACAATTGTATACAGTTCAATCAGAACCTCCCGACCTGTATACAGACACCGGAGTACCGAACCGGAAGACGAAGGTAATAGATGACCGCATTGAATTCGCGCTTGACTCTCGCCTCACAAAAACATGAACCCGCGTAACACAGAGAGCCCTCTGAGGAAGTAAAATAGCGTCCATGGCAACCAAGATGCATTTCTCCTTAAGCTGGGAAGCAGCCCTCGATATGCTCGCCCTGCGGTGCGCCACCGAGCAACGCCTGCGCATCCAAGCATCCAGCGGAATCCAGCAGCCCAGGTGTCAGATATGTGGATGAACGGAGAGCCGCTTACAAGGCAAAAAATCCTTCGCACTGCCGCTATACTACCATTCGTTACCATTTGTGGCCTGGCGGCTGGGTTTACCGCTGGACTCCTCTGCGTAGCAGCGATTTCAAACATCGCTCCGGGCACACGCGATTACATTGTCTATTGGGCCACAGCCCAGCAACTAGTGCACCACGTCAATCCCTATGATGCGAATGCCATTACGCGGCTCGAACGCTCCGCGGGACTTCCTCTCTCCTATAAAATCGGCTTCATGCGGAATCCGCCCTGGGATCTTCCGCTGATCTATCCGCTTGGGTTCCTCAGCCCGCGGGCGGGATGGCTGCTGTGGTTCTCTCTCCTGCTCGCGTGCATTGCGGTTTCGGTTCTCCTGCTCTGGATTCTCTATGGCAGGCCAAAGAATAGCAGGTACTTGCTCGGGCTTTCCTTCGCGCCGGCATTGGTGAGCGTGATCAGCGGGCAAACCTCGCTCCTCGCGCTGCCTGGATTGGCGCTGTTTCTTCTCCTGCATCGTACACAGCCTTTTTGGGCTGGATGCGCACTTGCGCTTTGCGCGTTAAAGCCTCACCTCTTTTTGCCATTCGGTGTAGTGCTGGTGGCGTGGGTGCTGGTTTCCAGGAGCTACAAGCTAGCCGCCGGCGCGTCGGTGGCCATGGTCGCCAGTTGTGCGATCACATCCCTTATCGATCCGTTGGCGTGGACCCAGTACATACAGATGGCGCGCGCGTCGCATATCGAACAGGAGTTCATTCCCTGTCTGAGCTATTTGCTGCGCTATTGGATTAGCCCGCGCTCGATCTGGCTCCAGTACCTTCCGGCCGCCCTAGGCTGCGTTTGGGCGCTGATCTATTTCTGGCCCCGCCGCCGGACCTGGGATTGGACGAAAGACGGCAGTCTGCTGATGCTCGTTTCGCTGCTGGTGGCGCCCTATTCATGGGTTTACGATCAGGGCATAGTAATCCCGGCCTTGCTGCAAGGCGCCTTTCTTACCCGTTCCCGCAACCTATTGATCGCTCTTGCATTCTTAAGCGCACTGGTCGAAATCGTGGTTTTCAGCAGCCTTACCCACCCTGCTGCCATGCAGCGTTGGACATATTGGACTGCGCCCGCGTGGCTGGCTTGGTATCTAGTGGCGCGCGCCTTGGCGCGTGAACCGCGAATTGTCCCATCTCCGGACCTGTAGATTGTTCCGGAGTACGGCATGGACCAGCAGGGCCAGCGGAATCGCCTTCTATCTCGAACAGGCCTTAGTCAAAGCTACGGGTACACGCGGGGGATCCGGCCTACGGCGATCACGGAAACGATCGCCAGGATGATTCCTCCAAGCACATCAACGCCATAGTGCCAGCCGGTGGTGATTGCCGAGATGCAAATCAACACGGTAAGCACCCACACCCAGGCGCGAAGCCAGCGAATGGAGCCAAGCGCGACGGCTGAAAGAATGGCAAGCGCAACATGAAAAGACGGGAAAGAGACGATTCCCGCGTTGTTAATCTCGATATACACGGGGGCGTTGGACTTCAGGCGTATCAGATAGGCAGCCACTCCAGCCTGTTCCTTTGAGGGTGTGAACTCTTGTGTGGTCCATGGGCCAATCGCCGGCCAGAGCGCGAAAAGAGCCGCGGTAAGAATGGCAGCCAGCACAATTCCCAGCACATAGCGGCGCGCGGCTTCTGCGCGGCCGTTGAGAGCGGGAACCAAAATCGAGGCGATGATGAACGGAAGCAGCAAGGAATATGCAATCTCGAGAGATCTTCCCACGGCGGGCACGCGCGCCATAAGATGGACAATCCATGCCGTGGAAAAATGGGCACGCGCATCCATTGCAGCAAAAGCATGATCCTTCAGTGGCCGAGGAGTTCGGCCGGCAATCTGGATGAGAAGCGAAAGCGTATTCGTCATCAGCACTGCCCAAATAGCTAACTGACACGCTTCGATCAGCTTGGGGAATGAACGCGCGATGCAATAGCATAGAACCCCTATCAGAAGCAGCAATCCTGGCCAGGCGGCGATTAACTGCGACAGGCCTTCCAGACGCACAGCCTTCGCCAGGATCGCATCGCCGGGAATCAGAACCGCCAGAATGATTCCCATCGTGCATTGGAACGGCGTGGCGTACTTCTTCCATGCCCGGCGCGGGTCTGTCGATGCGGACGAAACTGGTTCTGCTTGCGTTACCATAGGCTGTTCATTGAGTAATCTCCGCGCCGTTCTTGCCCGCGCACAGCGGTGATTCCAGCGCGGTCTAAGGCATGGGAGCAATCGAGAATTCCAGCCTGTCCCCAAGCTGTGTCTGCGTATTGCGAATCGTGCCCGGTGGAAGCTCGAGGACGGAGTGAGCCCAGAGACAGGCCGACAGCCGCCACGGACGCACTTCGCTCACGAGCTTGCGGATTCGCTTCTTGCGGTCAAGATAAACCAGGTCGATGGGGAATCGCATCCAGAAGGTGTGCACGGATTCACAGGGGACAATCCACAGCCCCTCTCCGAGAGAGAGACGGTCGCGCCCGAGCAGGCCTTTATTACGCAGGGCGGCGCTGTCAGCAACCTCCATGCATGCGGCCAGCACCGTATTGCGGGTCAGATTTGAGACCCGCAGACGGGAATCCCGGGCAGCAAGGCGGCGCGCGGCGAGCAGATTCCGCGCTGTCGATAGGGCCCGCCTCAATGGATTCATCCGCTTGTCTCAGATCTTTTCGCCTGCTCATCCGCCGTTCGCTCTCATCCACTTTAACAAGGTGCCGATGACAGCAGAGTCAGCCGGAATCCTTATTGGGACGGAGCATAAGCAGGCGCGCTGCTGGTTGTTGTGGTTGACGCCGAGCTGCCAAAGGTTCCCGTGTCGCCCTGGACCATGAGTGGCGTCTCCGGCTTCATAGTGTCAATCAACTTCTCGACGGATATTGTTGGCGGCGCGGGGGCCAGGGTGTTGGCCGCAGTCTTGGCGTCCGGATTATTCATGGGTACGCCGGAGTTAGGCGGCAGGAACTTCGCAGGGAACTTCAGCGCAGGCAAGGGGTCGCCGGCCTGAATGGGAGCAACAATCTCCAAAGTCGCCATGACGATCAGCTCGGTGTTTGTCCTGTTTTTCGACATCGACTGAAAGAACTTGCCGATAATAGGAATGTCCCCCAGAAATGGAACTTTATTGTAGGCTTCGGTATCCCGGTTGTCCAGCAACCCGCCGATGACGAAGCTTTGTCCGTCGGACAACTCGACTTCTGTCTTCATTTTCCGTGTGGCAATGGCGGGAACCTCATACCCGCCGATCTGAATGGCATTGGTGAAGTCCAACGAGCTGACCTCCGGTGCCACCTGGAGACGAACCGTTCCGCGAGGAGTGAGTGTGGGGACAAAGTTGAGACGAATTCCGTACTCTTTGAACATGACGGAAACGGTTCCGAGTCCAGAGACAAAGGCATAGGGATACTCTCCGCCCGCCAGGAAACTGGCCTGTTTACCATTCATCGCCACGATATTGGGTTCGGCGAGAACCTGCACTACGCCTTTGGTTTCGAGGGACTCGATGCTGACGCCGAAAGGCAGGCCGCCGGGTGAGAGGGCAAACATATTCAGCTCATTGGTAAAGGTGGCAGTAACCGACGGAGGGGTCTGAACTGTGGACGTAGCCGTCGAGGTGATGGAGCCCGGAGTGGATAAGATCGTTGGCGGAGAGAACTGCCCGGTTGTAATCCCTCCCACCGTGTTGAGCGCGCCCAGACTGAAGATGTTGATACCAAGCTGTGCTTCCTTGCTGCGGTCCACGCTCATAAAGCGAACCTTGAGCAAGATCTGCGGGTCGGATGCTGGTACATTGACGTTGAGAAGATTCACGACTTTGCCGCCGGTGCCGGCGATCTTCACCGCGCGCGAGGAGTCTGTCGAGATCCTTGACCGTTCCGCGCAGAAAGATGTTGCCATTCTCGATACTGACCTTCAGGGGCTGTCCGGGAAGCTCGGTCCGGAGCTCGCGGCGAATCGCGTCCAGGCTATCGTTCAATGCCTCCGCGCTGGCGCGAACCGTCACGTTGAAAAACTGCCGGCCGCCGTGAGTATCCCAGACAATCAGGCTGGTTTCTCCGGGGGCTTTGCCATTCACCATGATCTCGGTCGGACTCGTCCCATGGACCTCGGCAATATCGCTCATGCCGATGGAAACACGCTTGATTGGGAATGTGGTGTCAACCAGCACGGTCTTGCCGACTGCGACGGAAAGATCATTCGCCGAATCCTGAGTGGAGGCGGCAGGTTCGGAAGGAGACGGTGAGGTCTGAGCCCGCAAGCCGGCCCCGGCGCATATCGTTAGAGCAAATGCGCTGAAACATGCGATGGAAATGACAGTCTTCGCTCTCACTTGTGTCCCTCGGGAGAAGCAAATTTTTCTTCACTCGTTTTCGTACCGTTGATCACCTCAATGGAAAAGGGCGGGGGTTCTACGCTCTTGTGGGCCGCGACGGGCTGCGGCTTTGGCGCGGTATTCACTCCCGTAAAGAGACTCTTGGTGTCCGTACTGGCAACCACACCGACCTGGGTATCCAGAGGGTTGCGCAGCACCAGCCGGATGGAAAAATTGCTGGCCAGGCTCAGCTTCTCAGCGTCTTCCGGCGTCACCAGCAGGTTGACCACCTGCACCGGCTTCGGCTTCCCTTCCGGATCCTTCTGAATTTCCGTGCCCGCGGATAATACCTTAATGTCCTGTAGCAGCGTCTTTGATACCGGGCCTTGCGCAGTGTTTGTCTCGCCCGGAGGCGTACCGGAGATCAGAACATCCACGTGCATTCCGGGAGTGACGAACCCAGAGACGTTGACCACGTCATCGACCTTGACCGCGCAGGCTCTCATGCCAGTGGGAATGGTGGCCGCCAATCCTCCGCCGGAACCGACTGCGGCCAGTCGGCTCTCAATAATCGGCTCGCCTGCATAGAGGTCCGAGATGACCCCTCGTCCAATAGCGCGGCTCATGTCTTTGACGAGAATGGCGCCCACGGGCACCCCTCCCGCAAT
>CAWFZU010000057.1:0-7005 GCA_963820195.1 uncultured Acidobacteriaceae bacterium | reverse complement strand
CGTTCCGTTGGTTTCGACGGCAATCTCAAAATCGCGCTGGTGCAGCGCGGCGATCAGCTCCGCATCCAATTGCAGCAGCGGTTCGCCACCGGTGCAGACGACGAAGCGCTTGCCTAGTCCAAACTCACTTTGTCTCGACTCTGCGGGCCACTTCTCTTCGATAGCTGCCGCCAACTCCTCAGCGGTGTCAAACCTGCCGCCGCCAGGACCATCCACACCCACAAACTCCGTATCGCAAAACCGGCAGATCGCCGCCGCCCGGTCGCTCTCGCGCCCCGACCAGAGGTTGCAGCCGGCAAAGCGGCAGAAGACCGCCGCGCGCCCCGCCTGCGCGCCCTCGCCTTGCAGCGTATAAAAGATTTCCTTGACCGCGTAGCTCATAAGAGCAGTTCTCAGTTCTCAGATCTCAGTTGTCAGCTATCAGTCTGGGTGCCCCATCCTTTCGCGCATTTTGCGAAAGGGTGGGAAATAACGAAACCAAATCGTATTCCGTTCACAATCAGGTCCGAATAGAGTACACAACCGGGTCCTCGATCCCATTCTCGCGAAATCCCTTCCGCCGCAGCAGGCAGGAATCGCATTCTCCGCACGGCTCGCCCTTGGGCCCCGGATCGTAGCAACTGCTGGTCAGCCCGTAATCCACGCCCAACTCAATCCCTTTGCGAATAATCTTCGCCTTGGTCAGCGCGATCAGCGGCGTATGAACCCGCAACGCCTGCCGCCCCTCCACTCCGGCCTTTGTCGCCAGGTTGGCCATCTTCTCAAAGGCCTCAATAAACTCCTGACGGCAATCGGGGTAGCCCGAATAATCCAGCGCATTCACGCCGATAAAAATGTCGCTCGCGCCCAGCACCTCCGCCCAGGCCAGCGCAAACGACAAAAAAATCGTGTTGCGCGCCGGAACATACGTGATAGGAATACCGTGGCTCATTGCGTCCGCGTCGCGCCCCTTGGGAACCGCAAAATCTCCCGTCAGCGCCGAGCCGCCGAAGACGCGCAGATCGATCTTCGCGATACGATGGTCTGCCACGCCAATCGACGCAGCCACACGCCGAGCCGCATCGAGTTCCACAATGTGCCGCTGCCCGTATGAGAAGGAAAGCGCGTACAGCTCATAGCCCTCGCCGCGGGCAATCGCCAGTACCGTGGCCGAGTCCAGGCCCCCGCTCAGCAGCACCACCGCTCGTTTCCGCTCAGTCGCCATGAGTTTGCACTCGCAACCCCTCCTCGGCAATCCGGTAAGGCACCACCGCGCCGGCCTCCCGCGAAAGCGCGGCGCGCAACGCCCCTGCCGCCTCCTTAGTGCGCGCCAACAGCATCAGAAAGCCGCCGCCGCCCGCCCCGGCCAGCTTGGCGCCATAGATAAACGGCCGCGCGCGTTCGAGAATCGCATGGATCGGCGCATTGGTGGTATGCGGATCGAGCACCTGATTCAGTTGCCAGTGCCGGTCCAGCAACTCGCCCAGATGCTTCCAATCGCCCTCAGCCATCGCGTAGGACATCTCCACTGCCAGCGTCTTGATGCTGTGCAGCACCTGAATCGTTGCCGTCTCCCGCGCCAGGTAGCGCGAGACCACCTGCCGCAACAGATCCTTGGCGACCCTCTGAATGCCGGTATTGTAAAGCACCATGTGCTGGCAGAACTCGGCTCGGCGCGCATCGCTCCACTGCACCGGCTGCACGCGAATTCGCTGCCGCAAGCCGGGCCCGGTGATCAGCAGCTTGGCGCCGGGAAAGATGCCGCCCGCCTGATCCTGCCAGCCGCCGCCGGTGGTCATGCGCTGCTCCAGTTGCATCACTGCCTGCGAGAGAGCATGATCGCCCACTTCGCGCCCCGAGATCACAGCCAGCGCGCGGATCACCGTAGCAGCCAGAATGCTGCTCGTCCCCAGCCCCGAGCCTACCGGCAATCCCACCCGGCAGCGAATCTCCAGCCCTCCGCCCAGCTCCGCAAGAGTCTTGTGCAACGGCTGCCCCTTCACCGGAAGGCCATGCAACCCCAGCGCGGCGCGCGGAATCGAAAAGACACTCCCCGGCCCGCACGGCTCCAGCAGCTCTTCAGATTTGCGAAATTCCGCCATCGCCCCAAGACCGTCGGCGTGGCAGCGGATCACCGGCTCGTCGATGCGCCGGATCTCCGTTTCAATCGGATAAGCGCCATCGATCTCCAGCGCGCAATTCAGCACCGTGCCGCCCCAGTCGAAGCAGAAGGGCGGCGTGTCGCTCCAGCCTCCGCCCAGGTCGATGCGCGGCGGCGCGGAGACGTGAACTCGCTCGAAGCGCCAGGCGGACGGCGCGGCCTTCGCATCCCCGGCTGTCCCCTCGCGCACCGCATCGTGAATGCAGGTGAAGGCCTCGGTCCGCGCCAGCCCTGCCTCCTGCTCAAAGCCCGCGCGCTCCAGCAAGCGCTCGGCCTGCATCAGCAGACTGGCCGCGTGAGTCAGATCCTCCGCGCGCCCCTTGCGCAACTGATTGGCGCGCGTTCTCAGCGAGCGTCCCGCGGCGGCGGCCGGCGCCAGACCGGGCAGGTTGGCCAGCAGCGGCCGCAGGTCCGTGCCCGACTCCGCCAGCTCGACGGCCGTCTCCTGCCAAATCCCCTGCAAACGGCGATTGCGCGCCTCGGCAAGAGCCTTGCCATCGGCGCGCTGCGCGCTCTCCGCCAGCGAGAGCCGCCGCGACGAGCGCCACTGCTCTACGCCGTACCCGCTCGCGTAGCCCATCATCCACCGCGCGCAGGCCCAGGCCTCGTCCGGCGTCGCCACGGGAAAGAGCCGGGCGTTCCACAGCGTCGGCGCTTCCTCCGCGCCCCAAACCTCATTGCACGTCAACTCCAGCAGAGCAAGCGTTTCCAGAATCGGCCGGTTGAACCACGTGGCGTTCTCCAGCGCCTGCTTGGCATCGTCCTCGACGCCGTAGACGCGAATCACCCAGCCATCGCCGCCCTCCGCTTCCACCGGCAACTGATGAACCACGGTCTCTTCGGGAACCTCCACCGCCCCGCTCAACCCCGTCAGTCCATGCAGAATTGCGCCTCGGCCGGCGCGCACATCCCCCTCCAGGTCGCATTCCAGAATCACGGCCTCATGACCGGCCTTGCACGCGCCGCCGATCACGCTGTCCAGCACTCCGCCCGAGGCCGCCGCCAGCCGGCGAAAGTTGCGCGTCGTCCCGGCATGAATGAACTCGCCCTCCACCACCGCGCAGTGAAAGGCCGCCGGCCGCTGCGGGCCGCGCAGAATTCTCTCCAGCTTTTTCCAGAAGATTTCCGCGCCGCTCGCCGGCTTCCACTCGCCCGTCAGCCCGCGCGTGATTTCATCGTAAAGATCAACCGCTGGCAGCTTCTTGAATTCCGCCAAACCCGTCAGCTCTGCGGTCAAATCGGCGTCAAAGCGCAGCAATCCAATATCGACGGCTACCCGCCCATCCTCGAACATTCCACCCGCGGCCTTCACCTCCGTCGGCGTGGGCTTTTGCAGAAAGGTATAAACCTGGTCTCCTGCTCCCACCACGTAGACGCCGTGATGGCTGCCCGTCTCCGCATCCAGCCGCATCGCGACGCCGGTTGCGCCCGGACGGTCCCACTCCACCAGGCTCGCGTCAAAGCGCAACACCACGTCGCCGGAGGCCACCAGCATGCCGTTGGGAATTCTCTCCGCCCACGCCGCCGAGAGCGCCAGCGTCTCGTCGAAGACGGTCGTCGTCCCGCGCGGCTGCGTGCGCGAGGGCAGCACGCCAAAGAGCTTACCCCCCGGAGAGTACTGCGGCAGCCGGCGCGAATCGCCGCCCGAGTGAACCAGCAGAACCCGATGGCAGCCCCACCACTCCCGGTCTTTGCCCAGTACGCCCAGCGCGTGAATCGTCGCGCCGCCGCTGCCCACTCTGCGGTCGTCCGGATCGGGAACCACCAGGAACTCGGTCTCCTTCGGCAGCATCCCGGAGAGTCTCCGCCGCTCAATCTCATCGCGGTAGAGCCCCGCCTGACGCGCCGATGAGGCCGTGACGATCACCACATCCCAAAATCTCAATGGCTTTCTCCGGCCTGAGAGGAGTCGGCCAGATCCCCGCCCTTGCCGATGTCCATCGAGGGCGGAAGCGGATTGCTCTCGTCGATGGAGGCCTCAATGCACTGCTCCAGCAATCCCTTGGCTTCGAGGATGAACTCGATCGCATCGCGCCCCGCGCCCTCGCCGCCCCGGTGTGGAGTCACGTAATGCGCCTCGGCCTTGACTTGCTCCCGCGCATTGGCCGTGGCCACGGCCAATCCGCACTGCGCGCATCACCGCCAGGTCGATCACGTCGTCGCCCACGAAGGCGATCTCCTCCAGCGTCACGCCTTCCTTGCGCCATGATCTCGCGCACCGGCCGCATCTTGAAGGCCTCGCCCTGGTAAACGAATTCGAGCTTCAGGTCGCGCGCGCGCAGGGCCACGGTCTCCGCTGATGCGCTTGGTAATGACGCCCAGCTTCATGCCGCCCAGCCGCGCCAGCGTCATGCCCGCGCCGTCGTGCGCGCTGAAGCCCTTGGCCTCCACCATTTTGGTGGTGATGGCCCCATCCGGCCCGGCGACCGGAACCGGAATGATCCAGATGCTGCCGTCGGTCAGTACTCCATCCACGTCGAAGAGAATGATTTTGATGCGCCGTGCGCGATCCTGTGCGGTGAGTGTCATGCTTTCATTTTACCCATTGCGGCCGGGCGCTCCCGGCGCAATAGTCGCTGCCGTCCTATTTCCCTGCCATTGCCCCCGCCGGCGTCAGCAAGCCGCTGTCGTGCATCCAGTCGGCCAGTTGCTGCGGCCAGTGCATCACGGTGAGAAGGTTGGGGCGCTCGTCCATATTGAAGGCGTGCTTGCCCTGGGCGAGGAAGACGGCCTCGGTGCGCACGCCGGCGGCGCGCAGCTTCTCGAAGATACTCAGCGTCACTTTGTCGCAGCCGTACTCATCGTCGTTGGCCACGATCAGGAAGGACGGCGGCGCATCGGCGGCGATCGTCTGCGGCTCGGGGCCGCCGGGAAAGACCAGGATCTGGAAGTCCGGCTTGCCGTTCAGCCGGTCGATGGGGTCGGGCGCGGACGGGTCGCCGTTGCCCGGCGCATAGGCCACCAGCGAAACCAGCGCGCCACCGGCGGAGAATCCCATCATCCCCACGCGATGCGGATCGATCTGCCACTCCGCCGCCCGGCTGCGCACCAGCCGCATGGCGCGATAGGCATCCTGGCGCACGTTGTCCATCGTATAGGGAGAATTCTCTTCGCCTGGCAGGCGATACTTCAGCACAAAGGCCGCCACGCCGATGCTGTTGAAGAACTGGGCTGCGTGCACGCCCTCGTTCACATAGACCAGCTCATGAAAGCCGCCGCCGGGCGCCACCACGACGGCCGCTCCGGTCGCCTTTTCCCTGGGCGGCAGGAAGACGGTGATCGTGGGATTGTTGATCCGGCGCACCCAATAATCCCGCGCTTCTTCGGGAATATCTTTGCGGCTCTCGAATCCGGGAGCGCCCTGGCTCCAAAGCGGAATCACCTGCGGCCCCGTCTGCGCGCCCGCCGCAGAGCAGAGAGCAAACGCCGCCGTCGTTGCTGCCAAAAGTATCTTCATCATGTTATCGCTCCTATCTGAAATCCCTACGATACTAGAAACAGGCTACGCCTGCTCGCTTCGACTCGGCGCGCCGGTTAAAGATATATCTCTGCGGCAAGCCGCACAGCTTTGCGCGGCAGCCGGTGTTGATCCCCGGTAGAATGAATATGTGACCAAAACCTCCCCACCCGCGCACCCCACCGTGGGCTTCATCTCGCTGGGCTGCCCGAAAAACCTCGTAGACTCCGAGGTGATGATGGGCCTGCTTGACCGCGCCGGCGCGCGGCTCACCGCCCATCCCGAAGAGGCCGAAATCCTCATCGTCAACACCTGCTCCTTCATCGACACGGCCAAGCAGGAGTCGGTCGACACGATTCTGGAGATGGCGCGGCACAAAGACTCCGGCCGCGGCGAAAAAGCTCATCGTCGCCGGATGCCTGGTCGAGCGCTATCGCGATGAAATCCGCAAGAGCATCCCCGAAGTGGACGCCGTCGTCGGCACCGGCGAACTGGAGGCGATTCTCGAAGCCGCCGGCCTCGCCCCCATCGCCGCGCCCTCGCCCTTCAACATTCTCAGCGGCAGCGGCTCGGCAGAGGTTCGCCCCGGCGTCGAATCCCGCGCGGCAACGCACAAACACGATCACGGCTCCCGCTCCGAAGGCGACCATCGCGAACAGCAAGGCCGCTTCCGCCGCGACGACTGGCAGGGCGCAACCCACCTTCTGCCCACCTACCTCTACGACGAAACCACCCCCCGCTTCCTGACCACCCCAAAATCCTCGGCCTACATCAAGATCGCCGAGGGCTGCGACCACCCCTGCTCCTTCTGCATCATTCCCAACCTGCGCGGCAAATTCAGGTCACGGAGATTCGAATCCGTCGTCGCCGAAGCGCAACAGCTCGTCTCTCGCGGCGTCCGCGAGATCACCCTCATCGGCCAGGACACCACCTGCTACGGCGAAGACCTGGGACTCAAGGACGGCCTCGCGCTACTACTCGACGCGCTTGCCCAAATCGAAGGCCTGCGCTGGCTGCGCTTCCTCTACGCCTACCCCAACCGCATCACGGGCCGATTATTGGACACCATCGCCCGCCATGACAACATCTGCAAGTATCTCGACCTGCCGCTACAGCACGCCTCGCCCGCGGTTTTGAAGCGCATGAAGCGCGGCGGCAGCCCGGAAATCTTCCTGAAAACCCTGGAAAAAATTCGCGCGACAGTTCCCGGAATCGCTCTGCGCACCTCGTTCATCGTCGGATTTCCCGGAGAATCCGTCCCGGATTTTGATCTTTTGCTGGAGTTTATCGGCGAAGCGAAATTCGACTGGCTGGGCGTCTTCAACTACTCCGACGAAGAAGGCTCCGCCGCATTCTCGCTCGACGCCAAAATTCCCAGGCGCACCATCGAAGCCCGCAAGCGCAAAAT
>CAWFZU010000056.1:0-6876 GCA_963820195.1 uncultured Acidobacteriaceae bacterium | reverse complement strand
GCCCCGGCCAGCGCCGTCCTTCCCTGAAAGGATTTGTTCCGTCGCCTGTCAAAAAATTGCAGCTTGAGGAAGGAAGGGCTGTTAAAAGTACGAAGCGGCAACTACACCTGCGACCACGTTCCGCTCTTCGATTAAGATATCTCTGGCATCGAGTTCAGCGTCTTTTACGAGGACCGGTCGCGGAACCTTTGGGACACGCCCTCGGGTTCCTGTACAAGTTTCGTTGACCGCGCCTCGCTCCGCCGACTGATTGCCGCCAGCAGCGTCTAACCAGTAGGCGGTATTCTTTTGCCAGCAATGCAAGCGCGCATTCTCACCATGTACGGACGGAAAAATAGCTGGCGAGCCTGTTGCTGGGCGCTGCTGGCCCTGGTACCCCTCGTCTGCCGGCGCAGGAGATCACCCTGCGCATGGACGTGAAGCTGGTCAACGTCTTCGTGAACGTCATCGATCAGAACGGCGCCATTGTCAGCGGTTTGACGCGCGACGACTTCACGCTCGTTGAGGACGGCCGGCCGCAGCAGATCGCGGTCTTCGAGCATCTGTCGGAGCTGCCATTGAATCTGACGCTGGCCATCGACACCAGCGGCAGCGTGCACAAGGATATGGCCGAAGAGGCGGACGCGGCCAAGCACTTTGCCCACGCGCTGCTGCGTCCGCAGGATCAGATGAGCCTGATGCAGTTTGCCACCGATGTGCGCGAACTGACGCCTTTCACCAACAAGGTGAGCCAGATCGATCACGGCCTCGGCCAGTTGCGCGGTGACTGGGCTACTTCGCTCTACGACGCGATCTGCCAGGCCTCCGAGCGTCTGGGCGGGAAGGAAGGCCGCAGGGTGCTGGTGCTGGTCTCCGACGGCGACGACACCGCCAGCAACGCCACTTACGCGCAAGGCCGTCGAGCAGGCCCTGCGCAATGAGGTAATGATTTACTCCATCATCGATGTGCCCATCGAGGCCAGCGCCGGCCGCGACCTGGGCGGCGAACACGCGCTGATCACGCTGGCCGAGCAGACCGGCGGCAAGAGCTTTTACGTCAGCGACGGCGGCCTCGACAAAGCCTTTGCGCGCGTTAGCGACGACCTGCGCACGCAATACCTGCTAGGCTACTATCCCAAAAACCAAGAGCCCGGAAGAGCTTTTCACCGCATCCAGGTGACCATTCCCCGGGCCACCGCCGGCGCATTCAACCTTAGCCATCGCACCGGCTACTACGCGGATTCGCCGCCAAAAGAGAAGTAACCTGCCATCTCTATTTCCCCAAATCGGCAGTCACCGGGATCAAATGTTGTTTATCATCTGTCTTGAAGTTCATCAGCACTCCATCCTTTTCACAGGCAATTGAGCCAATCGGATCGCTCTTCAAGTCCAGCCTGCGCCGTAGAGTACCATCACTCGCAGTCACTTCATAAAAAAGGATGTTCTGTGCTTCAGGCCGTAGATCGACCTGACCGGAATCAGGGAGTCCGGAACGTTTGAATTGGACAATCCAGCGGTCATTCGAGGGAATGAATCCATCAAAATCGTAACCCTTGGGCGATTCGATCTGGACCTCCCGGACGCTGCCCCCGTTTCCGATCTCAAGCACAGATTTTTTCCCAGCCAACCCAAAAATCACTTTTTCGCCGTAAGCCGTGAATCTTGGATTCCCGAATGCTTTGGAAGCTCTCATCGAGTCTGCTATGGGATAGGGCATTGCATCTAGCTTCTTGTCCTCTGGCACAGTTTTTATGGCATCCTGTACCTTCTCGGGTAATTGAATTGCCCTCTTGATCTCTCCGCTGGAATCGAGAAGCCAGAGGCGCGGTGTGTCGCCGGCAGTGTCATATCCGAAGATTACGAAATCCCCGGATGGCAAGATCGCAAATCGATACACCTGATAGGAAATAGGTATTTCAATGGTTTCACGATATCCGTTATTGGGATCGAATGTTGCGATGAAATAACGGTAATCTTTGGTCTTTGAGGAATCGGTTGTGACCTTCGTGGCGTATAAAAGAACGCCTACCAGAGAATGCGATGCAAAGACATTGACAATTTGAATATTGGAGAGTCCAGGGATATTTTTGACAGGGATCGCCGAGGCCTTTGTGGGGTGGACCAGATAGATGGTATGATCCCTGAACTCCGGAGGCATCAGCATATCAATGATCGCGGCGCCGTCGCCGTTGCATTGAATGGGTATTACCATGACCGGAGAAGCTGTGATACCTGGAATCGGATCCCCAGCTTTGAATTGCACATCAAGATTGGGAATCAAATCCTGCGAGTCGCTGGCTTGTTCCGTCGGTTCGGTCACCGGCGTTCGCGGGCTGGCGGCAGTTTTCGGAGCCGCTTGCGCCGGTAGATGAAGTGGCAACCAGAATGTGGCGGCAGCGATGGCAGAAAGCAGCTTGGCGGCATTCATGACGATCTCCTTATGAACCAAGCTATTTGACGTTCGTGGGTTCCTGTCGTTTTAGCAGAGCACGCGATAAGGATGAGGAACCCATTCATCAGAATCAAATCAAAGATACGCCATCACCGAGTCGTTTTGCCTGGGCGTTGCATCTACAATGGCAACATGACCCCTCCAATGTCCACGCGCCGCCGTTCCAAGACGCCTCCGCCGGGTGATACCGGCCAGGAAGCGCTCTACCTGCGCTCTCTCAGCGATCGCCAGGTCAACATTCAGGTCAAGCTGCGCGACGGCGAGACGGTGCGCGGTTGGATCGAATACTTCGACGAGGGAATGTTGCGCCTGACCCGCGAGGGCAAGCCCAATCTCTTCATCTACAAGCACCAGATCCGCAGCATCACGGAAGTGGGCAAGCATACTCCGCACCACCCCAGGGCTGAGAGTCCGGAAGCGAACGGACCGGCTGAGAACGGGGCGATCTCGTGAGCGGTGCGCAGACGACACAGCCGGAATGGGTGTGGGTTCCCGCGGCCTCGGCCATTGCCCGCGAGGCCGGAGCCGTGTTGCGCACGTTTTTCTCCGCGGGCGTCGCCACTGAGTATAAGGGCGATGTGGACTTGGTGACGGTGGCCGACCGCACCTCGGAAAAGCTGATCCGCGCACGGCTGGCAGCAGCCTTTCCCGAGCACGGAATCTTCGGCGAAGAAGGCACACGCGACCGGCTTGAAAGCGAGTTCCGCTGGTACGTTGACCCGCTGGACGGAACCACCAACTTCGCCCACGGCTTTCCGCAGTTTTGCGTCTCGCTGGGTTTGGAGCACCGCACTGCGAGTCTTACGCCGGAGGAGGACGGAAGACTGGTGGCCGCGGTCATCTACGATCCGCTGCGGGACGAGCTCTTTGCCGCCGAGCGTGGCCGCGGCGCGCTGCTGAACGGCAAGCCGATACGGGTTTCGCGCACCACGGAACTGGCCGAGGCGCTGACGGCCACCGGCTTTCCCAGCCACAAGCGCCACCAGAACCCCAACATTCACTTTTACCAGGAGTTCACCCTGCGCTCGCATGGGGTGCGCCGGGCCGGCTCGGCCGCGCTCGATCTGGCTTACGTCGCCGCTGGCCGCCTGGATGGATTCTGGGAGTTCAATCTCAATCCCTGGGACACCGCCGCCGGCATTCTCCTCGTCGAAGAGGCGGGCGGGAAGGTAACGGACTTCTCCGGCCAGCACTTCCGGCTCGACAGCCGCGAGATTCTGGCATCAAATGGGCTGATCCACGCCGAGTTGCTGGGCTTTTTTGAGGAGATGTTTGCCGGGCGTAATCTCTCGCCTATCCCCACGCCGCAGGAGTTTGCGGCGCACCGCGCTGCCCATGCGGCTCGTGCGGGCTGAGATGTATTGAGTTCCCGAGGCCTTGCACTCCACTTTTGGAATCGGAGCAGCGGGAATCCGCATCCAATTCCCGCATTGCAAATGCAGCCGGGAGGAATGAGTCAGCCTTTGGCCTCCTGTGCTACTATCAGCGTCGAGGATTTCATTTCCCCTGGGAGAAATCAGAATGGCATACGTCATTGCAGAACCCTGTATCGGCACCAAGGACACCGCCTGTGTGGACGCCTGTCCGGTCGATTGCATCCACCCTAAAAAGGACGAAGACGGCCACGCCGAGTCCGACCAGTTGTTCATCGACCCGGTCGAGTGCATCGACTGCGGCGCCTGCGTCCCCGCCTGCCCAGTCTCGGCGATCTTCGCGCAGGACGACCTGCCGGAGAATTGGGCCAGCTTCGCCGAGAAGAACGCCAAGCACTTCGGCCGCTAAACGGCCTCCAGCTTACCGCCGCACACGCGCATTCCGCACTTCAGGATGCGTGTGTGTGCGCGGTGAAATGACCTGTGCGATGAGCTCCATCCTCGCATCCTGCTACTATGAATTTTGGTTGCCCCAATCCGAATTATGGCTCCGGGATGACCGTTCTTGCGAGCGAAAAGCGAGCAGTTGGCCCCACCGCAGGTGGTGCGAAGATAGAAACGCATGAGCGTACTCTCCTCCGAAGCCGTGGTTTTGCGCACCTGGCCGGTGCATGAGGCCGACCTGATCGTGAGCTTTTTCACGCGCGATTACGGCCGGGTGCGGGGCGTGGCCAAGTCGGCGCTCAAGAGCCGCAAGCGCTTTGGCGGCGCTCTGGAGCCGATGACACTGGCCCGCGCCTGGTTTGCCGAGCGGCCCCGCCAGGAGCTGGTGCGCCTCGATCAGTTGGAAATCCTCCGCTCGCCGCTCTCGTCGCCGGTCGATCCCGCGCGCCTGGCGGTGCTCAGCTTCTTTGCCGAGCTGCTGGACGAGGCGCTGCCCGACCACGATCCCCAGGAGACGGTCTTCCGCCTGCTGCTGGCGGTTCTTGACCAGACCACAGTCGAGCAGCCCTGGATGCCGCTGACCTACTTCCAACTTTGGATGACGCGGCTGATGGGCCTGCTGCCGGACATCGCCCACTGCACGGCCTGCGGCGAGGCGCTCATGGCCGGCGAAGCCAGCTTCAACACGCTGGGCGACGGCCTGTTCTGCCCGTTCATCGCAACGGCAGCGCCAGCGAGCTTTCCGCCGACTCCTGGCAACTGGCGCAGCGGATGTTGCGCGCGCCGGCCTCGGCCTTTGCCGCCGAGCCCTGGCCCCGCCGCCGCGCCCAGGACCTGCGCCGCTTCACCCTGCAAGCCCTGGAGCGCCACCTGGAGCGCAAACTGCGCTCGGCCGAGGCGCTGGCGCGGCTAGGAGGCTGAAATCACCCGGATTTCAGCCTGATATCCCGGATGATCATGGAAGGCGTAGAATCCGGTTATGCATAGACCGCAGCGAATGACGGCTATTATTGAGCGCGAGGACGATGGCTTCGTCGCCTTGTGCCCCGAACTGGATATTGCAAGCCAGGGTTCCACGATTGAGGAGGCGCGCGCCAACCTCGTTGAAGCCTTGACGCTCTATTTCGAGACTGCCCCTTCTTCCGAAATTGCTCGGCGGCTGCACAGCGAGGTCTTCGTCACTCAGGTTGAGGTGCCCGTTGGGTAAGCTGCGGGATCTCTCAGGCTCCGAAGCCTGCAAGATCCTAGAAGGGCGCGGTTTTGTCGCCGTGCGCCAGCGCGGCAGTCACCGTGTCATGCAGTTGCAAACGGAGCGCACAACCATCACCGTCCCCGTGCCGATCCACGACTCCCTCAGGCGCGGCACTCTCCAGAGCATTATCCGCCAATCGGGTCTCGACAAGTCGCTGTTTGAATACGAATAGACTGTATTTTTCGAGAAATCGAGGCGAAGACAGAGGCTCTGGCGAAGCTGTGAACATGTGTGGGCTGTTAAAATCTACCCAGTCCCATCAAGAGAGAATTGCCCGTGCCTTCATCCCAGGTTCTATCCAAACCGAAGACCGCTCCGCTCACCTTTCAGGAGCTTTTGTTCCGCTTGCAGAGCTTTTGGGCGGAGCGCGGCTGCGTCCTCCAGCAGCCCTACGACGTGGAAGTGGGCGCGGGCACCATGGCGCCGGAGACCTTTCTGCGCGTGCTGGGGCCCAAGCCTTATCAGGTCGGCTATGCGCAGCCCTCGCGGCGTCCCGCCGACGGCCGCTACGGCGAGAACCCCAACCGCCTCTTCCGCCACACCCAGTTTCAGCTCATCCTGAAGCCGCCGCCGGTCAACGTGCAGGAGCTGTATCTTCAATCGCTGGAAGCCATCGGCATCGATCTCAGCAAGCACGACCTCAAGTTCGAGGAAGACAACTGGGAAGGCCCGACCGTCGGCGCATGGGGCGTCGGCTGGCAGGTGATGATGGACGGCATGGAGATCACCCAGTTCACTTACTTCCAGCAATGCGGCGGCCTCGATCTCGACCCCATCTGCGCCGAGCTGACCTATGGCCTGGAGCGCCTCTGCGCCTTTATGCAGGACGTGGACTCGGTCTACGACGTGGTCTGGGCGCGCGACCCGGAGACCGGCGCGGTGGTGACTTATGGCGATGTCCGGCTGACCGAGGAGCTTGCAATATTCGGTCTACAACTTCGAGGATGCCGATGTGGAGCGGCTTCTGGGCGCACTTCAACAGCTACGAGGCCGAAGCGCAGGCGCTGCTCAAGAGCGCCGGTGCGTTGCTGGCGGATGAAAAAGCCAGCGCGAAGGAGAAGCTGCGCTTCCCGCTGATGTCCACCTACGAGTTGGCGCTGAAGTGCTCGAATCTCTTCAACCTGCTCGACGCGCGCGGAGCCATTAGCGTCACCGAGCGGGTGGGCATGATCGCGCGCATTCGCAACCTGGCCGTGGGCGTGGCCAAGGTGTATGCGGCGCAGCAGAGTTTGTTAATAAGCTGTCATCCTGAGTGGAGCGCAGCGGAGTCGAAGGACCTGCGGTTGAATTGCTCGCACAACCGCCATTCGTCCCGGAGGGACGAATCGACAATAGCCCAGGAGCAATACGTACTCGTCGAAGAAGCGATAGCACCA
>CAWFZU010000055.1:0-14236 GCA_963820195.1 uncultured Acidobacteriaceae bacterium | reverse complement strand
CGAGCAGTAGTGCGTGGCCAGCAGGGTCGTTCCGTCCGGGTGAATCATCGTCACCATCTCGTGTGAGGTGTCCTTGTCGAGCAGGTGCATGATCGCTGAGCCGTCGCCGGTCATGCGAATTTCGAGCGTGGTGGCGGATTTCTTGCCATCCTCTGCCACGGTGCCCTGCCATTGCCCGACGAGAGAGCGCAGCTCGCCGCCACTCGGGTGAGTCGGGAGCAGGGATGTGTTTCATCTCCATTTGTTTGCCAGCCTCGGGCTGCGGCGGTGGCGTCTGCGCCAACAGGCCGGCTGGGGAAAGAGCCAGTGCGAAGAGCACGATTACGCGAATGGGTGTGTTCATGCGGACCTCCTTGGGTTCATTTTCGACAGACGAGACTAATGTGTCAAATGAGTTTTTGCCGAGGATCGGCTATTCATCAATACACCGATTTCGATATTAAGAACATTGGACAATCCAACTGGCCATTGGTCGGCCCGGTCACCCTATATATCCGGCTGGATAGGGTTCAGGATAGGAAAGAACTTAATTCCGTAGACTCACTCCATTACAATGAAATTGATATGATTCTCGACTTTTTAGGAAATCTCGAACGGACGCACTCTTGTGGCGAATTACGCGCGGCGCATACGGGGCAAACCGTGGTTCTGATGGGCTGGGTCAACCGGCGGCGCGATCACGGCAACCTGATTTTTCTCGATTTGCGCGACCGCAGCGGCATCACGCAGATCGTGCTGGACAAGGAGCTGGTTCCCGAAGGCCATGCCAAGGGCGAGCAGGTGCGGCCGGAGTACGTAATCGCCGCCGTGGGCAAGGTGAGCCTGCGCGATGCGGAGGCCATCAATCCCAAGATGCCCACTGGCGAGATCGAGATTGAGGCGAGCGAGTTGCTGGTGTTGAACGACACGCGACTGGCGCCGTTTTCGCCGTCGGAAGAGGCGATCCAAAATGAAGAGGTCCGGCTCAAGTACCGCTACGTGGATCTGCGCCGCCCGGAGATGCAGCGCAACTTTCGCCTGCGGCACGACATTACGCTGGCCATTCGCGACAACCTCAGCCAGCAGGGTTTTCTGGAGATCGAAACGCCGATCCTGACCAAGAGTACGCCGGAGGGCGCGCGCGATTTTCTGGTGCCCAGCAGGCTTCATGCGGGCGAGTTTTACGCGCTGCCGCAATCGCCGCAGATCTTCAAACAAATTTTGATGATCTCCGGCTTCGACCGGTATTTTCAAATTGCCCGCTGCTTCCGCGACGAGGATCTGAGGGCCGACCGCCAGCTTGAGTTCACGCAAGTTGATCTGGAGATGAGCTTTCCGCGCCAGGAGACGGTCTTCGATGTGGTGGAGAAGTTTCTGGCGGCGGGCTTCAAAGCGGCGGGAGTTACATTGCTGACACCCTTTCCGCGCATCACTTATGACGAGTCGATGCGGCAGTTCGGATGCGACAAGCCCGACCTGCGTTTGCCCGGATTGACCGATGTGCGTCCTGCCTTCACCGATGAGAATTTGGCCGCGTTGCAAATCGATCCGGCGCTGCCGGTGGTGGCGCTTCGCATTCCCAACGTGGGCGAGTTGAGCCGCAAGGAGCGCGAGGACAACCACCCGCTTTTCGACCTGAAGAAGGGCGCGAAGTTCATCGACGACTTCAAGCGGTTGGCCAAGGGTTTTCCCGAAGCGGCGGTCAAGGCGCGTGAGCTGGCGGGGGCGGCGGAGGCCGACTTTGTCATCATCGTGGCCGGCGATCCGGCTCACCACATCAAGGCCAGCGACACTAAATTCGAGGGCCGCCTGAGCGAGCGAGAGATCAATGTCTACTCGGCTGCCGGCAACTTCCGCACCGAGCTGGCCAAGAAGTACGCCGAGCGGCATGGAGCCTTTGGTGTGACCGAAAAGGCGGTCAAGGACGCGGAGCCGGGGCGGTCAGTCGATGGCGCGGCGGCCTTCCAGCCGATCTGGATCACCGACTTTCCAATGTTCGAGTACGACGCGGCTTTGGCCAAGTGGATGCCGGCGCACCATCCGTTTACTTCGCCTCACGAGGCGGGCATGGCGAACCTGCTGACCGATCCGGCCAGTGTGCGGGCGAATTGCTATGACCTGGCGATGAACGGCATGGAGACTGGGCTCGGGATCGATCCGCATCCATAGAAAAGATGTTCAGCAGCAGATCTTCCAGTCGCTCGGCATCAGCGACGAAGAGGCTCGCGCGCGCTTTGGCTTCTTCCTGGACGCGCTGGAGTACGGCACGCCGCCGCACGGAGGCATCGCGCTGGGCCTGGACCGCATCGTGATGCTGCTGGCCGGCGCGCCCAGCCTGCGCGAGGTGATCGCCTTCCCCAAGACCGCCAAGGCCATCGACCTGATGGTTGACGCACCGACGACGGTCACCGAACAGCAGTTGAAGGAACTGCATATTCGGGTGGCGCTGAAGAGCTAGTACTGTCCATTTTTATGGAGTGGAATTGGACAAGCTGCACAAAAGAATGCAAAAAGAGTAAACTTGCTCACACCGACGGGGTTGCAACTGCTTATACTGATTGTGCGTCGATTGCAGTGAGAGAGCAGCGAAATTTACTCCCGCCGGGGGTGCGTCGATGCTTCCTGGGGAGCCGCAACCGGATTTCATTTGCGGCAGACACCGAAATTTGATACGCTCAGGCCATCTTGAAGCTGGGCGAAAGGGGAGTTATCTGTTATGGCAGAAGAGAACAAGGTTAACGGTTTGGCGTGGTTTGTGGCTGGATTGGGCGTCGGCGCGCTGGTGGGGATTCTTTATGCCCCAAAGAGTGGCCGCGAGACCCGGGAAGACCTGATCAGCGGCGCCCGGGAGGGAACCGAGTACCTGCGCGCGCGCACCCGGCAGGCCGCCGAACAAATGGGCGACCTGGTGGAAAAAAGCAAAGAGCAGGTGAGCGAATACGTGGAGCGCGGCCGCGAGGTTGTGGATCGCGGGCGGGCGCAGTGGGAAGAGTTTGTGGAGCGCGGCAAGAACCTGGTCTCTGAACAGACCGGCCGGGTAACCGCGGCGGTTGACGCCGGACGCCAAGCTTACAAGGCGCCTATCGCACCCAGCGAGCCCACGGAGCTTTAGCCTTTACCCTGGCGCCTTCCAGCCCGGATTCCGGGCAGGCCCGGGGATCTTCGATCCTATGCGCGGTGTTTGCGTTTGAGCGTCCGGTTGGCGCTCGAGTGCAGGCTCCGGAGAGTACGCTCCGGCTGGAGTAGCGGAGCGCGGAAGAGAACGAAACCGATCCCGCGGATCGGCTGCACGAGGTCACTTCGATGCTAAAACTGGACCATGAAACCATGCTGCTCGCCTTCGCTGTTGTCACGGGGCTGGCTATGTTGCTGCAGACGATCATGCTGTTGGCAATCACCGTTGCCGTGCGCAGGGCGGCTAACTCCGTTCGGGAAGAGGCCGAGAATCTGCGCACCTCGGTCATGCCCGTCATCTACGACACGCGGGATTTTGTGGCCAACACGCAGATCGTCCTGACCAGCGCGCAGGAGTTCGTTTCGAACGCGCAGGGGGTTCTTAACCGCATGGCGCCCAAGATCGAAGCGGCCACCGGCGATCTGGCGCAGATCGCGCAGGGGCTGCGCGTCCAGACCGCGGAGATTGAATCCACGGCCATGGAGATTGTCAATAAGGTGCGGAAGCAGAGCAACCGGGTGGATGAGATGTGCACCGGCCTTCTGGACTCCGTGGATCGCGCCGGGGGCATTGTCACCAACGCTGTCACCGCGCCTGTGCGCCAGGTCTCGAAGATACTGGACACGGTCAAGGCCGTCATTCAATCGCTGCGTTCGCCGGTAGCGCGGCAGTAAGACAAGGAGTCAGGCCACTCGCGCCAGCAGGCCATCGGCTGGCGCTGGCGTGATGCGTCTATTCTGATTACCATGCCAGTATACCCACTACTTACCGATGCACTTCCGGGATTCGCCCAAGAACTTGAGGAGCTGCTCACAGCGCAAGGTGAATTGGCGTTATCTGCACAGATTAGTGAACTGAGAATTGTGCACCGCTGCCGATGCGGAGACGATTTTTGTGCCACTTTCTACACTCAACTCAAACAGAAGGGCAGTTACGGTCTAAACCATAGCAATATTGAAGTTACTCCCAAGCAAGGAATGATTATCTTGGATATTGTGGACGGTACAATTATGTGTGTTGAAGTTCTTTTCCGGGATGAAATCCGCGATCAGCTTCATGCGATTCTACCTTGATGCACGGATTCTGTTGCACTGGACGGGACCGAAGTAGCCAGCAACTCAGCTTCATAATAACTGCAAGATGAACACCGCCGGTTCCATGGAGCCAATCGCAGGCTGTGGCGTTTGCGCGTGCCGGGAACACTTTGCGCCTCTCTGGTGTCTACATCAGTACAGTGGTTCCGATTGGGAGTTGCGGAGTGCCTGGGTCCCCAGCGACAGGTCTTCGTCGCTGGGGCACAGTGCCTCGAGCTCCGCTCCCCGCGCCAGCTTGACGCTCAAGCGCGCGCGGGGATCGGCCAGCCCGCTCGCGCCTGAAAGACCTTCCGACTCCCGGCCGGCGCGGCTGAATGTGTTCTTCGGGAGGCACGCCATGTTCGAAGACTCCACCTTTGAATCCACAGGAAGAATCCACACCCGCAGCCGCCGCTGGATGATCGCGGTATTCCTCTGCAACACGTCCATCCTGCTGGCGATGATTCTGATTCCGCTGATCTACCCCGAGGCGCTGCCGCGGCCGTTTTGCCCCATTCTGATAGCGCCGCCGCCGCCGCAACCGAAGCCGCAGCCGACCGAGCAGACGGCCCGACCAACCAGGGAAATGAATTACAACGTGTTAGTAGCGCCGCCCAAGATCCCGACAGGCATTTTCGTTCCTGCCGGCCCCGAACCGCCGGTGGATATCACCATCGGAAGCTGGGAGCCGCCCTCCACAACTCCCGGTGGCATCCCATTTGGCAAGCCGGGAGTGACGGTCGTTCGTCAGGAGATCAGGGCGCCGCTTCGCGTCTCCACCACAGTGGAGGAAGGGCTGCTGATCCGCAAGACAGTTCCGGTCTATCCGGCGATTGCCAAGGCGGCTGGAATCGAGGCACGGTTCGGCTGGCGGCCACCATCTCCAGGAACGGCACCATCGAGAACCTGCGCGTCACCGGCGGCCCGGCGATGCTGCAACAGGCGGCGCTCGATGCCGTGAAAACCTGGCTCTATCGCCCCTATCTGCTCGACGGCCAGCCGGTCGAGGTGGAGACCACGGTGGATGTGATCTTCACGCTGAGCCGGTAAGCGGGCTATGGCACGATCCCAGGTCCCAAAATCGGGACCTGGGGCACCCGCCATTCATGAAAGGGAAATCACCTACTTCTTCAACGGCCTGCGGGCGAAGTAATAGAGCGAGAAGGCCAGCATTGCAAACGCCAGGACCGACACCCAGTCATGGTAGAGGAAGGTGTGCGGGAATTTGAGGATATCGTGCTTGCCGACCAGGTGTTCAATCCATTTGAGGACATTGCCCAGCAGGATGCCGGCCAAGCCGCTCAGACCCCCGGCTTTGCCTCCCACCTCTATCAGCGTGTCGGCGTTGGTGGCTTCGTAGAGCTTGAGGGCTACACCGAAGAGGCCGATGATGCCGCCGGCGGCGATCAGGCCCGAGGCATAAAGCGAGCCGGGCGAGACGTCGCCTTCAGCGTTGGCGTCGCCGCCGGCCTTCTTGACGGCGGAGTCGACCAGCCAGCGCATCACACCGCCCACAAAGATGGCCAGCGTGGTGCCGATGGAAAGATAGGCGCCCACAGCGAAGGCCAGCGAGCGAATTCCGAGCAGCTCGACGGCGATGACCACGAAGACGCCGAGAAGCACCAGGCCCCAGGGCAGCTTGCGGCTCAGTATGCCGTTGATGACGGTGGCCATCAGGCGGGCTTGGGGCGCGGCGGCCTTCTCGCTGCCGATGCCGGAGATCCACTGGACTTCAATTTTGCTGGTCGAGGGCGAGTAGAGGTACTTGCCGTCGGCCAGCTCGGGCGAGCCGAGCGCGTTGAGCACAATGTAGTCGCTCTTGTGGCCGATGGTGGTGGTCTTGTTGGGGCCTATGACGGGAAATTGCTCGTTGAGGCTGTCGGTGTCGTTCTGGATGTTGACGCCGGGGTGGGGCGCGGTGAGGTTCCAGGCTTGCGGGGCCGCGCGGAACTCCTGCAGGCCTTTGTTCATCAGCATGAGGGTTCCGCCGACTGCGACGGTGGAGACGACGATGCCGATCAGGAAGGCGAAGCGCTGGAGGCGGGGCGTGGAGCCGACGAGGAAGCCGGTCTTGAGGTCCTGCGAGGTGTCGCCGGCCTCGGCACGAGGCGATGCAGACCACGCCGCCGATGGTGATGGCCAGAGCGCCGAAGGCGGGCGCGGTCCAGCCATTGACCAGGAAGATGGCCGAGGTGGCCATCAGCGTGGCGATGGTCATGCCGGAGACGGGGTTGGCCGAGGAGCCGATGAGGCCGACAATGCGCGAGCTGACGGTGACGAAGAGGAATCCGAAGAAGACAATCAGCAGCGAGGCGGCGAGATTGGCGCCCAGGCGCCGACGAAAGCGCCGGGAACCGGCTTGAACTCCAGGAAGAGGAACATCAGAATGACCAGCAGAACAGAGCCGATGATGGCCGTGCCCATGGAGAAGTCTCTCTCGGTGCGAATGGCTTCGGTCTTGGCTTTCTGGCCTCCTCGCATATTGCGGATGCCGGAGGCGAGCGCGGCGAAGATGGTGGGCAGTGTCTTGATGAGGGTGATGAGCCCGGCGGCGGCGACGGCTCCCGCGCCCATGGGGCGGATGTAGGTAGCCCAAAGCTCGCTGGGACCCATCTGCGCGACGGGCACGGTGCCGGGGTAGATAGGGACGTTGAGGCCCTTGCCGAAGAAGTAGATGAGCGGCATCAGCACCAGCCACGAGAGGACTCCGCCGGCCACCATTACGCCTGCCGTGCGGGGGCCGATGATGTAGCCGACTCCCAGATACTCCGGCGTGGCGTTGGCCTTGATGGATGCGCCTCTGAGCACGTGCTGGGGGCCGAAGTCGGGCTGAAACTCGGGTGTGCCGGGCCATGCGCCGAAGAGGTTTTCATTCTGAAAAAAAGTGTAGAGCGCGCCCAGGCCGAGGCCGAGAAAGACGCGACTGGCGAATGAGCCGCCCTTTTCGCCGGCCAGCAGCACGTCGGCGCAGGCGGTGCCCTCGGGAAATTTCAGGTTGCCGTGCTCCTCGACGATCAGCTGTTTCCGCAGCGGCACCATGAAGAGCACGCCCAGAAAGCCGCCGATCAGCGCCAGCATGAAGATGCGCGCGTATTCCAGATCGAAGCCCAGGAAAATTAGCGCGGGCAGCGTGAAGATGACGCCCGCGGCGATGGACTGGCCGGCGTTGCCGGTGGTCTGGACGATGACGTTCTCCAGGATGGAGCTGCGGCCGAAGGCGCGCAAAATGCTGATTGACAGTACCGCGATGGGGATCGAAGCGGCGACCGTGAGGCCGGCCCTCAGGCCCACATAGACTGTGACTGCGCCAAAGACGAGGCCGAAGAAGGAGCCGAGCAGAACGGCGCGTACGGTGAACTCCGGGCGGTTGTCGCCGGCGGGAACAAAGGGTTGAAAGACGGGCGGTTGAGTGTCGGGCACAGTGATCCTCCGAAGGTCGGCCAGCAATCCTGCTGGAATTCTCTATCCGAGGAAGTGTAGCAGCGCAGGGGATGGTAGCGACAGTGCGGGGGCTTTGAGGAAGATACCTGACTGGAGTTCATAGTCTCCCACCCTGGATCACCCCAACGACGCAGACCTGTGTTGGGGACCCCGTAGCCGCAAGAACAAAAACACGGCTAGGGTGGGGCACACGGGATTGACCGTCCTATTGCGGGCGGGATTGACGCACAAATCCCGACTATCCTATAACCTAGAGTTCAGGGAGCAAGAATCCAACCATGGTCCAACCAGAGATCAAGTTCGGCACCGACGGCTGGCGGGCTGTCATAGCCGACGACTATACCTTCGCCAATGTGCGCATCGCCGCCGAGGCCATCGCCGCCTACGTTCACGCCAAGGAAGACCCCAGGAAGGGCCTGGCCATCGGCTACGACACGCGCTTCGGGTCGAAGCGGTTTGCCCGCGCATGCGCCGAGGTGGTGGCCGCAACCGGCATTCCAGTGCAGTTGGCCGACCGCATCACGCCGACACCGGCGCTCAGCTATGCGGTACGCGGGCGGAGCATGGCCGGCGGCATCATGATCACCAGCTCGCACAATCCGGCGCAGTGGAACGGCGTCAAGTACAAGGGCTGGTATGGCGGTTCGGGCAAGCCCTCGATGATCGCCGAGATCGAGTCGATGCTGGGCCAGCCGGTGGCGCGGGCCGAGCAACCTGCCGCTATCGAGGAGGTCGATTTCCTGCCACCGTACCTCGCGGCTATCGAGAGTTTTACCAGCCTTGACGCGCTGGCGAAGTCGGGCATGAAGTTCGGCATCGACTCGATGTACGGCGCGGGGGGGACGATCATCTCCGATATCTTCACCCGCCTGGGCGTGGCCCACGTGCAGATTCACGGCAACGTTGATCCGCTCTTTCCCGGCATCAACCCCGAGCCGATTGAGCCGCACATCCACGAGCTGGGTGAGGTGGTGGTGGCCAACGGCTGCCAGGCCGGCCTATGCACCGACGGCGACGCCGACCGCATCGGCGCGACAGATGAGCACGGCGAGTTTGTTGATCCGCACAAGATTTTTTGCGTGCTGCTGAGTTGGGTTCTCAAGCGCCACAACGACTGGCCGGGAGCGGTGACGCGCGCCTTCAACACTACCAAGATGCTCGACCGCATCTGCCTCAAGCATGGCCGCGAGCTGATCGAGCACGGCATCGGCTTCAAATATGTCTGCGACTATATGCTGGAGCGGGAGATTTTGATGGGCGGCGAGGAGTCGGGCGGGATCGGCTTCCAGCGCCATCTGCCGGAGCGCGACGGCCTGCTGAATTCACTGCTGCTGGCTGAAGTTATGGCCGAGGAGGGCAAGACGCTGGGCCAGCTTGTCGCCGATCTGCAAGAGGAGTACGGCGAGCACCAGTACGGGCGCATCGACCTGGACTTACCCGAGGAAATCAAGGACGGCGTCATCGCCCGCGCCCTCGCCCTGCATCCCGGCGACCCGGTCTTCGCGGGAATGCCGATTCATAGCCAGGATACGCTGGACGGCGTGAAGTTCTACCTGGACAACCCGGATGCCATGACCAAGCCGAAGGCCGCCGAGACCTGGCTGCTGCTGCGCACCAGCGGTACCGAGCCGCTGCTGCGGATTTATACCGAGTCGTGCTCGAAGGAGGCGGTGGCTACACTGCTGGAGTCGGCGCGGGAGTTTGCGTTGGGCGGATGAAGTAGCTTTTACCGTCGAAACATCCGTGCGTCGAAGACGAAGGGCTGCGGCGGGTTGATCTGCAATTCGCCGATGCGGGGATGGAGCGGATTGACGAGGACATTCCATTCGGCACGAATGGGGACCGAAGGAACCATCATCGCCAGCGAAGACCGGGCTGCGTGCTGGGTTCGTATCCAGGCGTCGCCCAGTTCGCGGGTTGCCATAAGGCCTTTGTCTGTCCACCAGTCGGGTGGCAGATCGGCTGGCTTGACGGTGCGGGACGGTTCTCCTTCCGGTAGCTCTACCGAGAAAAAAACCAGATCGCCGGGCGCCTGGCCGGGTTCCAGATGAACGAAGAGTTCGATGGCAGCCAGCGCCAGCGATGTGGAGGCGTAGACCATCGGCATGCCGCGCGAGTTCCAACGGCCGCCGAAGCGCCGCGCACCCTCGCCGGAGAAGTCCGCGTAGGGTTCCCGGCAGATTCTCCAGATGCGCATCAGCTATACACGCCGTAGGAGATGCGGCCAAGGATATCCTCGACTTCGCGCACGCCGGGGTCGGTGTCTAACTGGTCGAGCGGGCAGCCGCCGCGCAGGGCGCGGTTGGGCGTCTTGAGCCATTGCGCCGCCTTCTCTTCCGTACCCAGCGTCTCGGCCGCCGTGGCAAAGACCTGGGCGAGACGCACCGTACGGTCGGATTCGGCTGCCGTCAGGCGCGCGTTGCGAGTGAGCCGGCGGGTGAGCGTGCGCTGCGGGATCCCGATCTTGGAGGAGATTTCAGACTGGCGCAGATTCAGCCGCTTGGCGAGCAGAAAGAGCGCCTCGGCGGGCAGCCCTTCGCGGACCAGCTCTGCCAGCGCACCGCCCTGGTGGGCCGGCTTGCCGAGAATATGCTCACCGCCCAATACAGCAGGTACGGTAAAAGTGGCCATGGTCTGCCTCCAAAGACAGTATACGCCATATGGCTAAATTGGAATAGCCATTTTTACGAGATTACTGCAACCTTGGCGCGCCTGCCCACTCGGACTGTGAGCTTGGATGGACGTTGAATTTCCAGAGTGGGTGATGTCTTCCTCTCTCCATCGATTGTTACGCCAGCACTAACCTGTCTTTCACCTTGTGTGCGCGATTCACAGATTCCGAGTGCAACCAGCAGTTTGGCAACGTTAATATGGAATGACATTTTTGGATCTGAATGCAGCTTCTGTAGAGAAATCGCATCAGCTACAACTACCTTTTCCCAGTCAATACTTACTTCTTCAGCAAGTGCTTCATTATCTTTCTGCTGGAACATCTTTGCCCAGTTCTCATCGGCGACTAACGCGGCTTCTTCACCGTGGAAGCCGGCGGTGATGGTGCGGGCGAGACGCTTCTTCACTTCCATCGGATGGGCTGATCCCGCGGCGACTTCAGCCTGGAGCGCGTCCACTTCCGACTGGTTGAGATCGGTCAACAACACCCAGTACTTCCACATCAGCTCGTCGGAGATGGACATCAGCTTGCCGTACATCTCGGCGTGCGGCTCGTTGATGCCGATGGCGTTGCCCAGCGACTTGGACATTTTCTGCACGCCGTCCAAACCCTCCAAAATCGGCGTCATCAATATGATCTGCGGCTTCTGGCCGTAGTGGCGCTGCAACTCGCGGCCGCATTGCAGGTTGAACTTCTGGTCGGTGCCGCCCAGCTCCACGTCGCATTCCAGGGCCACCGAGTCGTAGCCCTGCATCACCGGGTAGAGCAGCTCGTGCAGGCTGATGGGCTGCTCGGCCTGGAATCGCTTGTGGAATTCATCGCGCTCCAGCATTTGCGAGACGGTAAAAAGCGCGGTGAGGCGGATGGTGCCTTCGAAGCCGAGCTTGTCCAGCCACTCGGAGTTGTAGCGGATCTCGGTCGCCTCGCGGTCGAGGATCTTGAAGGCCTGCTCAGTGTATGTGACTGCATTCTCGTCAATTTGAGAGCGCGTAAGCGGTTTGCGGGTGACGTTGCGGCCGGTGGGGTCGCCGATCAGCGAGGTGAAGTCGCCGACCATGAAGATCACCGTGTGGCCGAGCTGCTGGAAGTGGCGGAGCTTGCGCATCAGCACGGTGTGGCCCAGGTGCAGGTCGGGGGCGGTGGGGTCGAAGCCGGCCTTGACGCGCAGCGGGCGTCCGGTTTTGCGGCCCTCTTCAAGGCGCTCTCTCAGGTCGGCGACGCGGATGATCTCCGCCGCGCCCTTCTGGAGCAGGTCCATCTGTTCGTCTACTGGCAGAAAGTCGGTCATGTTGTTTCAAGTATAAATTCCGTAACCTTCATAGCAATCGCACCCTGCCAGCCTCAATACGCATTCCGCCCCTTTTGCCTTAAACTTGATAGATGGAAGAGTTCAGTCGCATTCAACGTTTACCCCTTTACGTCTTCAACATTACTGACGCCATGAAGAAGTCCGCCCGCCAGCGGGGCGAGGACATTATCGACTTCGGCATGGGCAACCCGGACGGGGCCACGCCCAGGCACATCGTGGACAAGCTGGTGGAGGCGGTGCTGAAGCCGGCGACGCACCGCTACTCGGTCTCGCGCGGCATTCCGCGGCTGCGCCGGGCGATCTGCAACTGGTACAAGACGCGCTACAACGTCGATCTGG
This sequence comes from uncultured Acidobacteriaceae bacterium, assembly GCA_963820195.1. Lineage (GTDB taxonomy): Bacteria > Acidobacteriota > Terriglobia > Terriglobales > Acidobacteriaceae > Telmatobacter. Next base: position 2,249 of record CAWFZU010000055.1, on the reverse strand, counting down.
ACCCAGAGAGCGAGGCCATCGTCACCATCGGCTCGAAGGAGGGCATCGCGCACCTATGCCTGGCGATTCTCGATTCGCGCGACACGGTGCTTGTGCCCAATCCCAGCTACCCGATTCACATCTACGGTCCGGTGATCGCCGGGGCGCATGTGGTCAGCGTGCCGGTGCATGACCGCGAGCAGTTCCTGGCTCAACTCGAGGAGCTGATCCCCCGCATGGTTCCGCGTCCCAAGGCACTGATCGTCAACTTCCCGTCGAACCCTACCACAGAGTGTGTTGACCTGCCTTTTCTGGCGCGGCTCGTCGAGCTGGCCCGCGAGTACGGCTTCTATCTGATCCAGGACCTGGCCTACGCCGACATCGCCTTCGACGGCTACAAGCCGCCCAGCGTGCTGGAGGTTCCCGGCGCCAAGGACGTTGCCGTGGAGTTCTTTACGATGTCGAAGAGCTACAACATGCCCGGCTGGCGCATCGGCTTCATGGTGGGCAACCAGAAGCTGGTAGGCGCGCTGGCGCGTCTGAAGAGCTACTTCGATTACGGGACCTTTACGCCGATTCAGGTGGCGTCGATTGCCGCGCTCGAAGGCCCGCAGGAGTGCGTTCACGAGATCTGCGAGAACTATCGCAAGCGCCGCGATGTGCTGGTGGAGGGGCTGAACAAGCTGGGCTGGCCGGTGGCTTCGCCCAAGGCGACGATGTTTGTCTGGGCGCAGATACCGGAGCAGTACCGGAAGCTGGGTTCGCTGGAGTTCGCGAAACTCATGCTCTCCGAAGCGAAGACGGCGGTTTCGCCGGGGATCGGCTTTGGCGACTACGGCGACGGGCACGTGCGCTTCTCGCTGATCGAGAATGAAGAACGCACGCGGCAGGCGCTGCGCGGGATCAAGCAGATGTTCGCGAAGGAATAGCGCGGCAAATAAACAAGGTCGGTTGAGGTTCGTGGTATCCCACCCTAACCGCGAAAACAAAGACGCGGCGAGGGTTGGGCATCCAGTAGGTTGAGGTTCGCGGATTCCCAGGTCTCAGAATCGAGACCTGGGGCACCCGTATATTTTTGTAGTCCCGAAATCCTACTTCTGCGCAGAGGCTGCGGGATAAACCATGACTTGCCCAGGCGAGTCGATTTCCGTGCCCGGAGCGCTGAGCTTCAGCTTCAGGGTTTCGACCTGCGGTTTGCCGACCATGCTGCTCGTAAAACCTAGTTCATACTGATTCCGGAAGCGGCGGGTCAACTCGTCGAGGAAGGGCTGGAAGGAGACGGGATCGCTCATCCCGCTGGTGAAGCTTTTCCCGCCCGTTGCCTCAGAGACCGCAGCCAAAAGACTTTGGCCGGTATTGTTCTCGTAGATGGAGCCGCCGGCGTTGCCCTTGCCTTCCCAGTAGATCGAATAGACGACTAGTCTGGCGCGAACGGAATCGGTAATTGCGGCCTGGAGATAAGGGTTATCCAGATCGAGTTCCATGTTGTAAGGATCGATGCCGTCGGTCACCATCACCACTTCGCGCCGAGCTGCGCTATCCGTGGAAGGCCAGTGTTTTGCCAGGTCGGAGAGGCAGAAATAGGGGCTGGCGTTGGAGCCGGGCGAGCCCGCGGGCAGATGAAGTCCGCGCAACACCTCAGCGTGATCCGCGGAGAGCGGACCGGCAAAAACGGCGCTCCCATTCTGCATATATGCGATCGCGGCCTTGATATTCGGAGGGAAGCTTTTCACAAAACGCTCGATGGAGTCGAATTGGTTTCCCACGGCGCTGCCGGCCGAGCCGTCGATCAGCAGCACCAGCTTCGAGGCTGTTCTCCGGGCTCTGGAAGGGCTTCCAGGAGGTGACATGCGCCGGCTTCCCGTCCACCTGGACCGACAGATCCTGCCCGGTGACGCTCGCCGGCAACGCGCCCTCTTGCTTGGGCAGGACCGTCACCACGGCCTGTCCCTGCCCTTGATCACTCTCACTCTGGGAAAATTCCGGCGCCGCGGCGGCGAGCACTGTCACGGCCACACAGATGGCGATTCCTGGAAGCTTCATGTGAATCTCCCTTCGAGGCGTGCAGGCCCGTTCCATGAATCTACGCACTTCGCCTCTACAGGGTATTAGACGCGCCAGCGAAACAAGGCGTCAACGCGATTTTATTGATCCGGCCTCAGTTCCGGCTGCGCAGTTTGGAGAGCAGGATCAGGATTTCCAGATAGAGCCAGACCAGCGTGACGATAGCAATACGTCTGAAAGTGTCCGAAGCGTAGGGTTAACATAAC
>CAWFZU010000054.1:0-17368 GCA_963820195.1 uncultured Acidobacteriaceae bacterium | reverse complement strand
GTGGGAAATTGGGTGTTGTGGATTCCCACCCTCGCTAGAAGAAAGCGAGGCGCTGTGTGCTGCCAGGCGGTATTTAAGCCGGCACGTACCGCTCGATGGAGATCTCCTTTGCATGCGCTCTGGTTCTGGACACGTCATAGGCGAGCTGCATGCGCAGGAGGTGGTCCATCTCCGGGCCGAAGGCTTTTTCGATGCGCAGTGCCATGTCGGGCGTCAGGGCGGACTTGCCGTTGAGAAGATCGGAAAGCGTGGCGCGGCGCACCTGCAAAATCTCCGCGGCCTTTGACACGCTGAGGCCGAGCGCTTCGATGACTTCGGTCTTAATCAGGCTGCCTGGATGGGGCGGGTTCTTCATGGGCATTCGGCCTCCTCAGTGGTAGTCGATCAGGTCAATATCGCTGGCGGCATTGGCATCTTCGTCTTAAGGGGCTTAGGCACGAAGTTCTTCGGCTTGCTGTAGAGGCATGATCCGCGCGACGCGTTGCATGACCTTTTTATCCTGTTCTGCCATTTTCAGATCGTAAGTTGCCTGCAAACGCATCCACACTTCAGGCGAGCCGCCCAGAAGGCGAGAGATCTTCAGGCACATGGCGGCGGAAAGGGGCCGGCGCCCGGCCAGGATGTCGTGAAGCATCTGGCGGGAGACGCCGAGAGCCTTCGCCGCCGCCATTACGGACAGGCCAACAGAGGGCAGAATGTCTTCCTTGAGAATCTCACCCGGATGAACGGGCGGCAGTGCGCTCTTTTTCGGCATAAAGTCCTTCCTCATGCGGGCAGTTAATGGTAATCCTCAAAATCGATGTCCAAGGCGGTTTCGCCCGACCAGCCGAAGGTGATCCGGTAATTCCCGGTGACCCGCAGCGACCATCGTTTCGGTTTGCCTTGCAGGCTGTGGATGTGAAAACCGGCGATGTTCAGCTCCTCTGGCTTACTTGCGACTTCCAGCAACTGCAAGATGCGAATGCACTTCCTGATATGATCGGGGCCAATCCGGCGGGTTTGCCGGTGAGGTAAATCTCCTCAAGTCCCTTGTGCCTGAAGGTGCCGATCATTCTTGGAGTGTAGACTATTTAGTTTACAGTGTCAAGCGCCTGCGGCGGGGCCAGCGGCCTTCTGTGCAGGGAACGAACGGGGACGGTGAAGTGCCGGTTGTGCTCATTCCCTATTATTCCCTTGACGATATATGTATATTAGTACATAATGAACCGATGGCCTGGGAAGTCGAGTTCACGGATGAGTTTGGCGGGTGGTGGGACGGGCTGAACGCCGCAGAGCAGGAGAGCGTGAACGGCTACGTCGAGATGCTCGAAGCGGCTGGCCCGGCGCTTACCCGGCCATACGCGGATACGATCAGCAACTCGAAGTATCACAACATGCGCGAATTGAGAGTCCAGCATCAAGGCCGCCCGTACCGCGTTCTCTATGCCTTCGACCCACGCCGCACGGGAGTCCTTCTGCTCGGCGGCGATAAGACCGGAAACAATCGCTGGTATGAGGAGTTTGTCCCTAAGGCCGATGCGATTTTCGCGCAACACCTGCGCGAGATCAAGAAGGAATAGGAGGAGTTATGGCCCGGAAGTTTGCAGAATTGAGAGCGAAGATGTCGCCCGAAGCAAGGGAGCGTTCGGCAGCCTGGGCAAAGGCTGAGCTTGCAAAGATGCCGTTGTATCAACTTCGCAATGCGCGGGAGATGACGCAGACACGGCTGGCCGAGGTGCTGGAGATGGATCAGGGCAATATTTCGAAGTTGGAAAAGCGCACCGATATGTACCTCAGCACGCTCAGGAGCTACGTGGAAGCGATGGGCGGGACGCTGGAGATTCGCGCGGTGTTTCCCGACGGGGACGTGAAGATCGATCTGCTGAATAAGCTGTCGGCGTGAACGGCTGCGATGGCGGACGCTCGCTAGTCGCTCGCAGGGCCATTGTTGTTCCCGCACTTCGCGAAGAACGTGAAGTGTGGGGTGCCCGCCGCGGACTGTATTTAGGCCGGCACATACCGCTCGATGGAGATGTCCTTGGCGTGCTCCCTGGTCTTGGAGACGTCGTAGGCGAGCTGCATGCGAAGGAGATGGTCCATCTCCGGGCCGAATGCTTTTTCGATGCGCAGCGCCATGTCGGGTGTCAAGGCGGACTTGCCGTGGAGGAGATCGGAGAGCGTGGCGCGGCGCACCTGCAAAATCTCCGCGGCCTTTGACAAACTGAGGCCGAGCGCTGCGATGACTTCGGTCTTAATCAGGCTGCCTGGATGGGGCGGGTTCTTCATGGGCATTTCGGCCTCCTTTGTAGTCGATAATGTACGGTAATACCGTACATGTCAAGTGCGGGGCAGACGCCTTCGGCGTGGGGAAGGAACGGGGACGGTTTACCACCCTTCGCGAGAAAAAAGCGAAGGATGGGAAACCCTCAGTTAATCGGCGGGTTAAGGGAGGGCACCCGGCGTTCGAGTGCGGGATCCAGGATTAGTGGTATATGCAAGCCAACGAACGCCAAAAAAGAAAAAGCCGCAACCCGCTGAAAACACACCGCAAATCCCGCCCGCCAAATTGCCGAAGATTTCCCCCCTACGGCGCATACTGTTCTTGAAATGATCCACTGCCCCAACCCGGCCCAGCCGTCCTTCACGCTTTCGCTCCTTCGCCGTTTCTCTGTCCACGAATCGCGAACCAGGATTTCGAAAACCTCAGGCACGGGCTCCGCATATACCATACCCCGGTATTGTATCAGCGTAGGTTTACACCCCCTCCCCCCATAAGCGTTAAAATAAGGATTGTAATTTTTTTGTCCAGGATTTATTCTCGCGGCATGAGATCGCTTCCGGTTCACGAAGCTCAACAATGGCCTTATCTCCTTTCTTTGCTCCCCTCTGACTTGGAAGAATCTGCGCGGAAGTGCGGGTCGCTGGTGCGATGCCGCAACGTTCCGGACGCTGCAGCATTGATGCGGATGGCCTTGGCCTATGCCGTTTCCGACCTCTCATTGAAGGATGTCGCGGCGTGGGCGCATGGTCTGGGCGTGGCCGAGATCACCGGCCCCGGTCTCTTTTACCGTCTGCGCGAGTCCGAGAGCTGGTTGGAACAGGTACTGGCACAGACATTGCAAAATAAAGTAAAGATCGAGGTTGGAAACAATCTTCGGCTGCGCGTCGTTGATGCTACGGTGATCAACGGTCCAGGAGCCAAGGGCACTGAGTGGCGAGCGCACGTATTGATCAACCCGGGCACAGGGGGATTTCGTGCGGTTGAGTTGACCGATGCTCATGGCGGCGAGGGCTACGGGCGCCACAGGGTTGAGGCCGGAGAAGTCATCCTTGGAGATCGCGCCTATGCCACCGCGCGCGGTCTTATGGCAGTGCAATCGGCAGGAGCGTTTGTGCTGGCGCGCATGAATCCGCATACGATTCGTCTCTGCGACACCCAGCGAAATCGGATCTCGTTGCACGAAAAAGAGGGCGATGTGCCACAAATAGGGGGAGTAGAGTTCGACATACTCGTTCCTGTACCCCCGGAGAACTCGTCGAAGAGCCACAAAAGCTGGTCTCTGAGCCGTGCCGTGGCGTGGCTTCCGGCGCGCGCCGTGGCCGCCCGGACCCGCCTGGGAGAGGTCATCTGGCTGCTCGCGACTCTGCCTATTGAACAAGCGAACCCATGTGAATTGATGCAGATATACCGTCTTCGCTGGCAGATCGAGCTGCTCTTCAAACGGCTGAAATCTCAGCTTCATTTGGATACGCTTCCTTCCCGGCAGGGTCCGGCCGCACGGTCATGGATGCTGGCACGATTCTTGGCTGCGGCCTTGGCGCAGGAGTTGGTTCAGCCGGCAGGACCACTTTCCCCCTGGGGATATCAACTGCGGCCACAACGGCTACACACATAGCGCCTGGCCGCGCTTTCGCATGAGTTTATGGGCGCTTCGGGCGGCGGTTTTGGGCAATGGCGCATGGCTCGTAGCGGCCAGCGACAAGAACCTCGAACGGCTTGAAAACTCCCCACGCCGCCGAAAACCAGCCATCGCTTTCCAATGGAGTTGAACCGGTTTTCTTATTTTAACGCTTATGCCCCCTCCCCCCTCCCCCTGCCTTCTCGGTCCCGAGCTTTCCTGCTCCCCTGATCCCTGTTCCCTGGCGGCTCCGCCGCCCCACCCCTATAAAAAACGCGAAAAACGGACTGTGAAACTGTGTTGCTTGGAAACCATCCGGAATCATCAACCTACAGACAAAACCGCGCAGCGACACAGAAACTGTGAAACTGTGCTACACAGAAACTGAGAAGCTGTGGAGGATCGAGTAAGCCGTTTTGATAAAGCAGATTGAAAGATCTCCCGCCGCGCCGTGGCCTAAGTGGAGCGTTCCGCCGGGCTATCTCACCGCGCATGGCTATCGGTTGATGCAGATCTTCGGCGCCTACGACCGATTGCTGTTGTCCGGCGAGGGCCTGCTCTCCGCAGCCGGATGCGACGATGCGGCGCGCGTCCGCAGGATGTCCTGGCCTCTGATCCTGAACGCGCGTTAGCTGCGGCGAGAGACGAGATCGCAGCGTTGCAACGGACTGAATAGGGTTCGTTTTTCTTGGAAGCCAAGAGCGCCGAGATTTGTTTGGTACAATTTCCCTTAGCGGAGTCGTGACAACTTCGTGGTTCGCGTTCGCTTGGCAGAGGACAATTGGTAAGCTTCTGGCTTACTGTCCGTACTGTCCATTTCGGCCGGAATTCGGTGGGAATGGCGGGAACAGGCGAAAGAGTGGGCATAAGAAAAGCCAGTAAATTCTGCAATTTGCGCTAAGCGATTGCAATTGCAGGGGGACGTAGCTCAGTTTGGTTAGAGCGCTGCCCTGTCACGGCAGAGGTCGCGGGTTCGAGCCCCGTCGTCCCCGCCAGATTCCAAAGGACTTAAGTCCGATCTGGCATGTGACATTAAAGTACAAAAAAGTACAAAAACGGAAAGCTGCGGGAATCGCCCCGTTGGGACACCACTCAAAGCCCAGCGAAACCGACTAAGCCGCGAAGCTTCCAAAGCCTCGGCGCAGATGGCCATCAGGCCCGCTGCTGGACTCTCACTGTATGTGGACCAAGCGAGGAAACCGCTTCATCCTTCGATTGTGTCGGGAGATCCAAGCTCAAGGTTTCTCTTCAATGGAGTGGAGCGCCCGAGTCAATAACTGTGCATTCTTGCGGCAAGTCTCTGCTTATAAAATGGCACTCCGTAGATGCTCTCTTCCAGTTTTTTCCACGCGACCTTTGCAAGCGAGTTCTGCGGGGCAAAACCCAGGAACTCTGCCCTTTTCGCAATACCCGGAGGATGTCCCACCCATAGTTGAAAGTTGAGCGGCGGTTCAGCCTGATTCTGAAAGAATCGGGTTGCCACACCTTGAAGGGAGAACCGCCGTGAAGAAAGCTTATCGCACCATCCGCACGCAAGGGAAAGTCAACGAGCAGGAACTGATCGGGTTCCTGGTCAAGAATGGGCAAGGTCTTCTGCCCATGGTGGATCTGATCGAGCAGTGCCAGTTGGCCTGCAACGAGCTGATCGACGTCACCGGGCGAGCGGCCATTCAGGCCGTGCTGCAGCTGTCGGCCATGGAGGCTGCCGGAGGTCCTCCGCAGCAGGGCAAGCGGCGCTCGGGGGACGTGGTTTTCTATGGCCGCCAGCCGGGTCAGGTTTTTCTGAATGACCGCAAGTTGGAAGTGGAACGGCCGCGGTTGCGCCGCAAAGGGTCCATGAGCCAGGAGGTCGAAGTTCCCGCCTACGCCGCCATGCGGAACCAGGAACAAATGGGTGCGCGGATGCTGGACATCCTGTTGCATGGGGTATCCACGCGCAACTACAAGGCCGTGATCCCGGAGATGGCGGAAACGGCGGGGGTGTCGAAATCGGCGGTGAGCCGGCAGTTGGTCCAGGCTTCAGAGGCCGAGGTGGAAGCGCTGCTCAACCGGCGTTTCGACGACCTGAAGCTGCTGGTGATCTACATCGACGGGCTCATCTTCGGCGACTACACGATGATCGGCGCGGTGGGCGTGGACGTGGAGGGCAACAAGCATGTGCTGGGCATCCGCGAAGGAGCCACGGAGAACTCGACGGTGATCGCCGAGTTGCTCGAAGACATCGTCTCGCGGGGCGTCGATCCCAAGCGCAAGATGCTGTTCGTCATCGACGGCTCAAAGGCGCTCAGGGCGGCCATCAACGCGGTCTTCGGCAGCGATCAGCCGGTGCAAAGATGCCGCGCCCACAAGCTGCGCAACGTGCTCGACTATCTACCCAAAGAAGACCGGCCGCAAGTCAAAAGCGTGCTCCGCGCGGCTTGGAAGCTTCCGCCCAAAGAAGGCATGGCACGCATCAAGAAACTGGCCGCATGGCTGGATCAGCGGTACCCTTCCGCGGCCGGCAGCCTGGTCGAAGGCCTGGAAGAGTGCTTCACCATCAACCGGCTCGATCTTCCGCCCACCCTGCATCGCTGCTTGGCGACAACCAACATCATCGAAAGCCCACACGCCGGAGTGCGAATCCAGACCCGTCGTGTCACTCACTGGCAAAACGGCAACATGGTAATGCGCTGGATGGCCTCGGCTTTCCTCCGCACCGAGAAGCGATTCAACAAGATCATGGGCCATCGCGATCTGTGGGCCTTGGAAGCCATCCTCAATCCTGCGCAGCCTGCTTCCAAGAAGGTCGCTGCGTAGTAACATCAACCTAACCGCCGCCTGCCACTTTCAACTACGCGCGGGACATGCTCTCGCGAGGGCGACCTGCATATTCATGATCTGGATATGCTGGCCGGCTACTGCGCTGGATGGTCGCTGCGCACGCTACTGCTGGAAGGGTTGAACGGCGTACCCGGCAAGGTGGAAGCAGGTCCACCGAAGCATCTGTCCAGCGCTGTCGGGCAGATCGTCAACTTTCTCGGCACGCTGCAAAACGAGTGGGCCGGAGCGCAGGCATTCAGTTCCTTCGACACGTACATGGCGCCCTTCATTCGCAAGGACAGTCTGCCTTACAACGAGGTTCGGCAGTGCATTCAGGAACTGGTCTATAACCTCAACGTGCCTTCGCGCTGGGGTACGCAAACACCCTTCACCAATCTCACCTTCGACTGGACCTGCCCGGAGGATCTGCGCGATCAGATTCCCGTCATTGGCGGCCAGACCATGCCCTTCCGCTACGGCGATTTGCAAGCCGAGATGGACATGATCAACCGCGCCTACATCGAGGTGATGACCGCAGGCGACGCCAAGGGACGCGTCTTCACATTCCCATTCCGACCTATAACATCACGCCGGATTTTCCGTGGGAGAGTGACAATACTGAGTTGCTTTTCGAAATGACCGCGAAATATGGTTTGCCTTATTTCCAGAATTTCCTAAATTCCGAGTTGAAACCAAACATGGTGCGATCCATGTGCTGCCGTCTGCAACTAGACCTGTCGGAGTTGCTCAAGCGTGGCAACGGCCTTTTTGGCAGCGCCGAGCAGACCGGTTCCGTAGGTGTGGTCACGCTGAATTGCGCGCGCCTTGGCTACCTGCATCGCGGCGATGAAGCTGCACTGTTTCAGCGCCTCGATGAACTGCTGGACATTTCCCGCACCAGCCTTGAGGTCAAGCGCAAAGAGATTCAGCGTCATATGGACAATGGCCTTTTTCCTTATACCAAGCGCTACCTTGGCACCTTGCGCAACTTCTTTTCCACGCTGGGCGTAAACGGTATCAATGAAATGATCCGCAACTTCACCAGCGGCACGGACGACATTACATCGGAGTGGGGACACGCCTTTGCCGTGCGCTTCCTCGATCATGTGCGCGCGCGAATTGTGAAGTTCCAGGAAGAGACAGGACATATGTATAACCTGGAGGCCACACCCGCCGAAGGCACCACCTATCGCTTTGCTCGTGAGGACAAGAAACGCTTTCCGGATATTCTGCAAGCTGGCACAGAGGACGAGCCGTATTACACCAACTCCAGCCAGCTCCCTGTGGGCTTTACCGACGATCCGTTCGATGCATTGCAGCGTCAGGAAGAGTTGCAGCGCAAGTACACCGGAGGGACGGTCCTTCATCTCTACATGGGAGAGCGCATCTCATCAGCCACGGCCTGCAAAAAACTGGTGCGCCGAGCTCTGGAAAACTTCCGCCTGCCCTACATAACCATCTCACCGACTTTTTCCGTTTGCCCCAAGCACGGCTATCTCGATGGAGAACACACCTACTGCCCCACGTGCGACGCCGACTTGATCGCCAGCAAACAACTCGCTGCAACGAAGTAATTCGAAAGGAATACTCCATGCAAACTCTCTCGAACGTGATCGACCAGGACGTGGAAGCAGTTCTTGTTCCTGAAGAACGTCAACTCTGCGAAGTCTGGACTCGTGTGATGGGCTATCACCGCCCTGTCTCTTCCTTTAACCGCGGCAAGCAAGGCGAATTCCATGAGCGGACCTGCTTCAGTGAGTCCAAAATCAGTTGAGTTGCGGGTGGGAGGCCTCACGCGGCTTTCCACCTGCGATTGGCCTGACGAGTTGGTGGCCACAGTCTTTTGTCAAGGCTGCGCGTGGGATTGCCCCTATTGCCATAACCCCCATCTGCGCCCAGTGCAAGCTGAGCCGCAAATCTCTTGGGGAAAAATTCTGGCGTTCCTGGAGAGCCGCCGAGACCTGCTCGACGCAGTGGTCTTCTCTGGTGGTGAACCTACGATCCAGGCGGCATTACTCAATGCGGTGCAGAGTGTGCACAATCTTGGATTTCGCGTTGGCCTTCACAGCGCGGGCATGGTGTCGGAGCGCTTCGCGGAAGTTTTGCCGTTGCTTGATTGGGTCGGCTTCGATGTGAAAGCACCATTCAGTGCGTACTCTCGCATCACAGGCGTGAATGGCAGTGGCGACAACGCCCTGGTGAGCTTGCGGCTGTTGCTTGAAAGCGGCGTCGCGTATGAAGTTCGCACTACGTTTCATCCAGGCCTGCTGAGTTTCGATGAGATGCTTGAGCTGAGAGACGAACTGCTCACTTCGGGAGTGAAGAATTACGCTGTGCAATTATTCCGGTCAGCGGGAACAAACTCGGAGCGTCTGCCGCTTTTATCGGCAAAGCCGCGAACCGATCTTCCCCAAGGCTTCGGGAATGGTTTTGATCATTTTCTGATACGTGGGGAATAGATTGTGAGAACGTTCCTTGTTTTGATGGCAACAGATTTGAAAGAGGTGATTCATGTCGATTCAGAGTGACCGATGGATCAGAGAACAGGCTATCCAGCACCGGATGATTGAACCCTTCAGCGAGAAGCAGGTGGCCGAAGGCGTCATCTCCTATGGGCTATCCTCTTATGGCTATGACTTGCGCGTCAGTGACGAGTTCAAGATCTTTACCAATGTGAATAGCGCCATCATCGACCCCAAGTCTTTTGATGAGCGGTCGTTCGTCACCGTTCAGGCAGAGTCCGTCATCGTGCCGCCGAATTCCTTCGCACTGGCCCGTTCTGTCGAATACTTTCGGATTCCACGGGATGTTCTGACGATCTGCGTTGGCAAATCAACCTATGCGCGTTGCGGCATCATTGTGAACGTGACGCCCTTCGAGCCGGAGTGGGAGGGATTTGTGACCCTGGAAATCTCCAACACCACGCCGCTACCAGCCAAGATTTACGCCAACGAAGGGCTATGCCAAATTCTTTTCTTCCGCTCCGATGAGCCTTGCCAAGTCAGCTATGCAGACCGCAAGGGCAAATATCAACATCAACAAGGGATTGTGCTTCCCAAACTGTAGTAATTGAGAGAATAGAACCGGGTAGGTTGAATCGAAAAGGCGGCATCACCAATCAGCTTTGATTTACCCTTCTAGCCTAGCTCGTGCTTGCCAAGCCGCGTGCAATTCCACTTTTTCATCCGCAATTCATCGCTTCTGCCGCATCAGCATTTCTACTATCAGCATGGTCAAAGCATTCCATAGCTGGTCTCGCACCCTGCTTGTTGTTACCGTCTTCATCGTCTCCCCGCTCGTTGCGCTTCATGCCGCGCCGGTTCTGATGATTTCCATAGACGGCCTGAAGCCGGAGTATGTGACCCATGCCGCTGAGCACGGCTTGAAGGTTCCGACTCTACGCCGCTTTCTGGTCGATGGCACCTATGCCGACGGTGTGGTTGCGGTCACGCCCACAGTCACCTATCCCGATCACACCACGCTGATTACCGGCGTTTGGCCGGCCGAGCACGGCATCGTCAACAACACGGTCTTTGACCCCAAGCGAACCATGGATGGAGCCTGGTACTGGTATGCGGGCGACATTCGCGTACCCACTCTGTGGGATGCAGCGCACCAAAAGGGCATCGGCACGGCCAGCGTCAGTTGGCCAGTTAGCGTCAACGCCACCAGCGTCGATACGCTCATTCCAGAATTCTGGCGCACGGCTAACGATTCGGTCGATCCCGAGGACGCCAATTCTCAGGACATCGAACTGATGGCTGCCATCTCGCGCCCTAATGGGATGCTCTTTGAGCGGCAAAAGCGCCTCGGCCCTTACATGATGGGTAACGACACCACCGTGGAAGGCGACCGCGTCCGCACTCGCTATTCTCTTGACATTCTGGAGCGCCAGAAGCCCGGGTTCTTCACCATCCACCTCAGTTCGCTTGACGAATCAGAGCACGAGAGCGGCCCCTTCAGCCCCGACGCCAACAAAACTCTGGAGGCCATCGACAGCATGGTCGCCCAGCTTGATCGACTGCAGCCCTGAAGAACGACCCCAAAACCGTCATCGTCATCGTCTCCGATCACGGCTTCGCCGGAGTCCATCACGCCCTGAATATCGCCATTCCCTTTCTGCAATCCGGGCTGATTCAGGCCAAGATCGGTGCAGACGGCCACGCCACGGTCACAAGTTGGCAGGCCGAGCCATGGGCAACCGGCGGCATGGCAGCGATCATGTTGCATGACCCAAAGGATGCCAAGACGCGCGAGGATGTGCGTGCGCTGCTCAGCAAACTGGCCGCCGACCCGGCCAACGGAATTGCCAAAATCCTCGACCGTGACGAGATCAAGCAGACGGGCGGATTTCCCGATGCCGAGTTCATCCTCGCTCTTCAGCCCGGTTTCACCATCGGCGGAGCCTTTGCCGGCCCGCTGGTAAGTGACAAGCCATCGGTGCTGGGAACGCACGGCTACTTGCCCAGCTATCCGGAGATGCGCGCTTCTTTCTTTGCCATGGGCGCCGGCATTGCTAAAGGGCGCGACCTTGGCGTGATCGATATGCGCCAGATTGCACCTACTGTCGCATCTATCCTTGGCGTGAGCTTGCCCACCGCCAAACAGCCAAAGTTGAATCTGGCACGCTGAATGGGAAAAGGATAGACCTTACCGCATCTGCCCTTCTATCTCTATTTCCCGTCCTGTTTTTTACTGGCAGGAGCGACAACGTAGACGTAGACCAGAGTCTCTTTGCCGGTGTTTTCCACATTGTGGCGGGTCGAGGGCGGGATGTAAACGAGCGCAGGGGCAACGAACGGTTGCCCTTGCTGGCCCTCGATCAGAGCCTTCCCCTGACCCTCAAGAATAATCAGAGATTCCTCGTGATCGCCGGTAGTATGCCAGCCGATCGTTTCGCCGGGTTGCAGGCGCACCAAGCCGCTCCGCATTCCCGCCGTTTGCGGCAACCCTTGCAGCAAAGCGCAATATCCCTGCGAGCATTCGAGCGGCATCACGAGCGGATGTGGCTTTGCCGTCTGTAGCGACACCGGTCCGGTTGCGGAAAAAAAGAACAGCGAAACGCTCAAAACCTGTGCCGGTGTGGTCAATCTCATACCTGCCTCCGTAAAAAACAGCCTCTCCAGCGTATATCGAGCGTAGAGTCCGCCGCCGGGATATTTTCAGACGAGCAACCTCTCTGCGGCGCGTCAGACTTCGGACTTTGGAGCCGTCCTGCCGAATGTCGGGAACCAGTTGCCTCGCCTCAGCGTGCAGTTGGAAGACAGAGACTGCATATGCTCGCTCCCCACGCAGTCGAAGACAAAGTTGAATCTGGCGCCATCGAGACAATGCGCATCGTCCATGGCTGCGACAAAGGCCGATTCTCCGGTCACTGCATTTCCAAAGACAGCAGCCGGCAGATCGCCGTCGATCCCGTCCCGCGCCGAGTTCCCGACCGATTTGAGATTAAGGGCCTGTACTTTCGTGAGAGCGATCAATTTGCCTCCTTTCATGTAGCGCATACGATTTCTAAATAATTATGTCACATACTAGTACGAAAAACGTGCTACGCGTGCGACAATGTTCTTCAGACAAGTCCATACGTACCGATTTATTCAGGTACTTCCGGGCGGGTGCGAGCGCCTTGGCCGGGGAACCAGACCATTTTAAGCGCAACAAATTGCGCCAATCTCTTTAGGAGCCAGTGCAGATGCAATTACGTAGAGTAGTTCCTATTGTCCTGTTCACCGTGACATCGCTGCTTTCCGCGCAACAGTCCGCGACCAGCGGGCAAGTGCCCGACCCGCAGGGCCGCCCGGTCGCCGCGAGCGATAAGGCCTATCCGTTCCAGCTATCGGGAACCGTCGTAGACACAACTGGCGCGGTGATTGCCGGGGCAGACGTGCATCTTCTGATCGCAAACCGCTCTGTTCTAAGGACGGTACATTCGGATAGGAATGGAGCCTTTCTCTTTACCGGACTCATGGCAGGCAATTATCGGCTCGTCGCAATGAATCCCGGTTTTGAAACCAAGGAAATCCTGGTCACCATCGGAGCCACAGGCACGCCGGCCCCGCTGCGCATTCCTCTAGTAGTGGGCGCCGTGAGTACCACCGTCAATGTGCAAGGCCGTGAGGATGACCTGATCGGCATCGCCGAATCCGGCACCCAGGGTACGGTGGGCGCAACGGAGATCCAGGATCGCCCGATTCTACGTTCGGGCGAAGTTCTGGAGGCGGTTCCTGGCCTCATCATTACTCAGCACGCCGGCGGCGGCAAGGCCAACCAGTACTTCCTGCGCGGCTTCAATCTTGACCACGGCACGGATATCGCCATCTTCCTTGACGATATGCCGCTGAACCTGCCCTCACATGCGCACGGTGAGGGTTACTCGGACATGAACATCGTGATTCCGGAGTTTGTCGAGCGGGTGGATTTCGAAAAAGGCCCCTACTACGCGAATGTTGGAAACTTCAGCTCGGCGGCAAACGCTCATGTGGAGTTTGCCAAGACGCTGCCTGAGAACTTCGTCAAGTTGGAAGGCGGCACGCATACTTATGGGCGAGCCGTTTTCGGCGTTTCGCAAAAGCTCGGCAAGGGCAATCTGCTCTATGGCGGAGAAGAGACCTACTATGACGGCCCCTGGGTGCATCCCGATGGGTTTAACAAGGTCAACGGCCTGCTCACCTACAGCCAGGGCGACGATGCCGATGGCTTCAGCATAACGGCCCACGCCTACCACGGAAAATGGAACTCAAGCGATCAGATTCCTGTTGCCGCCCAGTCTGTTGTTGGCTTCTTCGGCACACTGAACCCGTCTGACGGCGGGCACAGCCAGCGTTATAGCTTGCAGGGTGAATGGCATCGCCAAAGCGACAATTCCGAGTCGAAGATCTCAGCCTATGTGTTCTATTACGACATGAATTTGTTTTCCGATTTCACGTACTACCTGGTGGACTACAACAAAGGCGACCAGTTCGACCAGCAGGACAGGCGCTGGGTGACGGGCTTCGACGCGCACCACACAATCTTCAGCACATGGCATGGCCGCAAGATGTCAAATACCTTTGGCCTGCAATTGCGCAACGATTGGATCAACAACGGACTTTACCGGTCGGAGAATCGCGTGCGCACGACCAAGACCGATTACTCTGCCACCGGCGCCAGCTTCTTTCCTGTGGGCAGTTCCAGTGGCCCCAACTGCGTCAACCTTCCCAACACTAACATCACTCTTGACCTTGCTTTGCCCGACGGCAGCACTGCGACAACCACGGTTCCCAACACCACCTGCCCCACATTGCCCGCGACCACCGAGCGGGATAACTTTACCGACACGATTGGCAGTGCGTATCTAGAAAACAAAATCCAGTGGGCGAGCAAATTCCGCTCGGTCCTGGCCTTGCGCGGGGACGACGAAAAATTTGTCGTCACCAGCCTGGCTTACTCGGCCGATGTGAACGCGGCCAATTCCGGCTCGGCCAGCAAGTTCTTGCCCAGCCCCAAAGCGAGTCTGATCTTCGGACCCTGGAAAAACACTGAGTTTTATTTGCAAGGCGGATTCAGTTTTCACTCCAACGACGGGCGCGGAGCGACGCAAACCACCGAGCCGGTTTCCCCGGACAATCCCTACCCTAATACGACCAATACGCCCATTACTCCACTGGTCCAAACCAAGGGCGGAGAGATCGGCGTGCGCTCCATCGTCGTTCCCCATCTGCAGAGCACCCTTTCGCTCTGGTATCTCCGCAGTAATTCCGAATTGATGCAGGATGGCGACACCGGAGGCACCTCTGCTTCGGAACAGTCGAGTAACCGCTATGGTCTCGAATGGGCAAACTACTACATGCCGACGGAACATCTGGCAGTCGATTTCGATATTGCCGATTCCCGCGCCCAGTTTACACAGATAGATCCGGACGATGCGGCGCAGAGCGTGGTCAAGGCTGCTCTCTCGGTCAATGGCACTCCGGATGGCACTGTCAACTGGCAGGAGAGCGGTCCCGGTGGCAAACTGGTGCCTGAAGCCGTCAAGGTGGTGATTTCATCGGGCGTCGCATTGCACGACTTGAAAGGCTTTACGTCGAGTTTACGTCTCCGCTACTTTGGTCCGCGCCCCTTGTCCTCAGACGGACTTTATCAGTCGAGCCAGACGGTATTGCTCAATGGGGAACTGGGATATCAATTCAACAAGAAGTGGCACGTTACGGCCGAATTCTTGAATATGCTGAACCGCAGGGATGCCGACATTGACTACGCCTATAGCTACCAAATCAGCCCGACAGCCGCACCGGCATTCGGACGTGTCAACCACCCCACCGAACCGTTCCTGCTGCGATTCGCGCTAGGTAGAAACTTCTGATAAAAGCCGAACAATGTCAGCCGTTCAACAAGAAAGTGGCCGGGAGCAATTGCTTCCCGGTCACTTTCTTGTCTATTGCTTCAGCTCAATTCTTGTGCGGATGCGGGTGTTTGTGCGCCTTGTCAGCAGGTGCAGCCAGAGCTTGCGCGGGGACCGTCTTGACCAGATGGCCGTGCTGCACGCCTTTCAGCGCAATCAACTTGCTGGCAAACTCTTCCACCGCCGCAGATTTTCCATGAACAATCAGCACTTCAAGGCATGAGTCGTGATCCAGATGCGCATGACATGTGGAGACAACCAATTCGTGGTGGTCATGTTGTAATTGAGTCAGCTTTTCGCCAACGCCGTGTGCATGGTGGTCGTAGATCAGCGTGACAGTACCCACAACAGACGCCGCTAAGGTCATTTCTGATTGAATTGGAGGCACGCGAAGGGATTTGGGCGGCTTCCCTTCGCGCATTGCCCTGAGAATCCCCAAGGATCACGATTCTAGAGCACGCTTCAATCTGCTCACCACAGGCCAGTAGTGCCTCTTGCCCTGCTTCTGCTTCCCGGTCGTGACCTCAACAATATAGCTGACATGATTCCGTCCATATCCACATTCATTGAGCCCCGGGCACCCTTCGGTGGAGGGGCGAGTATCTGGCGGCACCACTTCAATGATTGTGCCCACCTTTGTCTTCGCCGTTCCCTGCGCCTGGCTGCGCCATGTCACCACGTTGCCGATGTGAATACTTCACTTGCCATCATCGCCTCCAAGGAACGCTATTTCAATCTGGTCGCTTGCAGAGAGGGTGGGCCGATCCTTTTCTTGCGTTGGTCCGCCAATTTAGGTGGCAAATAGTTCTCTCCGGTGACGACTTTTCGCCCGGTCTTGCTTTCCATTTCTACACGCGCGCGCTGAGCGATGCTGCCTCCGGTCTTTGCAGCCTTTTTGTTGGCGGGCATGCCTACGGCCTCTGTCGTCTCCGCAATCTGGCGAGTCGAAAGTTCGGCTAGAGCTGTGAAAGACGAGTTCGGCCTCGCTCATGTGGTCGCGCAGATTCTGGCTTTCCAGACCTTTGAGTCCCTTGTGGTCCTAAACTGATATTCCAGACCATTCCTCGTGAATGATATTGGTGAGGATGGCGAACTCTTGTCCCTGCTTGACCTCGTGCGCGCCCCAGTAATCGGTCGAGTGGTTGCGGGTCTCCTGACCGGTCATGCGCTGGGTGATCCACTTCTCGCTGCGGCCCAGTTTACGCCAACCCTCTCTGGTGCGTGCCAGCGCCAGGGCAGGATCGGCCATCTCCTGCATCCGCTCGTATCCCACCTTGGCCAGCCACAGCTTGATCGGCTCGGCCTTGGGGCTGGGGATGGACTGGACCAGGCGCAACAGTGTCTCAGCAATGGCCACATCGGTCAATCGCTGCTTGCCATCTTCGGCGGTCAATTTCAACTGGTGACAATCTGTCACCAGTTGGCTGCCTTCCTTTCCGAGCCGTTGTTTGAAGCTTGTTCCAGTACTTGCGAGCGGTGGTCGGATCCGGCTGCTGGGTCAATATCTGGACAATGTCCACCACGGAAAACCACCACGTCTCGGTCTCCTTGTCGTATACCCGGCGCACCGGACGTTCGTCGAAAAGAGTAACCTCACTCACTGAAAACCTCCGCACAGATTTATTGGCTGAGGAAGAGAATCATTCTTCCTCTTCTCGATCTCAATGCCCTAGTCCATGAATATAGTCCGCTCGTAAGTCAGGTGCATCAGGGACATAATAGCGGTCGAATACAGACAGGCCCCGCCAAACATCGACGGGGCTGTCTGTATAGTTTCCGAAAGCGCGCGCCAATTCACACTATTGGCTGTTTTGCTTTATGTTTCAATTTCGCAGCATCACAGTCAGCATCCGTCACATCCGTCCTGGCTCCCAAGTTTTCGGGCTGGTAAAGGCTGCCGCCAGCTCCGACGTACAAGTATTTGCAGTCGCGGTATGTGCCGAGCGCCGGCAGTGGTCCTTTGCATGTAACGTTTCCGACGCTCTTCCAGACACCTGCATCCAGGACTTCAGCGCCGAAGCTGTGTGCTGAGTCGTTCTTCTTCTTTTGGTAAAACCCGTACAGTACAGTCCGCCCAGAATTTGAGCTTTCTGTTGACCCCAATCTTGCCAGGCATGTAGGGCTTGCGGCGATGCTTGAAGACAACGCCCTCGATTCCACGTTTACGGAACATCGCCAAGGCAGTCGTCTTGTCTGCGCGGCCAAGCCACTCCCTCGACAGCCGCATGAAAGGGCCGTCGACGATCAGGCTGGTGAGCTTGTCGTGTCGGTAATGTTGAGGGGAGTCGCGGTAGTCTTCGCCTTCGAATCC
>CAWFZU010000053.1:0-6809 GCA_963820195.1 uncultured Acidobacteriaceae bacterium | reverse complement strand
GTCTCGTGTAATCGAATTCGCAGGTTCACTGGAGTCTGCCCATAGCTCTTCGTTCTTTAAACAATCCATCGGAAATTGAACAGGTAAATCAATTACCTCTTGAAACAGAGCGACAGTGGTCTCCTGATCCAAGTGCCACTCGGCACTTCGTTTGCGTGTATGCCTCCAAGTCATTCCTGGGATTGGAATGTTGAGTAGTACACCACAGTGGCCATCTTCATGAAGTCCGAACTGCCATCGGGGCTGATTGCGTGCAGCTTCTCCTGGATGGAAAACATGTAGAAGCTTGCCTGGGGGATAGTCTTCTGGCTTCCTGACACCAGGATCCCGAATTTCAAGCAGTTCCACCTCACAGCGAAGAAGGGCATTCGGCGGAACTCGCCCTTCCAACCCCTTCTCACCATAAGCCAAGTGTGGACCGATAACAATTGTTCTAGAGCCTCCTACACGCATGCCTTCAATTCCACGAATCAATCCAGGGATGCACTCACGCTTTCCTAAATCGATCTTGATCTTAGGCCCACCGTGTAAGGCTCCAATCACTTCTTCACCGTGATTGAGAAATATTCTCACATTCACAACCACAGTCTTGCCGCGCAAAGCCTCTTCTCCACTTCCTATCGCAACATCGTGGATATCGATTCCTTTGGGCATCATGACCTCAATATTCCAATGTGTCCGCGTGCAAATGTTGCAGCGCGTAAACCGTAGTCTGGTGGCGCTGCATGGCGCTGATGCCCTCGACGGCGGCCTGCGCGGCGGCGATGGTGGTGATGGTGGGAATGCGCGCCAGCACCGCGGCGCGGCGAATGGCCTTCTCGTCGAAGAAGGTGTCCTGCCCGCGCGGGGTGTTGATGATGAGCTGAATGCGGTCGCCCTTGATCAGGTCCACGATGTTAGGCCGGCCCTCCTTGACCTTGAAGACCCGCTCCACAGTGAGGCCGGATTTTTCCAGCACATTGGCCGTGCCTTCGGTGGCGACGATCTTGAAGCCCAGCTGAACGTATAGCGGCGCGCCAGGTCGACGGCTGCCGGCTTGTCGGGATCGTTGACGCTGAAGAAGACCGTGCCGCCGGTGGGCAGCACCTGGCCGGCGGAGAGCTGCGCCTTGGCAAAGGCCTCGCCAAAGGTTGCCGCCACGCCCATCACCTCGCCGGTAGACGCATCTCCGGACCCAACACCGTATCCGACTCCGGCAAATTTGTTCCAGGGAAAGACCGGCGATTTCACGTAGAAATGCGTCCCGGTTTCCAGATCCTTGCCCGAGGCAAGCTGGGCGGGAAGCAGCTCGCGCAGCTTGCGGCCGGTCATCAGCCGCGCGGCGATCTTGGCCAGCGGAATTCCGGTTGCCTTGGAGACATAAGGCACGGTGCGCGAGGCGCGCGGATTCACTTCGATCACATAAACGTGGTCCTCGCCCTGAGCGTCGCGCTGAATGGCGAACTGCAAGTTGACCAGGCCGACAACCTTGAGTGCCAGAGCCAGCTTGCGCGTATAAGTGCGCAGCACTTCCAGCGTCTCTTCGCGGATGCTCACGGCGGGCAGCACGCACGATGAATCGCCGGAGTGAATGCCGGCCTCTTCAATGTGCTGCATGATGCCGGCGATGATCACATCCTCTGGAGTCGCAGAGCGCATCCACATCCACTTCGACCGCGTTCTCCAGAAAGTGATCGACCAGCACCGGCCGCTCCTGCGAGTACTCGACCGCCTCGCGCATGTAGCGCGTCACGGCCCCGGCGTCATAAGCAATCACCATGGCGCGGCCGCCCAGCACATAACTCGGTCGCACCAGCACCGGATAACCGATGCGCTGGCCAACGGCAAGAGCTTCTTCGACGCTGGTAGCCGTGCCGCCCGCGGGCTGCGGAATCTGTAACTCATCCAGCAGCTTGCCGAAGCGCTTGCGGTCTTCGGCCAAGTCGATCGACTCGGGCGATGTGCCGATGATGGGCACTCCGGCCGCGAGCAGCCGCTTTGCCAGATTAAGCGGCGTCTGCCCGCCGAATTGCACAATCATTCCGACCTCTGCGCCCGATTGCGATTCATGGTTATAAATCGCCAGCACATCTTCCAGCACCAGCGGCTCAAAGTAAAGCCGGTCGCTGGTGTCGTAATCGGTCGAGACGGTCTCCGGATTGCAGTTGACCATGATGGTCTCGTAGCCGTCTTCCTTGCAGCGCAAAGGCCGCGTGGCAGCAGCAGTAATCGAACTCGATGCCCTGCCCAATGCGATTCGGCCCCGAGCCGAGAATGATGACCTTTGGCGTTTGCGTCGGCGGCGCCTCGTCCTCTTCGTCATAAGTCGAATATAGGTAGGGAGTCATCGACTCGAACTCGGCGGCGCAGGTGTCGACTAACTTGAAGACCGGCTTGATTCCCTTCCCTTCGCGCAGTTCCCTCACCTGCTGCGTGCCGGCGTGGCCTTCCAGCTTCCACTCAGTGGCGATGCGCTCGTCGCTCAGGCCGAGGCGCTTGAGATGGCGCAAGTTGCTCTGTCGCCAATGGTCTCCGGCGTGGTCTCGCGCAATCGCGCTTTGCGCCAGCGTAATCTCGCGAATCTGATGCAGGAACCAGGGGTCCATGCGCGGTGAGCCGCGCCACTTCGCGCACGCTCATGCCGCGCTCGAAGGCGAAGCGGATATAGCCCAGCCGCTCGGGCCGCGGAGTTACCAGCATCTGCGTCAGCCGCCGCGGATCAAGAATCTCCGCGCCGGTCTTCTTGCCGGTTTCCAGCGCGCGCCAAGCCTTCATCAGCGCTTCCTTGAAGGTGCGGCCAATGGCCATCACCTCGCCCACCGACTTCATCTGCGGGCCCAGCGTTTCGTCCGAGCCGGGAAACTTTTCAAACTGCCACTTGGGAATTTTCACGACGACATAATCAATCGTCGGCTCAAAGCAGGCCGGAGTCTTGCGCGTAATGTCGTTGGGAATCTCATCGAGTGTATAACCCACGGCTAACTTCGCGGCGATCTTGGCGATAGGAAAGCCTGTAGCCTTTGAGGCCAGCGCCGAGGAGCGCGAGACGCGCGGATTCATCTCGATCACCGTCATGCGGCCATCGACGGGATTGACGGCAAACTGCACATTCGATCCGCCGGTCTCGACGCCAATCTCGCGCATCACGGCGATGGCCGCGTCGCGCATCTTCTGATACTCGCGGTCGGTGAGCGTCTGCGCCGGAGCCACGGTAATCGAGTCGCCGGTATGCACGCCCATGGGATCAAAGTTTTCGATCGAACAAATAATGATGACGTTGTCGGCCAAGTCGCGCATGACCTCAAGCTCGAACTCTTTCCAGCCGAGCACGCTCTCTTCGATCAGGCACTCATGCACCGGCGAAAGGTCCAGCCCGCGCGCTAGAATCTCCATCAGCTCTTCGCGGTTGTAAGCGATGCCGCCGCCCGTGCCGCCCAAGCGTGAAGCTGGGGCGAATCAGCACCGGGAAGCCGAGCTTGCGACGCAAAGTCCAGGCCGTCGCGCAGATTATTCACCAGCGCGGACTTGGAAACATCAAGGCCGATGCGCAGCATCGCATCCTTGAAGAGCAGGCGGTCCTCGGCCTTCTTGATGGCTTCGAGCTTGGCGCCGATCAGCTCGACGTTATAGCGGTCGAGAATGCCCGCGTCGGCCAGATCGACGGCTAGATTGAGCGCCGTCTGCCCACCAACCGTGGGCAGAAGAGCAAACTTTCCGGGAAGGTTGCCGCCCGCGCCGTCAACGCCATTTCCGCCGGAGGGAAGTCCAGGTCCATTGGCCAGCATCTCCGCTTCAATGCGGATGATTTCCTCGACGTACTCGCGCGTGAGCGGCTCGATGTAGGTGCGGTCGGCAAGGTCGGGATCGGTCATGATGGTGGCCGGGTTGGAGTTCACCAGCACCACCTCATAGCCCTCCTGCTTGAGAGCCTTGCAGGCCTGCGTCCCAGAGTAATCAAACTCCGCCGATTGGCCAATCACAATCGGCCCCGAGCCGATCACCAGTATCTTCTGAATGTCATTTCTGCGTGGCATATTATTAGCTTGAGGCTCCTGTAATTGCCATAGCTCGCGCTTTAAGCGAGGTTAGAAAGCTATCGATACTTAACTCGGTCGATGGCAGTCGATAGCTTCCATCATTTGCAGAGGCATGATTGGAAAACAAGAGGGCGGCGCTGTCATACAGTCTTTCCCGTACCAGTTTCGTCATCATAATTTCATATCGCTTGGCATAGGAAGACTCTCGAAACTCAGGAAACACCGGAAAGTGAGGTTCTTTTACTCCGACAGGGCTCAATGATCGGGGGACATCTTCAAGCACCATCAAATACCCCAACCATGGACGCTGCGAAAGAGTGAATGCCCCTTCCCGGTAGGCCGTCCAAATATCTGTTGCACTTCCTAAAACTTCTTCTGTGCGATTGTTGAAATTATTGCCGAAGGAACCAACCTGAGACTTGAATTCCATTGCCGCAATCAGTTGGCCCTTTACGACAACCAGCAAATCCCATTTTTTTTCTGCACGGAACCAGCCAGGCAATTCGATAGCTTGGTTACAGAAGATGCAGGATTTCTCGATACCGTATTGAATAAGGAAATCCCGAACCAATTCGACAAATCCATCCAACTGTTTGCCGCCTGTAACCGCAGTGCGATTCCCTGCATCTCTTGCTCCGGTTTTAGCGCCTTGCTTTTCGGCCTGATTCCCGCGAGTCGTCCAAAACTGCATAACCGCTGCGCGGATTCTCTTCTCCCAGTACGGGCTCATAACTCCTCGACCTCCGTTACTTGCGGTTTCCAGAAAAGCCCGCCGGTCTCCCGATAGAAGCGCTCCACCGACATTTTGTGATACTTCTCGCTGATTTCAAAGCCTACGCTGTGCCGACCCGTTCGAGCAGCGGCAATCGTATTGGTGCCCGAACCGGAAAACGGATCAACCACCACATCTCCGGCAAAACTAAACATCCGAATCAGCCGTTCAGCCAACTCGAGCGGATAAGGCGCTGGATGGTCTTTCGTCGAGGCTCCGGTAAGTCCGCTCCAAATCTGCTGAAACCAGCTTTGGTAATTCTCCGAGCTAATTACTGAGAGCAGACGCTTGGCGGAAGTCGGCTTACGATAACCACCCGGCTTTCGAAACATTAGGATGTACTCGACGTCGTTCTTGATCACCGAGTTGGGTTCATAAGGCTTGCCCAAGAAGCCTCCTCCACCCGACACCTCATACACTGCGTTGGCAATCTTGTGCCAGATGATCGGGCGCAAGATTGTCGAAGCCAATCTTGCGGCACAACTCCTGAATAGAAGCATGGAGAGGCACAACCGTGTGGCGGCCATCGTTCTGCTTTCTTGACAGACAAACGTCACCCACAACGCAGATTAAGCGCCCGCCCGGAACCAGTAAGTCGAAGCAGCGCCGCCACACTCGACCCAATTCTGCAAGAAACTCATCGTAGCCAATCACGTGGCCAAGCTGCCCATCAGCCTCTTCGTACTTCTTTAGCGTCCAGTAGGGCGGAGAAGTCAGTACCAAGTGCACACTTTCCGGAGCTAATGACTGCATCTCGCGCGCATCTCCATGCACCAAAAAGTGGCTAGTTGGAATGCGAAGCAACACCTGCTCCAACAGTTTCATTGCTTCAGGATTGCGTGCAAGCCGCGGAATCTCAGTCTGCTCAAGAGAGTCGAGCAACTGCGGTTCCCGCAGAAAGGAATGGAGGTCCAACTCCGGAATGATGATTGTCTCCGGCCTTGGTTCTTCCATTCTGGCTGCAAGTCCGCTCATGATTTCCACTCCTCCATCATGCGCCGGAAGTCGCGGAAGAGGTAATTCGAGTCGTGCGGGCCGGGCGCGGCTTCGGGGTGGTACTGCACGCTGAACAAGCGGCAGCGTCCGGTGGCGCAGGCCTTCGAGCGTCTGGTCGTTCAGGTCCACGTGGGTCAGCTCCACCTCGTTGGCGTTGATCGAGTCGGGATCGACGGCGAAGTTGTGGTTGTGGGCGGTGATCTCCACCTTGCCGGTGAGGTTGTTGCGCACCGGGTGGTTGCCGCCGTGGTGGCCGAATTTGAGCTTGTAGGTGCTTGCCGCCCAGAGCCAATGCCGGTGAGCTGATGGCCCAGACAGATTCCGAAGACCGGCACGCGGCCCAGGAATTTGCGAATGGCGCGCACGGCGTAATCGACCGGCTCCGGGATCGCCGGGGCCGTTGGAGAGGAAGACGCCGTCGGGCTTCAGGTCGAAGACATCCTCGGCGCTGGTCTCGGCCGGAACCACCGTCACGCGGCAGCCCTCGCGCACCAGCATGCGCAGAATGTTCTGCTTGATGCCGAAATCATAAGCCACTACGTGAAGGCTGCTTCCGCGCTTCTTCCTTTTGGATGAAACCAATCGGCCAGCAAAGGGTCGCCCGTCTGGTTGCGGCTGTCGGCGGCGTCGAAGGTGTAGACCGACTTGGTCGAGACCACGCGCGCCAGGTCCGTCCCGTCCATCTTGCGGATGCCGCTGGCCTTGGCACCAGCGCATCGGTATCGCTCTCCGCCGTCGAAATGACGCCGCGCATCACGCCGTGAGTGCGCAGATGGCGCACCAGCGCGCGGGTGTCGATCTCGGCCAGCACCGGAACGGAATAGCGCTCCATGTACTCGTCGGTGACCTGCTCGGAGCGCCAGTTGGAGCTGATGGGCGAGAACTCGCGGACGATCAGGCCCTCGATATAGGGCCTGGCCGACTCGTTATGCTCACGCACAGTGTCATGGTCTGAATGTGTGGATGGTGAGAGAGAGAGAGAGAGAGAGAGAGAGAGAGAGAGAGAGAGAGAGAGAGAGAGAGAG
>CAWFZU010000052.1:0-8164 GCA_963820195.1 uncultured Acidobacteriaceae bacterium | reverse complement strand
TCGTTCCGCATCCTCTGCTTCCCGCTTTGCCTGGGTGCGAACTTCAGTGAGGCCAGTTTGAACTCGTTTTTCAACGGTCAGTTCCAATTCACGTTTCGCGTCGTCTAGTTCGCGCTGCTTCTTGATTAGCTCGGCCTGGGCGTTCTGCGCCTCCGCCAGCTTTTCTTCACGGGAGTTGAGAACCTCTTGGAGTTCGGCCAACTCACGGGTTTTCGACTCAAGCTCCGCCGCGCTCGCTTGTTTGGCTTTCCTTGACTCTTCTTCGATCACGCGCTGGCGCTCGGTCTTCAATTGCTCCGCTACCTGGTCGGCAACTTGCTGCTCAAGCGTGCGCTTTGCCTCCGAGACCTGCTTCTCTTTGTCGCGGAGTACCTGCTCGCGTTGGGCGATCTCCTCATCCTTCTTGGACAGCTTCTCTTCAAACTGCTGCCGGGTCGCCTCGATCAGTGGCGCTGCAAGAGATTCTGTTAACGGAATCTCGGTCTTGCATTTAGGGCAGGTAATTGTCGGTTCCATCATTCCAGCCTCCAGCGGATGGTGAAGAGTTGTTTCAACTCCTGCTTTTGTTTCAGCTTACTCTCAATGTCAGCGATCAGAGCTTCTCGTCGCGCCTCAACTTCATCTTGGGCAATGAAGAGGTCCTTGCGCCGCTGGTTGCGGGCGGCGGTTAGCTCTTTCATCCGGCGCTGGTGCTCCAACTTGTGCTGGAGACCTGCGGCGGCAACCGCCTCCCTGCGGACTTCTCGAATCTCCTTGTCCAGATCCTTGATCTCCTGCTCCAGACCGAATTTGAGGTCTTCCGTCCAACGGTCGAGCTTTTCAATCTCGGAGTCGAGCCACTTCCCGTTGCGCTCCTCCAACTCTCCTAAGACTCTGCCTTGTTCCGTACCTAACTCGGCGGCGAGCGCATCTGGAGGGTCAAGCAAAAGCGGCTGTCCAGGTTCTCCCGCCAGATCAAAGAGGCGCTTGCACGCGCTCGGGTCCAAAGGTTGGCCGCTGTCGAGGACGCCGGCAAGCAGGATGTGGTCCTCGGTCTCAAAGCCGCTGATGGTGAAGCGGGAGCAGGTGAGCCATCCGCTACGTGCTGGTAAGGACTCCAGTATGGCGATGCGCTTGCCACTGGATTTCAGATCGAAGCGCAGCTCAACCTTCGGAGTCGGCAACGTACAGCACACGCGGAGAACTTGCTGGGCGAGGGGGTGGCCGACACGGTAGATGTTGGCTTCCTCGACGTTTTTACCCATCCGGTAGGGACCGGGGTTGACTGCCTGGGACTTGTCGGCGGAAGCGGCGAAAGGATCGCGCTCCAGATAGAACGAATGCCCTGGGGTGTCGAATCGGGCGTAGGGAGCAAGGTAAAAGGTCGTGAGTCGCCATAGCAGGTCTTCAAAGCGGCTGAGTGAGTTTCCGCTGGAGAGTCGAACCCGTTCGATCACGTCCTGGTCGAAGTTGTTGAGGAGCTGCTCACTGGCGTCGCTCCGGGCCTGGGCAATCTGCGATTCGAGTTCTTGCTGGAGCTGGTCGAACTGGAACTCAATCTGTTCGGTCGTGCGACACCGCTGGTAGATGCCGACAATCCGCTTCTCGAATTCCACACCGGATTCGATGGCCCCGATGACCTCATCGCTGGCGCCGAAGACTCCATCAAATAGCTTGAATTTCTCAGCTAGGAGCTGGTAGACGCGAACATCGGCGGCGTTGGCTTTGTTGAGGAAGTTGACGACCACCACGTCGTATTTCTGGCCGTAGCGGTGGCACCTGCCGATGCGCTGCTCGATGCGCTGCGGGTTCCACGGCATATCGTAGTTCACGACCAGATTGCAGAACTGGAGATTGATGCCCTCGGCCGCCGCTTCCGTGGCAATCATGATGCTGGACTCATCACGGAAGTTCTCGACCAGGGCCGCGCGCTTGTCGGCGGTGGGTGAGCCGGTGATCCGGTCGGTTCCGGCGTGCTGCTTCATCCATCGTTGGTATATTGCATGGCTCAGCGGGTCTGTATTGGTGCCGTTGAAGAGCACGACCTTCCCGGCGAACTCGGTTTTCTGTAGCAGGTTAAATAGGTACTCCTGGGTGCGGCGCGACTCCGTGAAGATGATGGCCTTTTGTTGGAGTGCGCCGGTGCCGTTTTCCATACGAACGGTCCGTGCAGCTTCAAATCCGCGCTGCAAGGCGGTGAGAAGCACCTCGCCCTTGGAGTTGATCTGAACGGCTTTGGCGAGCGCGTGGAATTGCCGCAACTTCTCTTTTTCCGCTCGAAGCTCGGCAAGCTGTTCCGGGGTGAGCCTGTCCGGCTGCTTCTTGGCGTTCTCATCTCCTGTGTCGGATTCGCCCCCTTCGTCGTCGTCCACCCATTCTTCCTGCACCTCGGGGAGAGTCTCGAAGTCCTCGGCGAGATTGGCGGGAACTTCAACTGCTTTCTGCTGGTTGGCCTCCGCGGCCTCCAACTTGTTTGCAAGCCCAAGCAAGGTATCAGAAATGGCGTATGTGGAGGAGGCAAGCAGCTTCCGCAGTATCAGCGTCATAAGCTGGCGTTGGCTGGCTGGGAGTGCATACAGTTTTTCGCCTTTGAGGTAATCAGAAACGAGTTCATAGAGCTGCTGCTCAGCGGCGGTGGGATAGAACTCCTGCACCATCGCGTGCCGGTTGGTATAGGACACGTAGGCCAACACCTGACGCCGCAGTGTGCGCTGGCATATGGGCCGCAGACGCTGCTTGAGGGTGTCGAAGTCGGCTTTGCCGGAGAGCCGGGCAAACTGCGCGCGAAAGCTGCGGAGATCGCCGAACGTAAACTCATCGACGATGCTTACGAGGCCGTAAAGCTCCAAGAGGGAGTTCTGCAAAGGCGTGGCAGTGAGCAGAACCTTTTGAAAGCCGCTAACAGCGCTTTTTATGGAGTTCGCAACCTTGTTGCCGGGTTTGTAGACGTTCCGCAGACGGTGCGCTTCATCAATGACGACCAAATTCCAGGGTGTCATTGGGAGATAGGGTTCCTTTGAGCGGGCAAACTGGAATGAACAAATGATTATCTTCGGCTGTTGAAAGGGGTTCAAAATGCCGACGCGAATTGCCTCATTGAACGTCTTTGTCTCTAAGATGACGCTGGGAAGGAAAAATTTGTCGAGTAGCTCTTGGCTCCATTGCTTGCGAAGGTTCGCCGGACAGATGACCAGTAGGGTACGCCGTCGCTCCGCCCAATTCTGGGCGAGAAGTATCCCTGCCTCGATGGTCTTGCCAAGTCCGACTTCGTCGGCGAGGATGGCTCCCTTGGACAAGGGCGACCTAAAAGCGAAAAGGGCGGCCTCGATCTGGTGGGGGTTCAAGTCCACCTGAGCGTCAGAGAGCGCAGACGCAAGCTTGTCTACGCTGTCTGAACTGGACCGTTTCGTCAGTTCATGGGCGTAGAGCTTCGCGTGATAGGCTGTCAGACTCATTTGTCCTCAGGTGTTTCCGTGCACCAATTTTAGAGCATTGTTCTTCGTTGGAGATTTCATCTCCAGATGGTGAGGCAACCACGGAATCTGAGGCGGTTTATGAACTTATCGTTTCAGGACAGCCTCCTCCCGATTGGCTTGCAAACTCGGCGCGGCCCCTTTCTTACATCGTGTGCGAGTATCCTGCCGCATTCCCACGGACGTTACTCAGCCTGCCCATCCTGCTCTCCCATCCATTCCACAAGCTTTTGTTGCAACTCCTCCTTGCTGGGCAGGTAGAGCTGGTATTCGCGAGCGTGAATGTTGGCGTCTTTGGGAAGGGTAATCTCGACCAGGGCGGAATTCTTTTTCTTGCAGAGCACGATGCCGATGGTGTGGTTCTCTGCCTCGGTCCTGACGTGGCGGTCAAAGTAGTTGACGTACATCTGCATCTGGCCGAGGTCCTGATGCGTGAGCTTGCCAATCTTGAGGTCGATGAGCACGTAAGATCGCAGCAGCCGGTTATAGAAGACAAGATCAACGAAAAAGTGCTCTTCGTCGAAGGTGAACCGCTTCTGCCGGGACTCAAAGAGAAAGCCCTTGCCCAGTTCGAGCAGGAATTTCTCAATGTGGGTGACGATGGCCGACTCCAAATCGGACTCGGAGTAGCGGGCCTTTTCCTCAATGCCAAGAAACTCCAGCACGTAGGGGTCTTTGAGCAGGTCCTGCGGCTTGGCGACGTGCTGCCCCTTCCGCGCCAGGTCACGGATCGCCTGTTTGTCGCGGCTGAGGGCCAGCCGCTCATAGAGGCCCGCGTCGAATTGGCGCCGGAGTTCGCGGAGAGTCCAACCCTGCTGGGCTGCCTCAATCTCGTAGAAGTGGCGCTCCTCCTCTTTGAGACCGATCAGGAATACATAGTGGGACCAGCTCAGAGAAAACGGATGGTGCAACGAATCGGCCGGGGAATCCAATTGGCCAGACAGCGTCTGGCCAATTGGCGAAGACCCTGAGTTCCCGGTCAATGATTGAGGTACGGGGAAGGGCTGGAATTGGCCAGACGCTGTCTGGCCAATTCGTGGAACCCTCTCTGGATAAACCAGATAGAACTGTCGCATGTACTTGAGATTGCTGAAGGAAAAGCCGCTTCCGAATTCGCCGGTCAGCCGGGTAGCCAGCTCTCGGACGAGTTCCTTACCATATTGAGCGCGATCGGCTCCCTGCTGCTCCTGCTCGAAGATACGGCGGCCAATCTCGTAGTTCGTGTAGACCTGAAGCAGGTTAACGCCGCGGGCGGCGCTCTGACGAGCCGACAACACCAAACTGCGGATGGCCTCGTACAGCGGAGTGGAATTCCGGCTTGTGCTCATTGCAACCTCCGAATCCCCTGCAAAATTTCGGCGATCTCGGTATCGAGCCTGGCCACCTGCGGCGGATTCCGTCAATTTTCCTGAATGCCGACTCATTCATAATAGAAGGATTACCTTGCGATTCGCCGCCAACCCGATGGCATCCAGTACCCACAGAGCCATAACCGCCCACGCCGCATTGCTTGCCCCTGCGGACAACTATTCGCTTTATCTTCGCCTATAATCGGACAATGAGTTTTGGGTTCCCAATCCTGGAGCGTAAACAGTTTGTTGTCTCCTGCAAACGGTGTCGACGTGATGTCCCGGCAGGGGTGAGGGAGTTCTCATTCCAGCCCATCGTGGTGACCTGTCCGCTCTGCGGGGAGCAGCGAAGGTATCTGCCCTCAGAGGTGTTCCTTGGTCTGCCCCACCACCTGGTGACCAAAGAAGCACGCAAGGGGTGAGCTGACCCGTCTGCTCCATTTCTGCTCTATTCGATTTCTGTAGAACAATGCCTTCAAAGAGCCCCAGAATCTCTATCGCCAGAACGAGATCGGGTGAACGCCATGTTCTTTGTTTTCAATTGACCGCCACATTCCCAAGCTGAATGTCGCCGGTTCGATCCCGGTCTCCCGCTCCAGATTCAGCAGAGGATTTCATACCTTCCCCCACTGAAATGCCCACAGCATTCTCCGAACATCCTTACTGTATGCGCTGCCAAAGTGAGCAATACTGAGCATACAATTGCCCCGGAATTCAGCGATTCTGCGAGCAGCACTTTGCCAACGGTGCGTAGGCGCGGAGTCCTGCATGTCTGAAATCGAAGACGAATGGGGTGGTCAGCATATTGGCGCGGCTCATCAGCTGTCCCCGCCGGTTCCGTGGTATCGGAAGCGTTGGATCCTGTGGACGAGCTTGCTGCTCCTGCTGCTTCTGGCCGTGATCGTCATTGTGGTCATCCACAAGAACGAAGCCAAGGCAGCGGCTGCCAAGAAAGCGCTGGCGGCCGTGAAACCATCCGTCACGGCTACTGTCTCCACGGCCGCGAAGGGCAGCATCGGCATCTACCTCGATGCGATCGGCACGGTCACCCCGGTCTTTACCGCATCCATATTGGCGCAAGCCAGTGGGGTTCTGACCGCTGTGCATTACAGCGAAGGGCAGTTCGTTCAGAAAGGGGATGCGCTGATCGACATCGATCCGCTGCCCTATCAGGCGCAGACTGCTTCAGGCCCAGGGCGCGCTGGAGCGAGACACCAACGTTCTGGCGCAAGCGCAGATGGACCTGGACCGTTATCGCACCGCGTGGGCTGGCAACGGCATCTCCAAGCAGGTGCTGGACGACCAGGAGAAGCTGGTATTGCAGGATCAGGGCACGGTGAAAAACGATCAAGGCACCGTGAATTACGATCAGGTCCAACTCAGTTACTGCCACATCACCGCGCCGATTGCCGGCCAGACAGGCCTTCGCCTGGTGGACCCAGGGAACGTGGTGCAGGCAAACGCATCCACAGTACTGGTGGTGATCACGCAGATGCAGCCCACTACCGTGATCTTCACGATGGCCGAGGATAGCCTGGGGCAAGTACAGGCGCGGATGCGGAAGCTGCACACGCTACCCGTCGAGGTGTGGGATCGCGCGCAGACCGCCAGGATAGCATCGGGCAAGATGTTCACCATCAATAACCAGATCGACACCACGACGGGAACGGTCAAGTTGCGCGCCCTATTCGATAACAAGAACGGCGCACTCTTCCCGAACCAGTTTGTGAACACAAGGTTGCTGGTCAATACGCTCGACGGGGTCACGCTGGTTCCCACTGCTGCCGTCCAGCACAACGGACAAGTTGCGTTCCTCTATGTGATCACGAATGGTGTAGCAAGCGTGCGCAATATCACGACGGGCGTTGCCGACGGCGGCATGACATCGGTAACGGGAATCAATCCCGGCGAAGTTGTGGCGACGAGCAGCTTCGACAAGCTGCAAGCCGGGAGTAATGTCGTAGTGCCGAAGCTGGCGCCTCCGGCAAATCACGCTGAGGGCAAGACTCCGTGAATCCCTCCGGGCCTTTCATCCAGCGCCCCGTAGCCACGTCACTGCTGATGGCGGCAATCCTGCTGGTGGGTATAGTTGCCTATACCCAGCTGCCGGTTTCCGCCTTGCCGCAGGTTGATTACCCGACCATCCAGATACTGACTTTCTATCCCGGCGCCAGCCCGGACGTGATGGCCACAACGGTCACTGCTCCCCTTGAACGCCAGTTCGGCCAACTCCAGGGGCTGAGCCAGATGACGTCGACCAGCTCCGGCGGATCGTCTGTGATTGTGTTGCAGTTTGCTCTCAGCCTCAATATCGACATCGCCGAGGAAGAGGTTCAGTCCTCGATTAACGCCGCGCAGAGCTTTCTGCCGTCGAGCCTTCCCTCGCCTCCTGTTTATAGCAAGACCAATCCGGCGGATGCTCCCGTGCTGACGCTGGCCATCACGTCCGACTCGATTCCGCTCTCGCAGGTTGAGGATTTGGTGGATACGCGGCTTGCTCCCAAGCTCTCGCAATTGAGCGGGGTGGGCCTGGTGAGCATCAGCGGCGGGCAAAAGCCGGCGGTGCGCATTCAAGCCAATCCGACTGCGCTGTCGTCTTACGGACTCAACCTTGAAGACCTGCGCACGGCGCTCACGCAGACCAGCGTCAATGCCGCCAAGGGAAACTTCGACGGGCCTCATCAGGATTATCAGATCAATGCGAACGATCAGCTGGTGACCAGCGACGATTATCGCAAGGTCGTGATTGCCTACCGCAACGGCGCGCCCATCATGCTCAGCAATGTTGCGCAAGTAGTGGACGGCATCGAGAACAACAAGCAGGCAGCGTGGATGAACGAGACGCCGGCGGTCATCGTCAACATTCAAAGGCAGCCCGGCGCCAATACCATCAGCGTGGTGAAGGCCATCAAGGCGATTCTGCCCCAGCTTGAAGTCAACCTGCCGGCATCCATCAAGGTGACTCCGCTCACCGATCTCACCACGGCTATCAATGCTTCGGTCTCCGACGTCGAGTTCGAGTTGATGCTGACCGTTGCGCTGGTGGTGATGGTGATCTTTCTCTTTCTGCGCAACCTGTACGCCACCATCATCCCCAGCATTGCCGTGCCGGTTTCATTGGTGGGCACCTTCGGCGTCATGTATGCGCTGGGTTATAGCCTGGACAATCTTTCCCTGATGGCGCTCACCATCTCCACGGGCTTTGTGGTGGACGATGCCATCGTGATGATCGAGAACATTACGCGCTTTCTCGAAGCAGGAGACACGCCCATGCAGGCGGCGCATGAAGGGCGCTGAGCAGATCGGCTTTACCATCATCTCTCTCACTGTCTCGCTGATCGCGGTGCTGATTCCGCTGCTTTT
>CAWFZU010000051.1:0-5250 GCA_963820195.1 uncultured Acidobacteriaceae bacterium | reverse complement strand
CGCCGTCTCGGAGTTCAGCTTGTAAATGTGAATGCAATCTTTTCCCAGATCGTTGATATAGGCAAAGCGGTTGTCCGGCGAGAAGGAGGCGAAGTGGGCGTGTGCCTTCTCCTGCCGGTCCTTGTTTGGCCCGTGGCCGACGTAGATTTCACTCCATACAGCGGGGCTGAGCTTGCCATCGGTGACCAGAAAGCTCGCCGCGCCGCCGCCGGTGTAGTCGGCCGAGACCAGCACCCTTCCGGTGTGGTCCAGAGCGATGTGGCAGGTACCGACGCTGGCCGAGTTCTGTCGCGAGAGCTGCGTCAGTTCCCCATTCGCCACACTGAAGCTGACCACGCCGCCGGTGGGCTTGCCATTGAAGTTATGGACCTCGGAAGCGGCGAAAAGGAATTTACGGTCATCCGAGTAGGTGAGCCAGTCTACCCGGTCGAGTTTGGCGGCCACTCCGGCCGGGGCTAGTTCACCGGTGGCCGGGCTCCAAACGTAGGCCAGAATGCCATCGGCCGTGTTGGAGCCGATCAAGACCCGCAGGCGGTCTGTGGCGGGGGTCAAAGTTGCGGCAAGCGAGGGCGCGGCGGCGGCAAGCGCGGCGGCGGATGCAGTCAGCAGAAAATCGCGGCGTGTGAGTTTATCCATAACGAAATCATTGTCGCCGATGGAGCTGTGGACACGCTAGTGCCGCGTAGGGCAATCATTCGCTCCAAGGATTCGGCAGCTTCACCGGAATCCCCCGCACATCGCGGATATTCCGGGTTACAAGCGTCAATCCGCGCCGCACGGCCGTCGCGGCCAGCAGTGTATCCACAACCGGCCTGGGGCGTTCGCTGGACCAATCTCCCCAGAGCCGCGCCGCCGCTGACTTCATTCGATAATCCTGAAGTTCCCACTGCAGTGCATCATGCTCATCAGGTAGAGCATCCCGTCGAAGTAGCGCTGCTCGCCGGAAGGAACTGGCGTATTCCAGAGCGTTTCAACAAACGCCTTTGCCTCCGGTCCCGGCGTCGCCGCAAGGCTCCCCACCGCCGCCGCCGCTACCATCCCCACCGAGTGCTGTGTTGATAGCGGTTTTCCATCCAGCGTGTAGTGATCGACATACTTGTCGATTCCTTCGCCATAAAGGAACTTCTGCAGCCGGTCGCTCAGCTCTGTCTCCCGCGCGTCCTTCCGCCACCATGAGTAATCCACGCTCCAGTTGCTCACGCTTCGCCATGAGTCGTAACCGAACTTCACCGGCTTATTGTCCCAGCCCATCATCGCCGACCCGTCCAAGTTGCTCATATCCGGTGTAAGTCCCGTTTCCGGGCCGGTAACTTTGTTGAATAACTCCCGGCTCACATCCGCCGCCTTGGCCCAGAACGCGCGGTCCTCCACGGGTCCCCAGCGCGCCCACAACTCATAGAATGCCGGCAGATGATAGCTGGCATCCGTCGATACGAAGCCCACATCCGGCAAGAACCGGATCATGAAATGATCCTCGTCCACCATCGGCCCTATCGTCTCAGTGCGCGGCCCGCGCCCGAAAAAGAACCTTGGCGGCGTCGGCGTGGCCTTGCCGGCGGCTATGGCCGCCTGCCGCTCGCGCTCCCGATTCTTATTGTTGGGGCTCGGCCAGGGATGATCCGGCATGGTAAACGGCTCATCCCCGGGATGTATCCGGAAGGTGCCGGTTCCCGTCAGCACCGGGCGGTGCCGCATCCCGCGCAGTATCTTGTCCGCCTCGGCCTTGTAGTTATAGATGCCCTTCCCATTGCCCCAGCGATGCGCGGCGAAGTAGAGCGCCATGACGTAATACTCTTCGCCGTCCGGCGCGGCCCCTGTCGCGCGCGGCGTGCCATCCGTGTTGAAGGACCAGGCAAAGTAACCCACGGAAGGATTCTTCGGATCGGTGATCAGCATGTAGGTCTTCGACCAGTTCCACAGCGCGTCAAACTCGCGCTTCTTGTCCAACTGGACGGCAATCATCATGCCGTAACTCATGCCCTCGGTGCGCGCGTCATTGTTGGCCCAATCCGTGATGTAAGCCAGCGGCCCGTTCTCGTTCGCCCCGGTCTCAAAGTAGACCCGTTCCTCCTGTCCGTCGCCATGAAAGAGCTGCTGAAACGCCTTCTCGATCTTGGCCCGGCTTTCCGCAGCCGTGTGCCCCTGCTCGGCAAACAGGTCGCGATAGTGGTGCGTCCTG
Source organism: uncultured Acidobacteriaceae bacterium (assembly GCA_963820195.1). Taxonomy (GTDB): domain Bacteria; phylum Acidobacteriota; class Terriglobia; order Terriglobales; family Acidobacteriaceae; genus Telmatobacter. The sequence goes on along the minus strand of CAWFZU010000051.1, from coordinate 3,071 downwards.
TACGCCCCATTCCCGTCCCCCGGCCATCGTTTAATCTCGCCCAGCGGCGCGTTCACATGGGGCGGCGGCATGGTGAATGCCGGCGCTGCCGCCGGAGTAGGAGCAGGAGCCGGAGGCTGCGCCAGCGCTCCGCAGGACAATGCCAGTAAAAAGCCTGCGGCAAGAACAGTAGAATCAGAACGAATCGGCACGGAAGTGGCCTTTCTCTCGGAAATGTGTCAGTAGCTAGGCTCTTCGCCCCTATCCAAGATGTCTATTCCATACTATGCGCCATGACCTCACCGAGTTTCAGCCGTTTCCGCAGGCGCGGGAAGGGTGACGTGGGGAAACGCCCATTGAAGGATTACGGCCGCCACGGTGCGCCAAGTCACAAGACGTTCATACTCCGGGTGTGATAGCATCCGATTTTTAGAGATAGACGCTCCGTGGACCGTTCCTACCCTCCTCCGCGCGGCGCCGGCCCGAGACCCTCCCAATGAAGGACGAGGAAGACGGCAGACCGGGACACGTGGCCCCTCAATCCGGCCACAGGCACGCCCCCGCGGGCGTCCTGACGATTTCTTTGTCCTTCCCTCATTTGATCCAACAATTGCACTATTATTCCATCAACTCAACTTCCGCGCCTTTTTTCTGGCGCGGACCAGCCGAAGGCGCCTGCCCCACCGCAGGTGGCCGCCTGTCCCACCACAGGTGGAGGAGAAGACCATGAAAACGTATCAGGGAAGTGAGATCCGCAACGTAGCTGTAGTGGGGCATGCGCACAGTGGCAAAACCACCTTGATCGCCGCTCTGCTGCATGCCGCCAAGATGACCCCCACCCAGGGCCGCGTGGAAGATGGCACGGCCGTAACCGCCTATGACGAGGAAGAAGTCGCCCGCGGCGCAACCATGCAGAACGCCGTCGCCTTTGTCGAGTGGCAGGGCGTCAAAATCAATCTCATCGACACCCCCGGCTTCCACATGTTCTCCCACGAGGCGCGCGCGGCGCTGCTGCCCGTTGAAACGGCCGTCGTGGTGGTCAACGCCCAGAATGGCGTTGAGCCGGTCAGCGAGCGCGTTTGGCGCTACGCCGACGAGGCAGGCGTTCCCCGTGTCGTCGTCATCAATCAGATGGACCACCCCAAGGCCGGCGGCGGCGGGGGCTTGAGCGCGCTGATTGACGAACTGGTCGACCGCTGGGGCCGCAACTGCGTGCCTGTCCAGTTGCCCATCTCCGGCGCCGAGGGCTTTCACGGCGTCGTCGATCTGGTCACCATGGAAGCCTTCTACTACACCTCCGGCGGCGACGGCCGCGGCAAGGTCACCACGGAGATTCCCGCCAGCCTGGCCACCGACGCCAAGACCCGCCATGAGGCGCTGGTCGAGCTGATCGCCGAAGGCAAAGACGAGTTGATGGAGGAGTACTTCGACACCGGCACGCTCACCAAAGAACACCTGATTGCCGCGCTGCACGAAGCCATCCGCGAAGACCGCATCTTCCCCGTGCTTTTCTCCAGCGGCCTGGGCAACATGGCCCTCGACCACCTGCTCGACTTCATCAAGGCCTACGTGCCCTCGCCCGTCGAGCGCGGCACCATGGCTGTCCGCATCCCCACCATCGACGCCTCCGCCTCCGACGATCCCGAGGCCGGCAAAACCACACGCAAGATCGCCGACAGCGAGCCGCTTTCGATGATGGTCTTCAAGACCATGACCGACCCCTTCGCGGGACGCATCAGCTTCTTCAAGGTCATCGGCGGTGTGGTCAAAAACGACGCCACCGTCGAGAACTACACGCGGCGCGGCCAGGAACGCTTTTCTCATTTGTCCGTGATGCAGGGCCGCAAGGCCGTCGAAGTTCCCGAGCTGCACTCCGGCGACCTGGGCGCGGTGGCCAAGCTGCGCGACACCCTCACCGGCGACACGCTGGGCCAAAAGGGTTCAGAAATTCAAATTGACCTCTACCCGCTTCCCGAGCCGGCAATGACCTACGCCATCGAGCCCAAATCCCGCGCCGACGAAGACAAGCTCGCCCCCGCCATCCACAAGCTGATGGAAGAAGACCTGCTCATTCGCTTCTTCCGCGATCCGCAGACCAACGAGTTCCTGATCGCAGGCGCAGGCCAGCCGCACATCGAGGCCATCGTCAGCCGCCTCAAAAAGCGCTACCACGCCGAAGTCACGCTCAAGGCCCCCAAGGTGCCCTATCGCGAGACCATCCGCGCCAAGGTCGAGGCGCCGGGACGCCACAAGAAGCAGACCGGCGGCCACGGCCAATTCGGCGACTGCAAGATTCGCATGGAACCCATGACGCGCGGCGCAGGCTTCGAGTTCGCCAGCGAAGTCTTCGGCGGCGCAATCCCGCGGAACTTCATCCCCGCCATCGAGAAAGGTATTGTTGAGTCAGCCGCCCGCGGCTATCTCGCCGGCTACCCGGTCGTCGACTTCAAGGCCACCGTCTACGACGGCAGTTATCACGACGTCGACTCCAACGAAATGAGTTTCAAGATGGCCGGGCGGCTCGCGTTTAGAAAGGCCATGGAAACGGCCAAGCCGTGCCTGCTCGAACCTATCATGAAGGTCGAGATCGAGGCACCCGACGAGTTCGCCGGAACCCTGATGGGCGACCTCAGCAGCCGCCGCGGCCGCGTCCAGGGCACCAACTCCAAGGGCCGGACGACGATCATCAACGCCGAAGTTCCCATGGCCGAAATGCTGACCTACGGAACCCTTCTAACTTCGATGACTCAGGGCAAAGGCAGCTACCGCATGGAGATGGACCACTACGACATCGTCCCCCAGCTGGTAGCCGACAAAATCCTCGCCAACGCCAAGCGGCCCGTGGAGGAAGAGGAAGAGTAACCACCTGCGGTGGGGCAGCCGCTCGCTGTTCGCTCGCATAGGGTTCGTGGTCTCCCAGGTCTCAAAATATCGAGACCTGGGGCACCCGGGACCCTGGGACCTAAACCAGACAGACGCCAACTATCCATGTGATGGATAGTCTAAATGGGGGCAGATTCCATGAAAAAGCAATACCCGTACCAAGAGGTTTATGAACGCTTCGGGTTCAAGTGTGCCTACTGCGGCATTGA
>CAWFZU010000050.1:0-12224 GCA_963820195.1 uncultured Acidobacteriaceae bacterium | reverse complement strand
CCGAATGCCAGGAGCAGCTTTTACAGCACTATGAAAGCTACCGCGCGAACTTTGGCCCGCTCAACAATGTCAGCACAGCAAAACTCTTCGAGGACGATCCAGAATACCCGCTTCTGACGGCGCTCGAAAACATCGACCCAGAAACATCGAGAATTTCTCTCGCCGACATCTTTACCAAGCGCACGATCCGTCCATACGAACCGTTGCGGGAGCTTCCGAGCGATCCCAAAGCCGCCATGCTCCAGGTGCTTGCCGAGTGCGGCCGTTTGGACACCGGCCTGATGTCTCGTCTTCTTGACAAGCCGGAGGCAGAGGTCATTAACCAGCTTGTCGCAGCCGACTTGATCTACAAAGAGCCGAACTCTCAGCAATACCAAACAGCCGATGAATACCTATCCGGCAACGTGCGGCAAAAGCTGAAAGACGCTCAAGGCGCCACGCTGCTCGACCCGGCCTATGAACGGAACGTCAAGGCGCTCCAAGGAGTCCAGCCGGAGATCGTGCCCTTCATCGACATTGACGTGCGTCTTGGACAGACCTGGGTTCCCACCGAGGTCTACGTTGAATTTCTCAACCGGCATCTGGCCGAGCAACGCCCAGCATCCGGCGACCGCGCACCGTCGATCACCAGAGACATCAATGGCCGCTGGAGCGTCGATCTGCCTTCCTGCTACAACACGTTCGAGCTGACGCACAAGTGGGCAGGCGGAGGAATGTCCGGGCACAAGCTGCTCGAATATGGTCTCAACCTACAGGAGCCGACGCTCTATGAGAACAATGCCGATGGCAAGCCGGTTATCGACACGGTACGAACGATCGCTGCGCGCGCCAGACTGCGCGAGATCAAAGATGCCTTTACCGAATGGATCAAAGACGACAAGCAGGCCGACATTCATCCGCAGATCGAGCGCATCTATAACGAAACCTTCAACGCCAACCGCCTCCGTATCTACGACGGCGGGCACCTGTCCTTCCCAGGGCTGAATCCCACCATCGTTCCGCGGCCATATCAGATGCGCGGAGCATGGCGTGTCATGGTCGAAGGCCGCGCCCTCCTCGACCACTTCGTGGGCTCCGGGAAATCCCTCTCCGTGATTATTGCCGGCATGGAATCGCGGCGAATCGGAATCTCTCGCAAGAATCTCTACGTCGTCCCGAACAACATGATTCAGCAATGGCGCGAAGAGTTCAAGAAAGCCTATCCTTCCGCCAACGTCCTTGCCGTCACCGAACGTGACTTCGATTCTCCGCTCAGCCGGAAGCGCCTCTTCAGCCGTGTCGCCACCAACGAATGGGATGCCGTCATCGTGCCCCATTCCCAATTCGATATGCTCCCCATCTCGCCTGAGAGGGAAGCGAAGACTGTCAACGCTCAGATGCAAGAGATGAAAAACCTACTGCGCGAAGGCTCTGAAAACGGGCGTACAAAGACCAGGGCGGAGAAACGGACCACGCGCCAGATTGAGAACAAGATTCAGAAGTACAAGGAGAAGCTGAAGGAGCTTTCCCAGGGACGCAAGGACGACACCATTTATTTCGATGATCTTGGAGTGGATCGTCTCTTTGTCGATGAAGCCCACGCATACAAGGCTCTGGCCATCGTCACAAAGATGGGGAACATCGCCGGTATCAGCACCCGCGAGTCCCAACGAGCACAACGCATTCTCGCCAAGATCGAGTTCATGCAGGAGACGCACAACGGCGCCGGAGTCATCTTCACCACCGCCACGCCGATCACAAATACACTCGGCGAACAATTCGTGATGACGCGATACCTGGCCCGCGACATCCTCAATAAATGCGCCATCAACAATTTCGACGACTGGGCGGCCAACTTCGCCGAGCCGGTCACGCGCATGGAGTACGCCACCGATGGCGTCACCATCAAGCCGAAGACCGCTCTGGCAAACTACGTCAATGTTCCCGAACTCCAGTCCATCTGGTCTCAGTTTGCCGACGTAATGATGCAGGACGAGGCCGAGGAAGCCGGCTACATCACTCTGCCCAAAGCTGTCCGCAAAGACATGCTTGTCAAAGTGACTCCGGCCCAGGAACCACTGCTCCAGAGCATCGCCGAGCGCGGCGAACTGCTGAGCCTTCCGATGAGCGATCCAGAACGCCCTGACCCAACGGAAGACAACTGGCTCAAACTCGACTCCGACGCCTGCGCCATCTCGCTCGATGCCCGCCTTTACGATCCAACCTGCCCAGACGATCCCGACAGCAAAGCCAATACCGCCGTGCGCACCACGCTCGATGTCTTGCGCCGCACGGAAGCCGAGCGCGGGACCGTCATTCTCTTTGCCGACCGCTACCAGCGCGGCGAATTCAATCTCTTCGAGGACATGAAGAAAAAGCTCATTGCCGCTGGAGTGCCCAGAGAACAGGTTGCCATCGTTCACGACTACAAGAAGGGCAAGGAATTCTTCGGCCTTCAGCAGGCAATGCGCGCGGGCCGCGTCCGCGTTCTGCTCGGCACCACGGAAAAATGCGGCATCGGCGTCAACATTCAGACCCGCCTCAAGGCTCTGATCGACCTCGACCTTCCCCAGCGGCCCGACCAATTGGAGCAGCGTCACGGTCGAATGCGCCGCTCCGGCAACTCCTTCTCCGAGGTCGAGTTCTACCGAATGATCTCGGAGCCGCGTGACGTGGCGTCGCCCAAGGCGCACGATCTTCAACGCGCACAGCTCCTTGAGCGCAAGCAGACCTTTCTGTCGCAGTTCAAATCTGGCGGTCGCATGGGCCGAAAGATCGAGGACATCGCCGGCGAGACAAGGTTGAGTCCTCAGCTATTTGCTCTGGCCAAGGCGCAGGCCACCGGCAACCCTCTTGCCCTCGAAAAGATCAAGCTGGAGTACGAGATCAAGAACCTGACGCTGCTCGCCCGCTCCAACCGGCTCGACCATTACAACAATCGTCAGCAACTGCTCAACGTCGAGTACCGGATCGCGCATCTTCAAGACAGGTTGCCCCAACTCAAGAAGGCCAGCGAGACCTTCAAGTCTCACGAACGCCGCGACCACGAAGGCAAACTCCTCAGTCTCCAGGTGCGCTTCGACGGGCTTGAATTCTCCAAGCTCAAAGACGCCAACGAATATCTGAAAACGGTGACCCTCGACAGCACAACGCAGCTCACGGTCAACGGCCTCGACATTCCCCTCGCCGTCAGCGACGCCCTTATCAAGGACGAACTCGGCACCATCACGGACATCACGGCCGTCCGCTACAACCTGGCTGGCGAGTGGTTCGATGTTCCGCGCTCGGAAGCCCACATGGGTTTGCCTTCAGCCCAATCTCTGCTCACGTCCGTTCTGCGTCGTGGCAGCGACCTGCCGTCGAAGATCCTTGAAACGGAGGCCACCATTCAGGGAAACGAGGCAACGCTGGCCCGCCTGCACACCGCTTTGGACTATGAAAGTCCCTACGAGGCAAAGCTCAAAGAGTATGAGCAGCGTTTGGCCGTGATCGACAAGGAGTTGCTTGGTAAGACGGAAGAGGTCGAGGAGCTTGTCGATGCAGAGACGGAAAAACTGCCGTCTGGAAAGAGCCTGTCGGCCGAGCGTGAATCCGTGGAAAGCGAAGAACGAGTTCCCGAGGAACCCTTCGAAGACCGATCTGCAACCCAGGTTGGCGTCGTTGACGCCCCCGGCGATGCCCTCGAAGTGCCCGCGAAGCAGGCCCCGCGCTACAAGAGAAGGCAATCAGCCGAACTCGAACGGTAAACAGGCCAATACCGATATTCGCCGGGAAGGGCTGCTCTACGCTGCCCAGGCGAGCGGCATTCGGAAGCATATCCACCGCCGCGTGGCCAAGGGATTTCTCCATAACGAAGGAACAAGGGTTGGCGGAGGAACGTCTGTGCCGACGGGTGTCTATTCCGGCGCTATGCGGAGTGATGTTTTCTGCGACCAAATCCATTGTCGTGCACCCATCTCATTGTCGTGCAAAATGGCATTACAGGGGCAAATTGGATGGACAATACGAAAAGATTGGACAGCGCGAAATCACTGTAAATCGTTAATATGGTTCTATTTACGAGTAGAATCAAAAAGATATGAAAAGTCTTGGCGGAGAGGGAGGGATTCGAACCCCCGGTACCCTTGCGAGTACGTCTGATTTCGAGTCAGGTGCATTCAACCGGGCTCTGCCACCTCTCCGCGTTTTCACTGCTTTCAGCCATCAAGGCTCGCTGAGTGCCCGAAACTCGCCAGCCCTCCTCCAGTTTACCGGCAAAGGATAACGGTTGCAATGCCGGCCACTCATTCGCGGGCCGCTCTCTCGATAAGCAGTAGAAGAGCGTTACACTATGGACGCGACTCAAAACCTGAGCCGAAAGACGCTCCTTCAACCGGCTTGGGAAGGATGGTAAATTACACGATGAAAAACGCGGTTTCTTCGTTTCTCCTACTGTTGCTCGCGACTGGGGCAGCGCTTGCGTCGAACTCGATGCTTCCGAACGGAACGGAGTTTCCCGTATGGGAGAAGGCGCTTCACTTCTCCAAGACCTACTACGTGGATGGCCAAGCGAAGAACGCCGATGACAAAGGGCCGGGCAGCAAGGAGCGCCCCTTCCGCACGATTAACGCGGCGGCCCAGGTGTTGCAGCCGGGCGAGCGTGTCGTCATTGCCGAGGGCGTCTACCGCGAGTGCATCCGTCCGGCGCGCGGCGGAACGGGCCCCGATGCCATGATCAGCTATGAAGCCGCGCCGGGCGCGAAGGTGGTGGTGAAGGGCGCGGCAGTGGTGAAGGACTGGAAGCCCAGCGAGGGCTGGAACTTCGGCTTCGACCCGGTGACGCACAAGCCGGTGAAGGCCTGGGAACTGCGCCTGGATCCGGCGCTCTTCCCCGATGGCTATAACCCCTTCGAAGTGGACAACGTACTCGGCAATCATATGTGGCTCCGATATGCGCAGGACAATATGTCAACCTACTTCCGGCGGCGCGGGATGGTGTTTGTGGACGGCAAGCCGCTGGAGCCGGTGGAAACTCCCTTCGAGCTGGCCGGGCCGTCGCCGCGGTCGATGAACTACTTCACCGAGGTGCACTGGAAGCCTCTCTTCAAGGAATTTTCACCGGAAGCCGGCAAGGTGTGGATCGAAACCAACGGCATGACTCTGCACATTCGCCTGGCCAACGACGACGATCCCTCCAAGCACGTTATTGAAATCACGACGCAGGAGCAGATTTTTTCACCGGCGGAGCGCTACCAGTCGTATATCCGCGTGAAGGGCATCACCTTCCAATATGCGGGCAACGGCTTCCCGGTTCCGCAGCGCGGCATGGTCTCCGTCAACCGCGGCAATCATTTCATCTTTGAAGACAACACATTCGAGTGGGCCAACAGCGTCGGTCTCGACATAGGCAACGAGGACTGGGGCGCCTCGCGTCCTCCGCAGCCGGTAGGCTTCGACGTGGTGCGCGGCAACACCTTCCGCTACTGTGGCATTGAGGGACTGGGCGGAACCGGCGGTCCGCAATCGACGCTGGTGGAAAAGAATCTCTTCGAGTGGATCGGCTGGCAGGATGCGGCGATGATGTCGGAGTCCGGCGGCACCAAGATGCATAATGCGCGCAATCTTCTCTTCCGCAACAACGTGCTCCGGCATATCCGGCACGCCAACGGCATCTGGCTCGACATCGGCAACGCCAACGACCGCCTTACCGGCAACGTATTCGCCGACATTCCGGGCGATGTCAATCCCCATGCCATTCACATTGAGGGCAGCGACGCGCTGAACGAGATCGACAACAACATCTTCGATCGCCTGACCGGCGGCATACTCATCCGCGACACCAACAATGTAATTATTGCTTACAATTTGTTTCTCGATTGCGCCGAGGTGTGCGTAGATACGGTTTCGGGCATCAACGGGCCCAGGCCGATCGGCGGTCACACCAACGATGTGCACAATCTGATGGTGCACGATAACGTCTTCTTCAAGATTGGCCGCTCGGCCATTGAGTTCAACAACGCGCGCAACGAGGCCGATGGCAACGTGTATCCGGCGGCAGCGTCGCCGTTCGGGGGCGCACCTTATCTGCGCGTGAAGTTTCCCGAACCGCAGGAATGGCACAACCTGGAATCGTGGCGCGAAGAGTACGGCTGGGACAAGAATGGAGCCTTGGCGGAGATTACCGCGGCTCTGGACCCGGACAAGCTGGTACTGACGCTGAGCGTGAAGGGCGATGTGAAACGCGCCCCTGCCTACAAGGGGATCGACACGGACTTCTTTGGCCACTCGGTGACCGGTGACAGAATGCCGGGACCGTTCGCGGATGGTGGGACGGAGTCCGGAGCGCGAAGCATCGATCCGAGGTGAACCTTGGATGTGCGCAATACCCATGATCGAGTAACCGTTCTGTTAGAAAGAAGGTCCCCTATGATTCGACTCAGGCTTCCACTTCTTATGTTGGTAGCCATCTGTGTTTCCGCTGTTGCCGGGGCACAGGCGGCAAACTCGTGTGCTGATCTGGGCAACCTGAAAATCGAAGGTGTCGAGATCACGAAGGCGGCCTTGATTCCGGCCGGCACAACTCTTCCATCCGCGTTTCCCGGCGCTCCGGCCATCGGCCCATTGCCTGCTCACTGCCGCGTGGATGGCGTGATCAACCGGCGCAAAGGCGCGGGTGGCGAAGAGTACGGCATCGGCTTCGCTGTGGCTCTGCCCGAAGCGGCGGCATGGAATGGCGACTTCATGATGCAGGGCGGCGGCGGCGGCAACGGCGTTGTCTCCTATCCGCTGGGTGGATCGTTCTCCGGCGACAAACCTGCTCTTGTCCAAGGATTCGCCGTGGCCAGCACTGATACGGGACACAAATCCAAGACAGGCCCGTTTGATTTCTCTTTTATGCGCGATCAGCAGGCATATCTGGACTTCGCATATCAAGCTAATGCCAAAGTGGCGGGCGTGGCGAAGCAGATCATCGCTCAGTACTATACGAAGCCCGCGGCATATTCCTACTTTGTCGGCTGTTCGACGGGCGGGCGCGAAGGCATGATTCTTTCGCAGCGCTATCCCACGGTTTTTAATGGCATCGTCTCCGGCGATCCGGCGATGCGCACTGGCCTCTCCGATTTCACCATCAGCCAATGGATTCCGGTGGCATACAACCAGGCGGCGCCCAAAGACGCAACGGGAAAGCCGCTCACGGACAAGTTCCTCACCGAGGCCGAACGCAAGCTCTTCATGGATGCGCTGATGAAGCGCTGCGACGCAAAGGACGGTGTGGTTGACGGGATGATCTCTGACCCGATAGGCTGCGATTTCGATCCCGCGGTGCTGGCTTGCAAGAGCGGCCAGAGCGATGTTTGCATTGCGCCGGAGAAGATAGCGGCCATCAAGAAGGCTTTTGCGGGACCTAAGAATTCATACGGCACGCAGGTGTACCCGGGGTTTTTGTATGACGCCGGCATCGCGGACACCAGCATGATTCCGGGGCTGCTCGCTCTCGGCACGCGCAGCATCTTTGGTCCGTATCCAACCGCAACGGAGATCGACATAGACAAAGCGACACTGCACGTCTCCGATCCGCTGGTCGAGCCGGCATCGACCAATCTGACGACATTTTCCGCGAGCGGCGGCAAGATTCTCTTCTTCCATGGAGACAGCGATCCCTGGTTCTCGCCGCTGGATACGCTCGGGTACTATCAATCCCTTGCCGCGACCAACGGCGGTGCGGAGAAGGTGGCTGAGTGGAGTCGGATGTATCTGGTGCCGGGCATGAGCCACTGCGGAGGAGGGCCGGCGCTCGACCAATTCGATATGCTCGGAGCCGTGGTGAACTGGGTTGAGAAGGGGAGTGCGCCGGAGTCCGTGATCGCCACGGGACATGCAATTCCGGGACGAAGCCGGCCGTTGTGCGCATATCCAAAACACGCCCAGTACTCAGGGCATGGAGATACGAACGACGCTCATAACTTCACGTGTCAGTGAGGCGTGCCGCGTGCCGCGGAAGCTGGTGATTTCAGGGCGAGCCTCGGCCGGATTAGCCGCTGGCCAGATCATGCAGCCGAACGGTATAAACTTGTTTGAGTGCAGGTCGATAAGCTCCTCGAGCCCCCTGCAAAATGGGACTGCCCGCAAAAAGGAAGGTAGTGCACGTTGGTGTACGAGACTTCAGTCACTGATCGGGTTTGTTTCGGTAAGCGCGATCAGAATTTGGACACGGCACGGCGCCGCGGGAACGAGCCGGTTTCGGCCTGCGCGCGGCCAGGGCTGAAGTGCGAGCTGCCTCTTCGCTGGGCCGCTCTCACTGCGGCTCTGTTTTCCATTTGCCTCTCGTCTGCAAGCCAAACGCAATCGGTCACTACTTCTCACCCAAAAGGGGAGCTCCCCACGCTCACTACAGCGCGCGAAGCGCACAGCCTCAGCAGCGAGGAGGCCAAGCGCAGCTATCCCGTCCATCTGCGCGGGGTGATCACCTTCTTCGATCCCGACTACGGCACCGGGCTTGCTGCCATTTTCATTCACGATGACACTGGCAGTGTCTTTGTCAGTCAGACTTCCAAGCTGGCGGCGTCGCTCTTCGCCGGAGCGTTGGTGGACGTGCATGGTGTCACCAAATTAGGAGGCTTCGGTTCCATCGTTGACAAGCCGCAGATTCGCATTCTCGGTCGCGCTCCTCTCCCGCCAAACCCGCCGCGCGTCAGCCTTGCCCTCCTCAAGACCGGCGCATACGACGCCCAGTGGGTAGAGGTCGAGGGCTCCGTCCATCGCGTCACCGAATATCCTCACGCCGTGGTGCTGAACCTGGAGTTGTCAGATGGACCCCTACCCGTACTCATCATCAAGGAGCCGGGCGCAACGTACTCCAACCTGGTCAACGCCCAGGTTAGAATTCATGCCAACGCCGCCCCCACCATGAATTCCGATGGCCAGATGATCGGCGTCCACCTGCAGGGGCCGAATCTCTCCGCCCTGCAAGTGGTCGAACCCGCGCCCAGCGATCCTTTTGCGAGCCCCCCCATTCCCATCCAAGGGTTGTTACAGTGGGAGCATTTCTCCACTCCCATGCATCGCGTCCATCTGCGCGGAAATGTAACGCTGCAATGGCCCGGTTCCATGCTCTGCATTCGCGACGCGACGCGCGGAATCTGCGCGCAGACAACTCAGGCTACTCCCGTCGCCGAGGGCGACCTGGTCGATCTGGCCGGATTCGTGGAGACCGAGAGTAACGTACCCGTCGTCACCGATGCGGTCTTCCAAATCGCCGGGACCAACAGCCCGGTGGCGCCCCGGCCGGCGACTGCCGACAAGATTCTGGACGGGGGATTCAGCTCCCGAACTGATCCAGATCGACGGCCGGCTGATCGGCTACGATCTGACCTCTTCCGACGCCATCCTTCAGATCTCCTCCGGCGACGCCCTCTTCCCCGCGAGTCTGCCCAAGAGCCTCGTGGGCTCCGAAGCCAGCGCATGGAAGATCGGGAGCAAGCTGCGCGTCACCGGCATCTGCTCGGTCCGTATCGTCGATATACAGAGCAATGTGCGTGCAGGCGTGGCCGTGACCAAGTCCTTCCGTGTCCTCATGCGCTCTCCGGCCGACGTCACCATTCTGGAACGTCCCTCCTGGTGGACGCCGTCCCATGCCCTGATCGTGCTCGGTCTGGTGCTCACCGTCACGCTCTGCGTCCTGGGCTGGGTCGTCATCCTCAGAAGGCGCATCGAGAAGCAGGCAGAGCTTCTCCGCGAGAGCGAGGAAATATTCCGCCATATGGCTTTGCACGATGCCTTGACCGGACTGGCAACCCGGGTGCTGCTGCAAGACCGGCTGAATGTCGCATTGGATGGCGCCAGGCGGCGGCGCACTGGGCTGGCGGTCCTCATGGTGGATCTGGACAGGTTCAAGGAGATCAACGATACCTATGGCCACCAGGCCGGTGATGAGGTCCTGCGGGTTACGGCGATCCGCCTCTTGGGGGTCGTTCGCAAAGTGGATACCGTCGCCAGATTAGGTGGAGATGAGTTCGTCGTGTTGCTTCCCGATCTGGCCGATCCACAATCGGGTGTGAGGATTGCTGCAACAATCGTGGAAAAATTGGCTGTTCCCATTCCATTTGAAGGACGTGAGATACCGGTTTCCACCAGCGTCTGTGTTTGCGCAGCTGCCGCGGATAAGTTTGATGTGGATGACTTTTTGAGGAACGCGGATGCCGCCCTCTATCGCGCCAAGGAGAGTGGCCGGAATTGTCTCCAGATCTTCGCCGCCGGGCTGGACGAGAGCCTCCAGGAACAGGAGTGGGAATGAAATGCCACAGAGGCCGCCTCGCCGAAGGCCTGATGGGGCAGTAGCGGAGAGGTAACCGCTTCCCTGATTGTGCGGCGCGCTTCAGCCTCTGCTTCTTCGGGCTTTGCATCTGCCAGTACACCGAATAGCGCTGATCGGCGATCCGGTACATGGGCATCATTGGGTATTTAGCGCCATCTCCAGACGCGGTGAAGCGTAGTTCCGGCGCGGATTCAACCTGAATCCATTGCTTCGTCTTTGCATCCGGCGCAGCGGCGGCCTTCGGCAACGGATACGCCGCGGGCAGGTTCTTGGGAACAGTATCGCCGCTGTGGATTACCCTGTCGGGCGTGTCAGTCGGGCCTGCGCCGAGATCGGCGGCGAGCACGAGTGGGCCGTAGAGCGCGGGGGTGACGGAGTCGTCGCCGGGCAGCGGCTCCTGGCGCAGTTGCATCGGAAGGCTGACGCTGATCGTGTCGCCGTCCTGCCAGACTCTCCGTATCGCAAGATACGATCCCGGATCGGCAACTGCCTCCAACAACCTGCCGTTTACCTTGACAGTAGCCTCTTCCGTTGTCCAGCCCGGAATGCGCACATGGATGGTGCGGGCAGCGGGGCGCGAGGATTTGATCTTGAGCGTCGTACCCTGTTCTTGCGGGAATTGCGTGGCCTGCTCGATGACCAAGCCTTCGTCCTTCCAGTCGAGCGTCGCTGCGATGAATTGGTTGACATAAACGTCACCGCCGCGATGGAAGAAGATGGTGTCCGTGAACTTGGCGAATTCTTCAGCGCCGGTTCCGGTGCAGCACCAGAACGACTCCTCGGGCGAGTTGTAGGCGCGCCAGTAGCCGGCGGCGAGCGGGAAGAAATACTGCTTCAAGCCTTGCGCGTTCTGTGTGCCCAGCCTGCAGTTGAAGAGCGAGCGCTCGTAGGCATCCATCCAGCGCGCATCGGCTGTCCATCCGAAGACCAGCCTCTCCAGCTTCATCAGGTTGTAGGCCACGCAGCACTCGGCGTTCGTCCAGCCCAGCGTTCCTCCCAGTTTTCCCGGCGCAGTCCTCCAATGCTCGTCGAGGCTGGTGTTTCCGATGACGTAGTTGCGCGCGGTGAGCACTTCTTCGAGGAAGTATTCGGCGATCTGTCGGTAGCGGCGGTCGCCGGTGACCTCATACATGCGGGCCGCGCCGATGATCTTGGGGACGTGCGTGTTGGCATGCAGGCCCTGCAGCTCATCGCGGCGCTCGGCCAGCGGGTCGAGGAAGCCGGGCTGCTCGAAGAGGTGAGCGGCGTCGAGATAACGATCTTTTTTGGTGATGGCCGCAAGATTGACGAGCACCTCATTCATGCCGCCGTACTCGGTGCGCAGCATCCTCTGGCGCTGATCGGCGCTGATGCCCCAGAAATACTCATGCGCCCATTGGCCCATGCCTTCGGCGATCACCTCAACGAGGTGTGCTGCGAGCGTCTCGATTTCGGGACCCGGAGGAAGGCGGTAGCTGTGGATCGAACGGACCCCGACGACCCACAGGTAGCTCGCCTCCGTTCCAAGGGAGTATTCGAGGAGCAAAGTGTCAGGGTCGAGAATTGTATGCTGAATCTCGTCGATCGAAACCGGCTCAGGCTGCATAAGAGCCGCGTAGAGCGGGCTTTCGGTGCGAATCCTGGCTTCAATTTGTTGCAAACTGGCCAGGTCGTCCTCCACCTTGCGCCGCAACTCAGTCTCCTTGGCTGTCGGGCCAGAGGAGGCCAGCGACAACAATTGATTGGATTGGAAATTCAACTGATGTTCCAAGTCTTCTTCGCGCTTCAGGAGCGCGGGGTCGGCGCCACGGCGAATCCGGCTCCGCATCTCTGTCAGCACATCCAGCAGAGTGCGGGCGCGGGACCGTTCCGCGGCGTTGAAGGCCAGCCGGTCAAAACCGAGCGCCGGGGAAGTGCGATGCAGCCGCATCAGCAGATCCACGTAGAAGGCGTAGGAATCCTGTTTGGAGGC
>CAWFZU010000049.1:0-3628 GCA_963820195.1 uncultured Acidobacteriaceae bacterium | reverse complement strand
GGCCAAGGATGATTCTACAAAGAGGCTTACATTCGATTGCAAAGCAAAAAATAGCACCGGCGCGTCTATCTTTTCGGGTACTGCACGCTCATTGCACCTTTGGAAAAGCTCCGCTTGTCCACACTCCCGGTACCCCAACTCATTGTGAACCATCCATATCGTCACTACCGCGATTTGATCTCGCGTGCAAATTCCATGCGGGCTGTGAAAACCGCGATCGTTTGGCCGTGCGACGAACTATCACTCGGAGGCGCCATCCAGGCATCCAAAGAGGGGTTGATTGTTCCGGTTCTTGTGGGTGATGAAGCGAAGATGCGCAACTTAGCGGGCACTCTGCAACTTGACCTGGACGCCATTCAGATCGTCGACGTCGACGATAGCAGCACGGCCGCCATCCGGGCCGTTGAGATGGCTCGTAAAGGCGAGGTCCAAATGCTCATGAAGGGCTCTCTTCAGACGGACGAACTCATGAGCGCTGTGGTGTCGCGCGAAGGAGGGATGCGCACGGGGAGGCGCTTCAGCCACGTATTTGTTTTGGATGTACCTTCCTATCACAAGCCTCTCTTCGTAACCGATGCGGCCATCAACTTCCAGCCGGACCTGGAGACCAAGATCGACATTCTGCAGAATGCGATCGACATGATGCTCGCGCTTGAGGTCGAGAACCCGAAGGTGGCCATACTGTCGGCGGTGGAGTCAGTCAACCCATCCATTCCATCGACTCTTGATGCCGCCGCTCTCTGCAAAATGGTTGATCGCGGACAGATTACCGGCGCCATCGTCGATGGCCCACTCGCATTCGATAATGCCATTTCAAGCGACGCCGCGCGGATCAAGAACATCAACTCGCCGGTCGCGGGAGACCCGGATCTTCTGATGGTCCCCAATCTGGAAGCCGGAAATATTCTCTTTAAGGAGCTTCAATACCTGGCCGGAGCGCTCGCGGCGGGAGTTGTGGTAGGAGCTAAAGTCCCGGTGGTTCTCACCGGACGCGCCGACGGAGAACTGGCACGAACGGTGAGTTGCGCCCTGGGCGTCCTGCTGGCGAAACCGGCGCCCGATCAGTGGTAAGCCCGCGGTTCATATCAGGCGACCCCGATAGCTCTCAGTGATGCGGGCGAGTCCAGGATGACACGGAACCGCCCGGTTTTCACCGCAAATGCCGGATGGTCTCTCAATTCCTCTAAGAAGGAGTAGAGTTCCACTGAATCGAAGCCGAAAAGGTGATTCCGGCTTAAGAAGCATGCGCCTCGGGACCAATAATCTAGAGCCTGTTATGAACTTTATTCCTTTGAAATCAAAGAAATATCCGAGCGTTCCATCGTTGCCGGCGATGCAAAGATGGAAATCAAGGGTCAGGTTGGTGATCCGACTGGGCGATTAGGGATAGATGGGATAGTCTGCCCGAGGTCTCGCCCTTGAGACCCGGGTTTTCGCCTCAGATCAGCTCCGTCCGCCCGGTGATGCCCAGCTCCTTCACGATCTTGCCCACATCCTGCGAGTGGTCGCGGTGGGCGATCAGCAGCGCGTCCTCGGTGTCGACGACGACCAGGTTCTTCACGCCCACCAGCGCCACGAACTTGTGCGGGCTGTAGATGTAGTTGTTGCCGGCGTCGATGGCCATGTGGCCTCTGGTGTCGGTCACGTTGCCTTCGGCGTCGCCGCGCAGGCGCGTCTCCAATCTGGTACTCGTAGAGCGAGGCCCAGGAGCCGAGATCGTTCCAACTGAACTCCGCGGGGATGCAGTAGAGGTGCGAGAGGTGCTCGCCCTTGGCCGAGCGCGGCTCCAGCACGGCGTAGTCGACGGAGATGTTCTCGCACTTGGGATAGACCGCGCGGAAGACCTCTTCGAACTGCGGCGTGCCGTAGGCGGCGGCGATGGTCTCCAGCAGCGGAGCGGTCTCCGGCAGGTGCTCGCGGACGGCGTTGGCCAGCGTCCGCGCCGACCACAGAAACATGCCCGAGTTCCAGTAGTAGTTGCCCGCGGCCACAAACTCCTCGGCGCGGTTCTGGTTGGGCTTCTCGATAAAGCGGCGCACGTGCAGCGCGGAGTCGTCGCGGGTAAAGTCGGTGGTCTCGATGTAGCCGTAGCCGGTTTCGGCGCGGGTGGGCTCGATGCCCAGCACCACGATGTTGTCGCCGGCGGCGGCCACGGCGATGCCCTTTTGCAGCGCCTTGAGGAAGCGCGGCTCGTCGGCGATCACGTGGTCGGAGGGAAAGACGCCCAGCACCGCGTCGGGGTTCTGGCGCTCGATCAGGAAGGCGGCCAGTCCGCAGGCCGGGGCGGTGTTGCGCGCCACCGGCTCCTGCACGATCTGCCCGGCGGGCACGCCCTTCAACTGGTCGGCGATCTCGTGGGCCAGGTACTCGTTGGTAATGACCCAGGTCTTCTCCAGGCCGGCCAGCGGCTTGAGCCGCTCGACGGTCTGCTGGATCATGGAGCGCTCGCCGTCCAGGGCAAGAACCTGCTTGGCGTGGGCGCGGCGGGAGCGGGGCCAGAAGCGCGTACCGCTGCCTCCGGCAAGAATTACGGGACGAAAATCCATAGGCTTCGGCATCGAAGACACATCCTACCCGACAAACGATACGTTTGCACAGAGGAAAATCATTTTTTGTTGAGGACATCCGCAATCGGCGGCGCCGCGTTGAAAGGAGAGGGTTTGCCCATCTCACGATGCAACACGGCGCGCGCGCCAACGCAAGTTGCATGGCCCGGCTAGGCCAGTTTACCCAGGAACTCTCCCATCCGCCGTGTCCCCTCGTCGATGTTTTGCTTGGTCACCGGGTAAGAGATGCGGATGTGCTCGGCGGTACCGAAGGCCTCGCCCGGCACGGTGACGACGTGGGCTTCGTGGAGCAGCCGCGTAGCCAGCTCAGTCGCCGTCTTGATGCCGCCCTTGCCGATATAGGCCGACATATTCGGATAGACGTAGAAGGCGCCTTCGGGTTTGGTGCAGGTGACGCCGGGAATCTCTGCCAGCGCGGCCAGCATATAGTCGCGCAGATCGATGAACTCGGCGCGGAATTCGCTGACGCACTCCTGCGAGCTGGTCAGAGCCGCGATGGCGGCCTTCTGCACAAAGCTGGTGGCGTTCGAGGTGCACTGCGATTGCAGCTTGCTCAGGTTGGCCGTGACGGCCTTCGAGGCCAGCGCAAAGCCCGCCCGCCAGCCGGTCATCGCATAGGTCTTCGAGAGCGAGCCGAGGATGACGATGTGCTCCTTGGCCCAGGTAAACGAGCCGCCGCTGACCGGCTTGCCGGCATAGTTCAGGTAGACGTAGCACTCGTCGAGCAGCAGGAAAATCCCGCGCTCGTGCGCCAGATGAACGATGCGCTCCAGGTCCTCAGCCGAGACCACCGAGCCGGCCGGGTTCGACGGCGTATTGAGAATGATGGCCTTGGTCCTGGGCGTGACGGCCTTCTCGATGGCGTCCGCCGTGACGCGGAAGTTCTCCGCCTCCTTGGTCTCGAGGAAGACGACCTTGCCGCCGGCGTACTGGATGATGTCCTTGAAGCTGACCCAGTAGGGCACGGGCAGAATCACCTCGTCGCCGTGATCGACGAGGATCTGGATGGCGTCGAAGAGCGCCAGCTTGCCGCCGGTGGTGAAGATGGCCTCGTCGATGCC
>CAWFZU010000048.1:0-15895 GCA_963820195.1 uncultured Acidobacteriaceae bacterium | reverse complement strand
TGGAAAAGGCAGGCTTCCGAATTCTGCGCCAGGGCGTGCACATCGTGATGACCGATGGAGCGCGAATCTTGACGATTCCGCGCCACAATCCGGTGAATGCATTCACGATGGGCGGCATAGTACGGGACGCAGGAATCAGTGTGGACCAGTTTCGAAAGCTCTTGTAGTCATACTCCTACACGATCGGTTTCTCCCAGCCTTCCAGCGCGCGCTTGAACTCGCTCATGAACCTGCCGGCGTCAGCGCCGTCGATGAGGCGATGGTCGAAGCCGAGGCAGAAGTGCTGCATGGAGCGGATGGCAATGGTGTCGTTGCCCTCGGAGTCGGTCAGCACCACCGGCTCCTTGCGCAGGCCGCCGATGGCCAGTATCGCCGACTCCGGCTGGTTGATGATGGGCGTGCCGAACTCGCCGCCGAAGACGCCGGAGTTGGTGAGCGTGAAGGTGCCGCCCTGCACCTCGTCGGGCAACAGCTTCTTGGTGCGGGCGCGCTCGGCCAGGTCGGCGATGGCGCGGGCCAGCTCCAGAAAGCTCGCGCCCCTCGGCCTGCTTGACCACCGGCACAATCAGCCCCCACTCCAGCGCCACGGCAATGCCCAGATTGATGTTGCGGGTGATAGTGGATGGCGCCCGTCCACCAGCGACGCGTTGACGATGGGAAACTTGCCCAGCGCCTCAATCAGCGGCGGCGGCGATGAACGGCATATAAGTGAGCTTGACGCCGTGCTGCTGCTCGAAGCGGTCCTTCTCGCGCTCGCGCAGGCGCGCGATGCGCGTCATGTCCACCTTGTAAACGGTGTGCACGTGCGGGCTGATCTGCACGCTCTCCACCATGCGCTGGGCAATGATGGCGCGCATCTTGGTCAGCGGCACCTGCGGTGCGGCCAACTGCGGCACCTGCGGTGCGGC
This sequence comes from uncultured Acidobacteriaceae bacterium, assembly GCA_963820195.1. Taxonomy (GTDB): domain Bacteria; phylum Acidobacteriota; class Terriglobia; order Terriglobales; family Acidobacteriaceae; genus Telmatobacter. The sequence goes on along the minus strand of CAWFZU010000048.1, from coordinate 14,987 downwards.
CAACTGCGCCTTCGGCGCGCTCACTTCCTGGGCCGTGCTCGCTCAGATGGCGCATCACATCTTCCTTGGTGATGCGGCCCTCTGAGCCGGTTCCGGTGATCCGGCTGAGGTCGAGATTGTTCTCTTTGGCCATCCGCCGCACCAGCGGCGAGGAGCGCTGACGATTGCTTGCGTTGCCTGTAGAGATTTGCGGGGAAGATATTTCCTCCGGGGCTGAAGCCCGTGGTGATTCTGCGGGCAATTTGCGGGGGTTGAAACCCCGGTCTCCCTCCGAAAGGAGTTTTTCCGCGGAGGTTGCCGAAGGTGTTTCAGCAGATGCGGTGCCGCCGATAATTGCGACCACCGTATCGACCTCCACGGTGGCGCCTTCGGGGAAGTTGATCGCGGTGAGCACGCCAGCCACAGGCGAGGGTATCTCGGCATCCACCTTGTCGGTGGAGATCTCAAAGAGCGGCTCATCGTTCTCGACCGCGTCGCCGGCTCTTTTGAGCCACTTGGTAATGGTGCCCTCAAAGATCGATTCGCCCATCTGGGGCATGACTACGTCGGTTGGCATGATGGTATCTCCGCGATACAAAACACTTGGGGCTTGGTCAGGGAAGGCTACGAGACTCCCGCTTCTGGAGGGATTATAAATTGCGGCGCATGGGTCAGGAAGAACGCGATTCTCAGGCGCGGGTTGGCCGCTCGGGGCTGCCCAGCAGCCGCTCGACCTCGGCGGGAATCTGAAGCGGCGTGTCTTGCGCCGGAAATTGCGGCTTGGCTGCCTCCGCTAGGGCGCGCAACGCCGCCAAGCTCTCGACCGCCTGCACCTGCTCGCCGAAGACCTGGCCGAAGCAGCGCGCCGCCTGGTGGGCGAGGTCGTCCAGCGTGGACAAGCTCGCCGGGTTCTCGACTTCTTTCTGGAGGCTGGTGACTTCGTGATCGGCGATGCCGCAGGGAACGATGAGCGCAAAGTCACTCAGGTCGGTGGTGACGTTGAAGGCGAAGCCGTGGGAGGTGATGCCACGCGCGACGTGAATCCCGATGGCGGCGATCTTGCGGGCTGGTCCAGAGCTACGACTCTCGACCAAAGGGCTGCCATCCGCAGGGCACCAGACGCCGGTGAGGCCGCAGATGCGTCCGGCGCGCACGCCAAAGCCGCCGCAGAGGCGGATCAGCGCCTCTTCCATGCCGCGCACAAAGTCCACCGGCCCCATGCGTCCGCCGCTGGGTGCGCGCAGGGTGCGCAGGTCGAAGATGGGGTAGCCGACCAACTGCCCCGGCCCGTGATAGGTGACGTCGCCGCCGCGGTTGATCTCGTGGACTGTGACGCCGCGCCGGGCGAGCAGCTCGTCGGAGGCCAGGATATTCGAGCGGTCCGCATTGCGCCCCAGCGTGAGCACCGGCGGATGCTCCGAGCAGCAGCAGCACGTTTTGGACGCGGCCCTCGGCGACGAGCGCGGCAATCTCCGCCTGCAAGCGCAGCCCCTCGTCGTAGCCCACCCGCCCGAGATAGAGGTACTGAATCATCGCTAGCTTGATTGTAGCCAGCGGCCCCGCATCTTCATTCGGTCAGCCTTCACTCGGCGACCCTTCATTCCTCCAGCCGCGCCGCAAAGAGCCTTGCAAACACGATCCGATGCTCCCAGGCAACCAGCAGCCAAAGAAGCGTCGCAAACGCACCCATCCAAATGCCGCTTGGGTTCATCAGTAGGTGAAACATAAGGATGTTGAAGAGCACGGGAGCCAGCAGCGTCAGCCCCAGCCCCACAAACCGGTTAACCAGAAACAGAATCCGGAGACGACCATGATCGCGCCCACCACGTAAAAGTAGTGCGCGGCAAACAGGGCGGTCGTGAACTGCCCGGCCAGCCCTGTGGGCATCGGCCCCATGGGAATGAAATTCAGGAACACATTGGAACCGAAGACCAGAAACATCAGGCCCAGCAGATAGCGAGCGATCATCGCGGCAATCTTCATGGAGTTCTCCTTGATTCGAGGTATGCGAATTGGGGTGATGCCGAGATGAGCCAGCCGGGAGCGGGCTCACAGCGTCGTAGAGGTGAACAAATTCTCCGCATGAAATGGATGGTTCTGTATCCTCTGTGGATTCAATGAATCGGGACCGGAGCTTTCCTCGCGCATCTTGAGGAATCCTCGGCAATTCTGATGGTCGAATGCTGATAGCGTTTTCGCGTTACACTAACACTGGCAGGAGGACCGGGCGGTCGCTGCCGGAGGCGTGCGCAAGCGACGGTCCGCCGGGGGAGGAAAGTCCGAACTCCGCAGGGCAGTGTGCCGGATAACGTCCGGGACGCGGGCTTCAAGGCTCGCGGACGGCCAGTGCCACAGAAAAGATACCGCCTCGGCTACCCCTCTTCCTCACGGTCGAGGGCCGCCCTGGAAACGCAAGACCCGAGTTGGCCCGGCTTGCCGGGACCGCTCGCCGTTGCGGAAACTCCAGCGCCGGGGTAAGGGTGAAATGGTGCGGCAAGAGCGCACCGCCCGTCCTGTAAAGGCCGGGGCAGGGTAAACCCCACACGGAGCAAGACCAAATAGGGAGGGAGGCGCGCGCCCGGAGCAGGTGAGCGCGCCCGGCGCCGGCCCGGCGCCGCAAGGATGCTCCATGCAAGGTGCCGAAACCTCCGGGTAGGTCGCTGATGAGCGTCCGCGGCAACGCGGCGCCTAGAGGAATGACCGCACACGACAGAATTCGGCTTACAGGTCCTTTTGCCGAGAGTTCTGCCGCACGACAGCCCCGGCCGGGAGAGTTTTCCGGCCGGGGCTGGCCATTTGAGCGAGTCGATGAGTTGCAGAATTTCCTTCGCGCAGCGAAACTTTTCCCCGGCGGCGGGGTTTGCACCGATGACGGCTACCGCAAACCAGCGTCTAAATTAGTAGAACAAGATGAAGCGGGAGCAAGAGTTCAAGCGCAGGAGAGATGCAATGATGAATCGACCCATGCTCAAAAGAGTTTTTCCCCAGGCCCTGGCGTGGACGGCGTTGGCCGTCATGAGCGGCGCGATGGCGCTGGCCCAGGATGCTGCCCCTGCTCCAGCCCCAACTCCAGCCCCAGCCGCGGCGGAAGTCCCAGCACCAGTTCCAGCCGCGGCCACACCCGAGACTCCGTCCCCAGCGGCCGCAACCCGCACGGACGGCGAGATTGAGCAGGACGTCGTGCATGCCCTGGATGCCTCCAAGGCGCTGAAGAGCGACCTGATCACCGCGGCCACCATTCAGGGCGAGGTTACGCTCTCCGGAACCGTGTCGAGCGAGGCCTCCAGCGAACTGGCGGAGGCGATTGCCGCTCATGTGGCGGGCGTGACCAAGGTGAACAACAACCTGACGGTTGGCAATCCGCAGGCCCCGGCCAAGCCGGACGAGCAGGCGATGGCCGACACTCAGCCGGGCGACGCGGGCGTACCCAATCCCGGCGACGCAGGCGCTCCGGCGATGAACGACGGCCCGATGCCGGTACCCAATGAGAGCGATGCCCAGGCCCGGATGCGCGCGCAGATTCGCGCCGAGGTCCAGGCCCAGATTCAAGCCCAGCGAGATGCGCAGCAACAGACGCCCAAAGCTCAGGTAACCCTGGCTCAGGGAACTCTTTTGCAACTGCGGACCAACGAGCCGGTGAACAGCAAGAGAGCCAAGGACGGCGAGCCGGTTCAGTTCACGGTCATTCAGGACGTATTCGTCGGCAATGTGCTGGCGATTCCGCGCGGCGCCATCGCTCATGGCGTGGTGACCGAGGTCAAGCAGGCCGGCGATCTGAAAGGCAGCCCGGTGCTGGCGCTCAAACTGACTTCGCTGGATATGGGCGGGCAGAACTACCCTCTTGACACTGATCAGTTCAAGGTGAAGGGGCCGGGCAAGGGTGAGTATACGGCCCACAATATCATTGGCGGCACCATGATGGGCACGATTATCGGCTGCATCGCGGGCCGCGGCATCGGCTGCGCGGCGGGCGCGGCGGGGGGCGCGTTAGCGGGTACGGCAGCTTCAGCGGCGACTCCCGGACCGGGCGTCTGGATTCCCGCCGAGGCCAAGGTGGACTTCCACCTGAGCAAACCGTTGACAGTGACGCCGGTCAGCGCGCGAGAGGCGGCCCGGCTGGCGCAGGGGCTTTATCCCGGCGGTCCTACCCTCTACCGGCGCAGCTATGGCCCTTATGGCCAACCCTATGCCTACTACGGCTATCCGCCGGTCTACTACCGCCCGTACTACATGGTGGGCGGGTTCTACTACTGGCGGTAGATAAGAGACAGGGACTAGGGAATAGGGAATAGAAAAGTGCGGGCATTCCGGAATTCGGGATGCCCGCTTTACTGTTAGGCCGCGCTATCGTCTGATTCGGATTCCGGGCGCGTCTGATCCGGAGTATCTGCTCGTCCAATCCGGATTGAAAATGTGTTATAACGCCTTTGCCGCCCCTCGAAGACTGGCATCCAGTCTCCTGTCGCCTGCACTCTGCGCCCGCACCCGGTTCCCGCTCGTCTATAATGGCAGAGAATCGCGTCAGAGCGACAATTGCGCATTCAGGCTGATGCCTGCCCGCCAGCCGCAACCGTGCTGGCGCAGGGTTTGAGCCTGTCCGCGCGTAGAGAGTTGAAGGTCCAAGTCCATCCATGATCCGTTTCCTGCAAGAGACAATCGCTTCACCAAGGCATTTTTCGTTGTCATCATCGCCGCCGCCTCGGTGGGCATGGTGATCTACCTGATTCCCGGCCTCACCGGCATGGGAGCCTCCACCGCCGACACCTACGCCACGATCTACCCCCACTGGTACAGCCGCTTGTTCTCCTCGGGCGTGACGGTGAGCCAGCAGCAGGTCAGCCAGCGGCCCGCCAGCAGATGCAGCAGCGGAATCCGCAATACGCCGACAACCCGCATGATCGAGCGCACTGTCGAGCAGCAGGTTGGCCAGCAACTGGTGCAGCAGCAGGTTCTGCTGGCCGAGGCCGAGAAGCTGGGCATCCACGCCACCGACGACGATGTGAGCCAGTTCCTGCACCAGGGCCAGTTTGGCGAATTCCTCTTTCCCAACGGCCAGTTCATCGGCACCGACCGCTACGCCGCACTTCGTCGCCAGGCAGTTCAATATGTCGGTCGCGGAGTTTGAGCAGGAGGTCAAGCAGGATATCATCATCCGCCGCCTGGAGGCGCTGATCGCCGCCGGAGTCACGGTGAGCGATGCGGATGTCCGCGACGACCTATCGCAAGCAGAACATCAAGATCAAGTTCGACTACGCGGTGATCTCCGCCGACGACCTGCGCAAGACCATCAATCCCTCGGACACCGATCTGGAGGCCTTCTTCAAGAAGAACGCCGCGCGCTATGCCGACGGCCGTGCCGGAGCAGCGCAAGATCACCTACTTTGCCTTTACTCCCAACGAGCTTGCCCGGCGGCGTTCCGCAGCCCAGCCAGCAGGAGATTCAGCAGTACTTCAACGCGCACCAGGCCGAGTACTCGGTTCCGGAGCAGGCCCGTTCGCGCCACATCCTCATCAAGGTGGCTCCCGGCGCCGACGCCAAGACCGATGCCGCGGCCAAGGCCAAGGCCGAGGGGCTGCTCAAGCAGATTCAGGGCGGCGCGAACTTTGCCGACCTGGCCAAGAAGAACTCCGACGACCCCGGCAGCAAGGACAAGGGCGGCGAACTGGGCTTTGCCCGCCGCGGCATGATGGTGCCGGAGTTCGACAACGCCATCTTCACCCAGAAGATCGGCGATACGCAAGATCGTGAAGAGCCAGTTCGGCTATCACATTGTGCAGGTGGAGGAGCGGCAGACGGCGCACGCGCAGTCGCTCAGCGAAGTCCTGCCTACCATCCAGGCCACGCTGATTCGCCAGAAGGCGGCCGCGGCCGAAGAGAACTACGCGCGGACGCTCACCTCCGAGGCCATCAAGAACGGCCTGGAGAAGACCGCCGCGGCCCATCATCTGGAAGTGGTGACCACGCCGCTGGTCGGCGAGCGAGGCGTGATCGCCGCGCTGCCCGACTCCTCCCAGATCATCGGCAAGGCCTTCGAGTCCAAGCAGGGCGATCCGCCGCAGTACTGCCTCCACCGGCGAGGGCTACGCGATCTTCCAGGTCACCGGCATCGCCCCGGCCCACGCGCCCGCCTTTGCCGACTGGAAGAGCCACGTTGCCGACGACTACCGCAACGAGCAACTCCCCATCCTGCTCAGCCAGAAGACCCAAGAGCTGGCGGACAAGGCCAAGGCCGAGAACGATCTGGCCAAGGCCGCCAAGGAAATGGGCGCGACTTTCAAGACCAGCGACCTGGTGGGCCAGAGCGGCCAGGTGCCTGACATCGGCCAGATTAGCCAGGTTGCGCCGCAGCTCTTCGACCTTTCTGTGGGCAACATCAGCGGGCCCATCAACACCGGGCGGACCGGCGTGGTGGCCAAGTTGATGGACAAGCAGGAGCCCACCGCGGACGAGATCGCCAAGAACTTCGACAAATATCGCGATGAACTTCTCCAGCAGCGCCGCGGCGATGCCTTCAACATTTTCCTGAGCATGCAGATGGACGAGTACAGGAAGCATAACCGCATACTGATTCCCAAGGCAAAGGCAGAAGAGGTTCCGGCTACATAATGGGCAACTTGCTGTAAACGGCAGGAAACAAAAGCGGAAAGGCCCGCATCCGGGTTGGATGCGGGCCTTTTTCGCTCTCAGAAATGCTGGTGAAGGTGAGGAAGCCGCAAGCCTGTTGAGGCTCAGGGCTTGCACCTGACGGGCTATGCCGCTGGTTTCAGGCTCTTCATACTGACCTGCGGAACGGCGGGATGAAGATTTTCCAGGAGGGTGACGTGAGTGCCCAGGTATTGCAGCACATCGTTGATGGAATCTTCAAAGCGCGAGCCGGTTTTGTGGGTAGCCTTGACCCCTTTAGCGACCAATTGGCAGACTTCAAAGCGGTTCATTCCCTGCGCCAGCGCGCGGTGTATCTTGTCGGAACGCATGACTTTACTCCGGTCAACGGGTAGTTGTAGCGTGGGTTGCGGAGCTCGTCAGAAGCGGTGGGACGGCGGCAGCCGAGCAGGCTCTTTCGTTCAAGTCAGGTCTTATGATTCAACTCTACCTTCATTGTACGCCCGAATCGGTTGCAGCGCCGACGGGAATGGCGACCCACTCTTCCCTATGAAAGTGGTTCGCTGCAGGTGGTCCAGGCATCGGTTCTACTGCTTCGATCATTCGCCAGGATTGAAGTGTGCCCCATTCATCGCGACTCAATTAGAGGTCAATGAACGGGGCACCTTGCAATCTTGCCCCTGATAACACCGCTGGTTTATCATGATGGTGCGAATGGAGTTGCTCCTCAATCTCGCCTGGGCGCTGCTGGCCACGCTGATGTTCTGGCTGTGGCTGTGCCATGCTCCGTGCCAAGGCATAAGGCGGACGCAGTTGGTCGCCCTGGCGGTGGTTATTGTGATCCTTTTTCCCGTGATCTCGGTGACCGACGACCTGCAAATGGCTCAGAACCCCGCCGAGGCGACAGACTGCTGCGCGCGCCGCAACCATGCGGCCTTGTGCCCGCACTCCATCTTTCCCGCGGTTGCAACCCTGCCTTCGCCGGTATTCGCCGAGCTTTCCTTCGGCTTCCTGCGCTTTGCCACGCCCAGCTATCTTCCGGCCCCGACGGTGAAGATTTCCGCCATGGCTTCCATTCAGAACCGGCCGCCGCCCGCCGCCTGATCCTTCGCCTGGCTCTTCCTACATTTTTTGGCCTCTCTTCTTCTGTGACCGCCGTGCAGACCACGGCGCAAAGGCTATGTATGAAGCGAATCTTCCTATTCCTGCCGATATCCGTCATGGCGGCGCTGCTTGTCCTTGCACCGCGTCTTAGTTCCGCGCAGCAGAGTCCTGCGTTGACCTGGGATCAGGTGAAGGCGAAGTTTGAAGCCGCCAACCCCGCGCTGCGGGCCGACGCCCTCGGTGTGGACGAGATGAAGGCTGCCGAGATTACCGCTTTTCTGCGCCCCAATCCTGGCGTCGGTTTATCCAGCGACGGATTGCAAATCGCGCCGCACACACTCCCAGGCCAGGGAAATCATTGGCTGCCGCTGACCGGCACGCAACTTGTTCCCAGCATCAGCTACCTGCACGAACGGGAGCGCAAGCGCGAGTTGCGTTTGCAGAGCGCCAAAGAGGGCACGCAGATCGCCCAATCCGAACACATCGACCTGGAACGCAATCTCCTCTTCAACCTGCGTGCGGCCTTCGTCGATACCCTGCAAGACAAGGCGGTGCTGGATCTGGCCCGGGCCGACCTCGAATACTACGACAAGATCATCGCCATCAGCCGCAATCGCTTTCATGCCGGCGACATCGCCCAGATCGATCTGGACCGCATCGAGCTGTTGCGCGTCCAATATGAAGTGGAGATTCAGACCGCGATTGTCAACCTGCGCACCGCCAAGATTCAGCTTCTGCAAATGCTCGACGAACGCACGCCGGTGGAGCAATTCGACGTGACCGGCCCCTTCGACTTCTCCGACGATCTGAAGCCGCTGGAAGATTTCCGCCAGATCGCCCTCGACGAGCGCCCTGATTTGAGGGCCGCGCTGGAGTCGATCCAGCAGGCCCAGACCAACCACAAGCTGGCCGTTGCCAACGGCTCCGCCGATCCCACCTTCGCCACCTGGTACTCCTATAACCCCGCCTTCAACAACCCTTACGGCCGCTATACGCTGGGCGCCAGCGTCAACATTCCGCTGCGCATCTTCGACCGCAACCAGGGCGAGAAGCAGCGCACCCAGATCGACATTGGCCGCAATCAGCAATTGACCGAAGCCGCGCGCGCCGCAGGTCTTCAGCGACGTGGACTCGGCCTACGCGCAGGTGGAGAGCAACATCGCGCTGCTCCGGCCCTACAAGGCGCAATACAAGGCCCAGGCCCTGCGCGTGCGCGACACGGTGACCTATTCCTACCAGCACGGCGGCGCATCGCTGATGGACTTTCTCAACGCGCAGAGCGACTACCGGGCCGTCCAACTGGCCTATCTGCAACTGATCGGCTCCTATCTGACCGCCGCCGGACAACTGAATCTAGCCGTGGGACGCGAGGTAATCCAATGATTCCGTTTTCTTGCTGAAGAATCTTCTTATGGTTTTTCGATCTTTCTTGCTCTGGCCGCAGCAGTTGCTCTCTCCGGCTGCAAAGGCAAGGGCGAAGGGCGACGGCGCGCCGACGCAGCCCAAGGTCATCAACGTGGCCGACATGAATCTGGTCACCATCGACCCGAACGATGTGGCCAAGTTTCCCATTACCGCCGCCGGCCAGATCGAATCCGCATCGGAGTTGACCGCAACCGGCAGCGTCTTTCCCGACATCTCCCGCGAGATCCCCGTCATCTCGCTGGCCAATGGCCGCGTGGTGGACATCAAAGCCCGGCTCGACGACAACGTGAAGAAGGGCCAACTGCTGCTCAAAGTGCAAAGCCCGGATATCACCAGCGCCTTCGATACCTATCTCAAAGCCGTCAACGACGAGCACATGGCCGACATGGCGTATATGCGCGCCGATGATCTCTTCAAGCACGGCGCCATCTCCCAGGCCATGCTGGAGCAGGCCGAGGACACGGAGAAGGACGCCAAGGCCGACCTGACCGCAACCGAAGAACAGCTGAAGACACTCGGCGTGGACAAGAACCACCCCAGCAGCATCGTCAATGTTTACGCGCCGATCAGCGGCGTCATCGTGGCGCAGAACGTGACCAACTCGGCCGCCGCGGGCGTCAGCCTCTCCGGCTCGGCCACGGCCTTCACCATCGCCGACCTCTCCACCGTGTGGATCATCTGCGACGTATACGAGAACGACATTCCCAAGCTGCAACTCGGCCAGGAGGCCCGGATCAAGCTCAACGCCTGGCCGGATCGCCCGCTCACCGGCCGCATCAGCGACATCGGCCCGATTCTCGATCCATCGCTGCGCACCGCCAAGGTCCGCATCGAAGTCGCCAATCCCGGCTTCCTCAAGCTGGGGATGTTCGGCACGGCTACCTTTACCAGCCACGCGACAGGAGACGCACGCCGTGGTTCCGGCCGATGCCGTGCTGCACCTGCATGACCGCGACTGGGTCTTTCTGCCGGCGGGCGGCAATCAGTTCAAGCGCACCGAGGTTCACGCCGGCAAGATGCTCGACGGCAACCGCCAGGAGATTCTCTCCGGCATTCAGCCCGGCCAGCAGGTCGTCGCCAACGCACTGTTGCTTGAAACCGCGGGGAACCAGTAATGATTCGCGCACTCGTCGATTTCGCGCTCAAGAACCGCTGGCTGGTCCTCGGCGGCAGTGGTGGTGCTCACCGCCTGGGGCGTCGTCAGCTTCCGCAATCTGCCCGTCGAGGCCTACCCCGACGTGGCCAACAACTACGTGCAGATCATCACCCAGTGGCCGGGCCGCTCGCGCCGAAGAGATCGAGCGCCAGGTCACCGTGCCGGTCGAGATTCAGATGGCCGGCATTCCCCACCTCACGCATCTGCGCTCCACCACGCTGGCCGGCTTGTCCAGCCTGATGCTGATCTTCGACGACGACTCCACCAGCGACGTCAACCGCGAGCACGTGCTGGAGCGGCTGAGCATGGTCAGCCTGCCCGCCAATCTGGTTCCGCAGATGGGCACCGACTGGAGCCCTGTCGGACAGATCTACTGGTACACGCTGGAGAGCACCAACCCCTCCTACGACGTGATGGAGAAGAAGTCGCTCGAAGACTGGACGCTGGAGAAATCCTTCAAGGGCGTCAACGGCGTGGTCGATGTCTCCAGCTTCGGCGGGCCGACCAAGGAGTACCAGATCAAGCTCGATCCGGAGAAGCTGGTCTCTTACGGGCTGAGCATCGGCCAGGTCGAGCAGCAGATCGCCAACAACAACACCAACGGCGGCGGCAGCTTCATCGAGCAGGGCGCGCAGCAGATCAACGTGCAGTCGGTGGGCCTCTTCACCAGCGTGCAGGACATCGAAAACACCGTCGTCAAGACCCAGAACGGCGCGGCCATCAAGATCAAGGACATCGCCACCGTCGCGCAGGGCCCCAAGATTCGCCTGGGCCAGATCGGCAAGCGCCATCGCACCGCGACCAGACGGCAGCAGATCGTCGACAATCCCGACACCGTCGAAGGCATCGTGCTGCTGCAAAAGGGCGACGACTCCGACCCTGTCCTCGAGGGCATTCACGCCGAAGTCAACAAGCTCAATGGCGACAAGGACCACCCCGGCATCCTGCCCAAGGGCGTGAAGATCGTGCCCTTCCTCGACCGCTCCGACCTGGTCGCATACACGGTGGATACCGTCGAGCACAACCTGACCGCGGGCATGCTTCTGGTCTCCATCATTCTCTTTCTCTTCCTCGGCAATGTGCGCGGCGCGATCATCGTCGCGCTCACCATTCCCTTCGCGCTGCTGTTTGCCTCCATCTGCCTCGACCTCAGCCACATTCCCGCCAACCTGCTCTCGCTGGGCGCGCTGGACTTCGGCATGGTGGTCGATGGCTCGGTGGTGATGATCGAAAATATCGTCCGCCATCTCTCGCCCACAAGACGACACCCGCACGCCGGCGCAGAAGATTCGCGACGCCGCCCACGAGGTGCTGCGCCCGGTCTTCTTCGCCCGCGGCATCATCATCACCTCCTACCTGCCCATCTTCACCCTTGCAGGCGGTCGAGGGCCGGCTCTTCAAGCCCATGGCCTGGACCGTCTGCTTCGCTTTGCTAGGCGCGCTGGTCTTCGCCATCGCTGTGGCCCCGGTCATGGCCAGCCTGTTCTTCCGCAAGGGCGCCAAGGAGTGGCACAACCCCATCATGCTCGTGGCTCACGCGCGCACTATCGCACGGCAGTTCGCTCAGCCATCGAACATCGCCGCAGAACCCTGAGCATCGCCACCGTCCTCTTCGCCATCGCCGTCTATCTCACCTTCGGCGGGCCCATCGGCTCGGAGTTTCTGCCTCACCTCGACGAGGGATCCATCTGGGTGCGCGGCACGCTGCCGCCCAGCGAAGGCCCCACCGCCAGCATCGACTTCACCAACAAGGCGCGCGTGGTGATGGCCTCGTTCCCCGAAGTCACCCAGGTCGTCAGCCAGACCGGCCGCCCCGACGACGGCACCGACACCACCGGCTTCTTCAACACCGAATACTTTGTCGACCTCAAGCCCAAGAAGCAGTGGCGGCCCGTCTTCCACCAGGACAAGGAAGCAACTGATCGCCGCCATGGACAAGGAGCTTGAGCAAGTTTCCCGGCGTTATCTGGAACTACTCCCAGCCCATCTCCGACAACATGGAGGAAGCCGTCTCCGGCGTAAAAGGTGAACTGGCCGTGAAGCTCTACGGCGACGACCTGCGCACGCTGGAAAAGAAGGCTGAAGAGATTCAGGCCCAGATGGAGACGGTCAAGGGCATCGAAGATCTGGGCATCTTCCGCATCATCGGCCAGCCTAACCTGAACTACACGGTGGATCGCGCCGCCGCCGCCCGCTGGGGCATCAACGTGGCCGACATTCAGGATGCCGTGCAGACCGCCGTGGGCGCCAACGCTCTGACCCAGGTGCAACAGGGCGAGGCTCGCTACGACGTCACCCTGCGCTATCAAAAGCAGTATCGCGACACGCGCGAGGCCATCGAGAATGTGCGCCTGCTCGCCCCCTCCGGCGAGCGCGTCTCGCTGGCGCAGTTGACCAAAGTCTCCGCCGACGACGGCGCCGAGGAGATCTACCGCGAGGGCGGCCAGCGCTTCATCGCCATCAAATATTCCGTCCGCGGGCGCGACCTGGGCTCGACCGTCGAGGAGGCCATCGGCAAGGTGAACAGGAACGTGAAACTGCCGGCCGGCTACCACACCGAGTGGGCCGGCGAGTACGAGAGCCAGAAGCGCGCCGACAAGCGCATGGACATCGTCATTCCCATCACCGTGATGGCCATCTTCCTCATCCTCTACACCATGTTCCGCTCGGCCAAGTGGGCGATGCTGATCCTGGTCAGCGTCGTCATGGCCTCCATCGGCGGACCGCTGGCGCTCTTCCTCACTCACACCAACTTCTCGGTCTCCTCGGCCGTCGGCTTCCTGGCGCTCTTCGGCGTATCGGTGGAGACCGGCGTCATCATGCTGGAATACATCAACCAGTTGCGCGCGCGGCGCAAGGGCATGGAAGTCTCCACCCAGGAACACATCATCGAAGCGGCCGTCGAGGGCGCCGTGCTGCGCCTGCGGCCCATCATGATGACGATGCTGGTGGCCACGCTGGGTCTGCTGCCCGCAGCGCTGTGCCACGCCATTGGTTCCGACTCGCAGCGGCCCTTCGCCATCGTCATCGTCGGCGGCCTGCTGGCCAACCTGATCATCGGCGTCTTCCTTCTGCCCACCCTCTACGTCTGGATGGCGCGCGACAACGACATCCTGCCCGCCGTGGAATCCGACGAAGAGTTTTAGCGGGAGAGCGGAAAGAGCGGATGCGGCTTTATCGCTGACTTTAATTGCCGGTAGAGCCGTGTAGTTTACGATAGGCGAAGGTCAAATCGTCAGTTAATTACTTTGAGGAGAGTACAAGTCATGTTCAGATCAGTTCAGCGGAGGTTTTCAATACTGGCCATGGGTTTCTTTGTGGCATCGTCTTTCTTATCTCTTGCGGCGCAGTCGCAACCGGCGCCAACCCGAACCATCGTCGTGAATCTCAAGGACACGGCAGGGCCTGTGGATCGCTTCTTCGATTTGTCGGTGGGGTCTGATTATCCGGGCACGCTGATTCGCGATGACAGCCAGGCTCAGCTCAAACTCGCAGTGGATGAACTCGGCTTTCGCTACATCCGTTTTCATGCGATCTTTCACGACGTGCTGGGAACCGTGCGTGTCGAAAATGGCAAGACCGTCTATAACTGGACAAAGATCGACCAGCTTTATGACGACTTGCTGGCCCGGCACATCAAGCCGTTTGTCGAACTCGGTTTCACGCCGAAGGCGCTTGCCACGTCGCAGAACAGCATCTTTTATTGGAACGGCAACACGTCGCACCCGAAACCGGAAGGCATGGCGCGACCTTGTCGATGCCTTCATCCGGCACATTGAGGAGCGCTACGGAAGAGACGAAGTGCGCACGTGGTTTTTCGAAGTGTGGAACGAGCCCAACCTCTCCGGATTTTGGGAAGGCGCCGATCAGAAAGCATACTTCGAGCTCTACGATCTGACTGCGAAGACGATCAAGTCCTTTGACCCTGCGTTGCGCGTTGGAGGACCGAGCACGGCCGGAGCGGCATGGGTTCCCGAGTTTCTCGCCCATGTGAAGCAGAGCGGCGCTGCCGATTGACTTTGTGACGACGCACACCTATGGCGTGCAAGGCGGCTTTCTCGATGAAGAAGGGAAGTCCGATACCAAGCTCGATCCCTCTCCCGACGCGATCATCGGAGACGTGCGGCGTGTGCGCGAAGCAGATCTCGGCTTCGCCGTTTCCGCGGCTTCCGCTGTACTTTACCGAGTGGAGCACGAGTTACACGCCGCGCGACTCCGGTGCATGATTCCTACATCAGCGCGCCCTACATCCTGACCAAGCTCAAAGCCAGTCAGGGATTAGCGCAGGGAATGAGCTACTGGACCTACACCGATCTGTTTGAAGAACCCGGACCTCCGACGGCGCCGTTTCAAGGAGGATTCGGCCTGCTGAACCCGCAAGGCATACGCAAGCCGGCGTTCTTCGCGTACAAGTACCTGCACGCGCTTCAGGGCGAGAGCATCAAGACGAGCGATCCGCAGGCAATGCTGGCCACACAGGATGGAAACGTTACGGCAGTCCTATGGGACTTTGAGCAGCCGGATCAGAAGGTGAGCGATCGACCCTTTTATACCAAGCTGATTCCTGCCCATGCGGCGGCGTCTGTCGAGTTGCAGGTCACGCATCTTGCGCCAAATCCGGCGCGACTGCACGACGACTGCTGGTTGCGTCCATCTTCTATCTTCCGTTGCAGCTGGCGCTGAGGATGGTCACTTAGGCCGGATGACATTCATCCCGGC
>CAWFZU010000047.1:0-5464 GCA_963820195.1 uncultured Acidobacteriaceae bacterium | reverse complement strand
TCTGCTGATCTGCTGCGCCAATGTCGCCGGGCTGGTGCTGGCTCGCGCCAACGCAAGGAGCAAGGAGGTTGCCATGCGCCTGGCGCTGGGAGCTGGACGTCTGCGCCTGCTGCGCCAGTTGTTGACCGAGAGCTTGCTGCTCGCCTCGTTGGGCGCGGCTCTTGGCCTGCTTCTGGCAGTAGGGCTTCTCCGGTTGCAACCGGCGCTGATGCCTCCGGCACAGTATGAGCTTGGGCTTGATCTGCACCTCGACGCGTCGGTCCTGGCGTTTACCGCAGCAGCCGCCCTTCTGTCGGTCCTGGTCTTTGGATTGGCGCCCGCAATTCAGGCCTCCAGGACGAGTCTTGTCACGACGCTCAAGGGCGATGGAACGGGCGCTGTGCGCGGTGTGCGGCGATGGACAATGCGCAATGCGCTGGTGCTGGGTGAAATTGCGCTGTCGGTAGTGCTGTTGACGGCGTCAGGGCTGGTGGTGCGCAGCCTGCTCTTCAGCCGCTCGCTTCCTCTTGGCTTCGACCGGCAAAAGCAACTGATCTACTTCGATCTGCTTCCCGCAGTTGCCGGATACAACTCGGAGCGCAGCGCGGCCTTCTTCAACCAAGTAGTGGAGAAGGCGGCGGCGCTGCCAGGGGTCCGCCACGCGGCTATGGTACGGCGCGTCTTGCTCTCTGATTCGGGGGGAGGATGGGCGCAACGCGTTTCCATCCCTGGCGTGGAGTTGCCGCAAGGACAGCTCAGCGTTCCCATCAGATTGGACGCGGTTGACGGCAACTACTTCCGTACCGTTGGAACGCGCCTGATTGCGGGGCGTGAATTCAATTCCGGCGACAATCCTTCCACTGGCAGAGTCGTGATCGTCAGCCAAACCATGGCGGAACGCTTCTGGCCGGGCCAGGAGGTTCTGGGGCGGCAGATCGTGGTCGACGGGACGGCCTGCCAGATCGTGGGCGTTGTCGAGGACGCAAAGATCTACAGCATCCATGAAACCCCGGAACCCTATATGTACTTCCCGTTTGCGCAGATGCCCAGCGAGGAAGGAACGCTCATCGTCGAGGCGGAGAACAACCCCAAGGCCCTGACAGCAAGAATCCTGAGCGAGATTCAACGAGTGGATCGCAATGTGCCTGTCTCGGTTCGCACGGTGCACTATCTGATGCAACAGGCCTTCTGGGCCGACCAGATGGCCGCGGGCTTTGTGGCAGCGCTGGGATTGCTTGGGATCTTCCTCGGAGCCATAGGACTCTATGGCGTAGTTGCCTTCACGGTGAACCGGCGCAGCCGCGAAATCGGCATCCGCATGGCGCTGGGCGCCGAGCGCCGGGATGTATTGCGGCTGGTGCTCGGCCAGGGACTGACGCTGGCCGCCATTGGAGCGGGAATCGGTCTGGTGGCTTCGCTCGCGGCCATGCGGCTGCTATCGACCATGCTCTATGGCGTCAGGCCAACCGATCCGCTCACTTTTGCCGGCAGTTCGGCTCTGGTGATCCTGGTGGCTCTGGCGGCCAGTTGGCTTCCCGCACGCCGCGCGGCATCCATCGATCCGATGCAGTCGCTGCGGACGGAGTAGCCGTGCGCGCGACAGGAAGCCGCTTCGAAAGAGCAGGCGGATTGAGCGCTTCCGGGAGCAAGGGGTTGGCTCAATGGGCACAAAGACAAAGGGGAGGAGCATAAGCTCCTCCCCTTTGCTGTCCGCAGTCCAGGGAACGGTTTCTGGTCTGAAGCGAAACTACTTCTTCACGGGGGCGATCACGTCCTTGGCGGCCTTGGCCACGCGGAACTTGACCACCGTCTTGGCCTTGATCTTGATGGCCGCGCCGGTTTGGGGGTTGCGGCCGATGCGGGCCTTGCGCTCCGCCTTCACCAGGCGGCCGATGCCGGGAATTACGAAGACGCCGTTCTTCTTGGTTTCCTTCACGGCGGTCTCCGCCTGCAGGTCCAAGAAGGCTGCGACTTGCTTGTTGGTCAGTTCAAGTTTTTCGGCCAGAAGCCGAATCAGGGCGGTCTTTGTCAATCCAGTTGCCATGTGTTGCTCTCCTTCTCGGGCGTGCCCTTGGGCGCGCCGGTGTTGCCTGGGCTTCCGCCGCATACTGCGCCGCATGGAGGGAGTCAGGCAACGCGTGCACAAAACCCTGTATTCATGCGGGTCGGAGTACCCGTCGTTCGTTACAATGCGGCTTCAGAGGGTATAAAGTCAAGGAAAAAACCGCGATTTCCACAAATTTCTTAGGTTTTTGTGCACTTTTCGTCTATTTTTACCTGTTTTTGCAGAGATTTGCCTGTTTTTATCGGGTTGCGCACGGGGAAACTCTTCAGGTTGGCTGCTGTGCGCAACACCTAGTCCAAGCCGAAAAGCACCTTCTTGCGGGGTGCGAGTGCCGCGGCGATGGGGGTGTTCAGCGCATCCACCACTGGCGCAGCCAGCCGGAAGTGGCGAATCAATTCGGCGGCAAAACCGGGGTCGAGGGCGGCCGAGGCGGGCAGCGTGGTGCTCAGCCCCCACTGGCGGCAGCGGATCAGGTCGAGCGCCGGATGCTCGCAGGGAAAGCCCTTGGGCGAACGGGTGAGCGCGTTGCCTTCGAATTCGCTGAAAGTCCTCCGTATGGCTGCTGTCTGCAAGACCTTGCGGAACTCGGCGTGGTGGTCCAGTAGCCAATGGCGAATGGCGGCCAGTTGATCCTTTTCCGGCATCCACGCTCCGGCGGCGATCACCACCTCCTTGGCGCTGACGTGGAAGTAAAAGCCAGCCCCAGAGGTCTTCGCAAAGCCCTCCGGCATCCACCACGCAGCGACATGCGTCTTGTAGGGTTTTTTGTCGTTGCTGAAGCGGGTGTCGCGATAGATGCGGAAGAGGCATTTCTCCGGCGGCCTCACGCAGGCCGGCGCAAAACCCTCCATCGCCTCGTTGACTTTGCGGATGATGGCCAGCATCGGCTCCTTCAGCTCGGCCTCGAAGACCGCCTTGCGCGGTGTGAACCATTCGCGGTCGTTGTTCTTGGCGAGATTGCGCAGAAAGGCGAGGCCTTCGGGGCGGAGGTGGGCGGGGGCAATTGGAGCTTTCACTTTGGAAACCATAACAAGACGAGTGTAACGCGGAGACCCGCAGACTATCCTTTCAATCAACAGTTGCGATCCTAAGAAGTTGGTGCAATACTCCATCATTATGCGTACAACATGGCGGTCGTCCCTCATCTTTGCTCTAACTTACTGTGTGGTGGGCTTCTCGTCGACCGATGCCCAGGAATACATTTCTTATCACGAACCCGTGATCATTAGCACGACTCATCCTATGGACTCTCGTGGCGAGACAGTCTACGACGAGCAGGATGACGCGCAAAAGGGAGCGGCTGTGGTTCCGGGTGTCCTACTTCACCCGAAACTCCTTAGCAAAGTTAAGCCGCATATCCCAATGTCTTCACGAACGCACCATCGAAAGCTCAATATTATTGTTGAGGGAGTCGTTACTGCCAGCGGAGATGTGATCGACACCGCAATAGTGAAGGAGGACGCTGATTCTGCGTTAGCCAAGAACGTTCTTGAGGCGTTTAGCCATTACAAGTTCAGTCCCGCAACGCTTGATGGAAAGCCTGTAGCGGTTCTACTTCAAACGTCATTCAACTACAATATTTTCTAGCCTCATCAATAGCGCCAATTGCCTAGATTCACCTTAAGCCCGACCCGAAAGTGAAGGGTGCTGTGGTCATTCACCACGCCTCACCGGATCACCTTCAGCGCGCCGCGGAAGAGGCCGTCGAAGTCGGCGGCGAGGGCCTTGTCTTTGGCGACGGCCTGTTCGATGGCCTTCTCGGCGGCAACGCGCTGATAACCGAGATTGACCAGCGCGGAGAGCACATCGTCCACCGCGGCCCCGCGAACGGACGATGGCACCGGGCGCAACGGCAAAGTCGTCGAGCTTGTCTTTCAGTTCGACCACCAGCCGCTCGGCCAGCTTTTTGCCAACGCCGGGAATGCGCGTCAGTTGCGCGTGGTCCTGGCCGCGAATGGCCTGCACGGTGCGCTCCGGCGAAAGCCCGCTGAGCATCTTGATCGCCAGCTTGGGACCGACGCCGCTGACGGTGATCAGCCGCTCGAAGAGGCGCTTCTCCTCGCGATCGAGAAAGCCGAAGAGGGCGATCTGGTCTTCGCTGACCTGGGTGTGAATGTGCAGCGCGGCCTCTGCGCCCAGCGAGGGCAGCGCCGTGAAGGTGGGGATCGAGATGGTGACGTCGTAGCCCACCCCGGCGGCCTCGACGATGGCCTGGCCGGGCTGTTTGAAGATGAGCTTTCCGCGCAGATGAGCGATCATGGTGCCTTATTGTAGAATCCCCGGCCGCTCAAGGAACACTATTCTTTCTTCATTGCGTCCAAAGAACAGGCCAGGAATGGCTCCGGCGCACCTTGGCCGGATACAATAGGGTTTGGACTGCGGCAGACGGGCGGCAGACGATTCTGAGTTTTGGAGCAAGTACACGTGAGAGGCATTGTCCGCCGCGGTCTGCGGCTTGAATTGGTTGCGGGACTCGGTATCGCGCTGGCCGTGCCCGCGCTGGCGGCGCCCGCGGGCGTAGCCACGACAACGACGCTGACCGCGCCGCAGACTGCGCAAATCACGCAATCCAATGCGCAGACCTGTTCGTTGACCAGCTTCTCGGTGAGTGTGACCAGCGCGGCGGGAGTGCCTGACGGAACTGTCACTATTGAGGATGGTTCAACCCAACTGGCCAGCTCGGATCTCAATTCCACAGGCCAGGCCAATTTCCAATTTGCCCTGACTGACGGCGCTCACTCACTGAGCGCGGTCTATGCCGGCAACGCCGATTTCCTCACCTCCTCTTCCGCAGCCGCATCCGTGACCATCAGCAATCAGTGCGATTCCGCGTTTGTGGTGACCGTTTCCAATCTGACACCGTCGAGTGCCGCGAACACCCTGACCCTGACGCCGGGTCAGGCGGGAACGGGCACAATCATAGTTACACCTTTACAGGAGTTTGTTTCCACGTTGACGGCTTCGGCGTTTGTCAACATCTCCTGCTCCGGCCTGCCCGATCAAGCCTCCTGCATTTATACGCCGGAGAGCATCGAGATCTTGCCTGGCCAGAATTCGGCAGTGACCAGTTCGATGGTGCTGCAGACCTACGCGCAATCCACCGCAATGGCTTCGCCGGCAACCCGGCCGGGCAAGGGCTCCTCTCCCATCGCCTGGGCGTTTCTGCTGCCCGGCGCTCTGGGTCTGGGCGGTCTCGCCTGGGGAGCGCGGCGCAGGCAATGGCTCAGCCGGCTTTCACTCGTAGCCCTGGTCAGCCTGGTCACCCTGCTGGGCACAACCGGATGCAATCCGGTTGTGCCCAGCAGGGTGACCAGGCTGACCAGGGCTACGAGTGAAAGCCGGCTGAGCCATTGCCTGCGCCGCGCTCCCCAGGCGAATCCACCCCAGACCCAGAGCGCGGGGCAGCCGGAAACGCCCAGG
>CAWFZU010000046.1:0-4373 GCA_963820195.1 uncultured Acidobacteriaceae bacterium | reverse complement strand
GTTATTGTTCCTGCGGGCGCCTGGTTCGTTAGTATTGCTCCATTGTCCGGGGCGGGTACGTTTGCGGCGGGAGTGTCTGACGGAGGTGGGGCCGGCGTCTGTGCCAGATCCTGTGCAGGTGTTTCGGCAGGCTCGGCTGGCTGTCCGGCTGGTGGCTTGGCATGGGGTGTTCTGGCGGTCATGATGGTGTTGTCCGGGGGAGGCGTCGAGGTTCCCTCGTAGGGGCTGGACTGACTTGCCTCCTGCGCTCCCAGAGTGGCAGCAGCCATCAGCAGCAAGGCGCACACATGAATTGACCGATTCATCCAAATCTCCTTTATTCGAAGCGAGGCAAAAAACTCTCTGTTAATTCAAACCCCGCCTGGCGGTTAGAGTTGCACAAACTTTCGTCCGCGCGATCGCCGCGCACGGACATACCCAGTTCAAGGCTAGCGTGGATCAGGCGCCGGTGGCCTGATGAGCAGCCGGGACGTGCCTTGGACGGCACGAATCAACAAAGGCAACCAACTCTGGCGCTGTTTCCCTGCCGGCAGCGATTTGCCTCGGTGAACGCAATTCATCGTTCGCCTCAGCCCCATTTGCTAGAATCCTTGCGAGACATCGCATTTTTTGAGCTTTGGACGGAGAGGAAATTGCGAGCGTGCAGGAGCTTCTGAGCACGATTCAAAGCGCCGCCGGAGAAGCTCTTGCCGTGGATCGCCGTCCGCAACTGAACGACCGGCTGCAGCACCGCATTATGAGGACCGATATGACTGAGATTGTTGCCATTCGCGCCCGCGAGGTTCTGGACTCGCGCGGCAATCCGACCGTGGAAGCGGACGTAATTCTGGAAAGCGGCGCATTGGGCCGCGCCATCGTGCCTTCGGGCGCTTCCACCGGCGAGCATGAGGCCGTGGAACTGCGCGACGGCGACAAGAGCCACTACCTGGGCAAGGGCGTGCTGCAGGCCGTGGCCAACGTGGAAACCGTGATTGCGCCCGAGCTGGAGGGCATGGACGCCGCCAACCAGCGGCTGCTCGACCAGACCATGATCGCGCTGGACGGCACGCCGAACAAGGCCAAGCTGGGCGCCAACGCCATTCTGGCCGTCTCCATGGCCGCCGCGCGCGCCGTGGCGCAGACGCTGGAGATTCCGCTCTATCGCTACCTGGGCGGCGTGAACGCCTGCATCCTGCCCACGCCCATGCTGAACGTGCTGAACGGCGGAGCGCACGCCGACTCGCAACGTGGACTTTCAGGAGTTCATGATCATGCCGGTGGGCGCGGAGCGCTTCTGCGAGGCGCTGCGCTGGGCCGCCGAGACCTTCCACACCCTCAAGAGCGTGCTCAAGAAGAAGGGCTACAACACCGCCGTCGGCGACGAGGGCGGCTTTGCTCCCTCGCTCAAGTCCAACACCGAAGCCATCGAGCTGATTCTCGAAGCCATCGAGGCGGCCGGCTACAAGCCCGGCGAGCAGATCGCCATCGCGCTCGATCCCGCCTCCAGCGAGTTCTACGACAAGGAAAAGAAGAAGTACGTCTTCAAGAAGAGCGACAAGCGCGAGCTGACCAGCGAAGAGATGGTGGCCTTCTACGACAACTGGATGCGCCAGTATCCCATCGTCTCGCTCGAAGACGGCCTGGCCGAGGACGACTGGGCGGGCTGGAAGATTCTCACCGACAAGCTGGGCAGCCGCATTCAGTTGGTCGGCGACGACATCTTCGTCACCAACATCAAGCGCTTGCAGCGCGGCATTGAAGAGGGCGTGGCCAACTCCATCCTCATCAAGCTCAACCAGATCGGCACCGTCACCGAGACGCTGGAAGCCATCGACCTGGGCCGCCGCTACGGCTACACCTCGGTCATCTCGCACCGCTCGGGCGAAACCGAGGACACCTTCATCGCCGACCTCGCCGTCGCCACCGGCGTGGGCCAGATCAAGACCGGCTCGGTCAGCCGCACCGACCGCATCGCCAAGTACAACCAGTTGCTGCGCATCGAAGAAGAACTGGGCGGCGGCGCGGTCTTCCTTGGACTGGAAAGCCTGAACTACAACGACTAACCACCTGCGGTGGGGCAGACGCTCGCTGTTCGCTCGCATAAGCTGTGTCGCATCCCAGGCCACCTGCGGTGGGGCAGACGCTCGCTGTTCGCTCGCATAAGCTGTGTCGCATCCCAGGTCCCAAAGGCGGGATCTGGGGCATCTGCCGCCACAGTTTCACGGATTAACAGTTCGAGTGTTTCTGTGGAATTTCCCGTGGTTATATTATTGAATTTAATTGAGTTAGTTAGCTTCACAGTTTCACAACCGGGAAATGGAAATCTCTTTTGGAAATGACGCGGAGGTTTCCGAATTCGGCGCTTTCGTTTCAGATACTTGCACAGAATCTTTCCCCTCGGAATGTCCACTTAAAGGCCCACTTTTTTCGTTCAAAGTGCTGTTTTTTGGGGTCGAAAACGCGTCATTTGGCGTTGTTTCTGGCCTTTTAACGGCCGTTTTGGCCACCGGGAAGGCGATTACTGCACGCCGGATGTTCGGCAGGGTTTGGATCAGGTACGCCACAATCCTGGAGAGAGAGGAATCCCGCTCGGCTGCCCAGACTCGCGCCTCGCAGTATGCCTTGTCGCTGACGGTAACGGTGATGTTTCTCATGAGTTCGCCCTCCGGCGGCACAGAGAGGTTTCACGGCCTGCCTTCTATTGATGATTGTCCACGCATGGAGGGTAATTATCTGCAAAACCTTGCGGCGAGTTGGACTCCCAGGTCCAAAAATCCGGACCTGGGCCACCCAACTTTATTGGTCAGATGTGGGCCACCCGCCGGCCGAAATTCCCAAACCGCCAGCAAGCAGACCAGCGGCCGCTCCCGTCCCTGACTCTCCTGTAGACAGGCTGGCGTATTCTCCGAATCAACGGTTTAGGTTTACATAACGTTTTATTCTTGTAGCCTTTGCGCATCATCTCACCTCCTGATAAATCATGCTCCCGGATTTCCTAAGGTCTTATCGAATAATGCTCGGAGTTCAATCACTTCGCAACGAAGTGAT
The DNA here is from genome assembly GCA_963820195.1 of uncultured Acidobacteriaceae bacterium. GTDB lineage: Bacteria > Acidobacteriota > Terriglobia > Terriglobales > Acidobacteriaceae > Telmatobacter. Next base: position 1,346 of record CAWFZU010000046.1, on the reverse strand, counting down.
CCTGCGATTGCGCTCGAACCAGGGTTCTCATTGATGGCGTCGACCGGGTCACCACTTGATATCAAGTGGGCCGTTCGTTCTCCAATCGTTTCAATTGCCTCCACGATCTTTGCGAGGATTGGTATTAATTCTTGATCATTCATCTGTGAATCTCCTTCGGAACTGGATTTTGTGCCAGACTCGTGCTTAGGGCCTGGATTTCCCTGAATCCTTTCCTTTCATCTTGAATATCGCATGGGTTAGCACGCGCCCCCCCCACTTGCGTTCGATTTTTTTAGGAATAAATGACAATAATCGGAAACTTAGTACCTGAAACCTGGGCCACTCGCCAAAGAGACCATAGAAGTCTCTGATCTTAGCTCCATTGTTGTTAATTACGTAAATCGGCCACATTCCATAGTTTGATTGTTTTGTCATCGCTACCCGATGCTAGGGTGAGGCCGTCGGGGCTAAACGCTAGAGATTCGATAATGCCTGTATGCCCTTCAAAAGTGCGAATTATCGTCCCAGCTGCCACGTCCCAAAGATTGATCGTCGTGTCGATGCTCCCCGCCGAAGCAAGGGTGCGGCCGTAGGGGCTGAAGGCTACGGAAACAACAGCAGACTGCATGTCCTCGCAAGGTGCGAATCACCCTCCCATCAGCCACGTTCCAGAGCTTGACGGTTGCGTCGGTACTCCCCGCCGAGGCTAGGGTGAGGCCGTTGGGACTGAATGCCATGGAAAGAACTTTTCCTGTGAGCCCCTGCCAGGTGCGGACCGTCTTCCCGCCTGCCACATCCCAAAGCTTGATGGTGTTGTCGTCACTCCCCGAAGCCAGGGTGCGGCCGTCGGGACTAAACATTACGGATTCGACGATTCCTGTATGCCCTTCAAAAGTGCGCGCCACCGTTCCTCTGGCCACATCCCACAGCTTGGTGGTCTTGTCGAGGCTCCCCGAGGCCAGGGTGCGACCGTCGGGACTAAACGCTACGGATTCGACGATGCCTGTATGCCCTTCAAGCGTGCGGAGCACCATTCCCCTGTCCACATCCCACAGCTTGATGGTCTTGTCGAGACACCCCGAAGCCAGGGTGAGGCCATAACGGCCGAACGCTACCGAAATGACAGCGTCTGCATGTCCTCGCAATACGCGAATCGCCTTCCCGTCTGCCACATCCCAAAGCCTAATATTGTTGTCGAATCCCCCCGAGGCCAGGGTTCGCCCGTCGGGGCTGAACGCTACGGACCGGACAGAACTCCCATGTCCTTGAAAGGTGCGGACGGGGGGCACTGAGAGAACAGGTGCCGGCGCGGTCAGTAGCCGAGGGCGATCCTACCAATCTGGTTTGTTGCAGCCCCTCATTCG
>CAWFZU010000045.1:0-8836 GCA_963820195.1 uncultured Acidobacteriaceae bacterium | reverse complement strand
ACATTGGTCACGGGGGCTTTCTGATCCGATTGAGGAGACGGAACGGCTCTCGCCGGCGTCCAGAGTTGGTTCACATCGATTCCGGGCATGTCTTCATTTCTCCTTGTTGTGTTGCATTACTGAACGGGTACTTGGTGCGGCATCAGGCCATCCTTGCCGGTAACCATGTCGTTGCCGGAGAGGGCCTGCAGAATCATGAGCAACAGCGCGTTGGTTTCACGGAGTTCCTGCCGGAGCAGGCTGATCGACGAATCGCTGACTTGAAGAACTCCAGCGTTGTCCGTGAGAAGGGCTCTGGCAGTTCCCACAGGATTCAGATTTGGGGCGGCCTGCGATGGGCTAACCGTATAAACCCCGTCCACGCCGCCAATCAGAAGCACGGTGGGCTGGTTCGTAGTCTGTCCGTTCACCGCCGTGTTCGGCGGCGTGACGGTGGGCTGGCGGGCGTATCCGGTCGATGCTCCATCCGCGCCAGCGACAAAGACGGGGTTTCCGGCCACCGCCGCGCCCACGGCGGCGCCACCGGCAACCGCTGCGCGACCGGTGGCGTCGGTCGACAGATTGCGAGCATTCGCTCCATCCGACCCGGCAACCAGCACCGGATTTCCAGTCACGGCCGTTCCCGTGGCTGCCGCGCCGCCTCAGTGTGCCCCGCCTGATTTGTCGAGACTCCAAGGCTTACTTGCCGTCAAGATTGCCGCGCGTGGTTGCCTCGCTCTTTCGGTTGTCCTACAACTCGAAACAGCACTGGTGATTCAATGGCTTCTCATGCTGGAAAGCACTTCCTTTGAGAATAATTGGCCACGGAGAACGACGGCATCGATCTTCCGCGTATTGGATATATTAGCGAGTGGGTCCGCGTCTAACAGAAGCAGATCTGCTACCTTTCCGGCTTCAATCGTGCCCACATCCTTCGACACACCCATTTCCTTGGCTGCATCGCGCGAAGCCGCCTGAAGAGCCTGAAGCGGGGTCAAACCCGCCTCAACAAGAAGCTCCAGCTCGCTGTGAAGAGCGTCGCCGCCCTGTGCATAGGCGCCATCGGTTCCGGCGAGAATCATCACGCCCGCTCGCTTCATCTCGCCCACGACCTCAAGGTCCTTTGCGAAGATTCTTTTCCCGGATTGCATGTCCTGTTCGTTGAGTTTGAGTCCGTCTTTGTTGCTTTGCCACAGGGTCTTGAGGACATAGAGAGTTGGGATCTGTGCAACTCCGTTCTTTGCGTAGAGACGATAGAGCCTCTGGGCCTTGCCCTCGTCAAAGGTTTTGAGAAGCTTCTCGTCGAAATTAGCGCTGAACTGAGGTTCGTCGGCTGAACGCTTCTCCTTCATGGCACTCAGAAGGTCGTCATAAGTTATCCCTATAACTTGATTGAAAAAGGCTTCATCACTCGAACAAGCAATCAAGATGTTGAGAAATCGGCCGCCCAAGTGCTCCACATTTCGCTGTTTGGCTTTGACAACCTCGCCGGCAGGAATGATGGCCGGTATATGGCCGACGAGAGGAAGGCCCTGGCGGATCGCTTCGTCTGCAATCGCCCAGTACAACTTAGGAGTGATAGAAGTGTCAACCTCAACATAATCCACATTGTGTTGCTTGAGGTCTTTAACCTCGTTACGCGCTTGCTTTTCACTGAAGAGGTCGACTATGAGCGGCATCCGCACGGGAACTGGGCCTTCCAAAAGTGGACCTGCGATAAATAGGCGCGGGCCAAGAAGCGCTCCCGATGCAGTCGAATCCCGAAGCCGCAGGATGTCGTCCAGCGGAGCGCCCATGTCTCGCACGGTCGTGATTCCATACGAGACCAGTTCCGGGAGGTGGGACTTGGTGTCGTCATACGAGCCCCCGTGCAGATCGTTGTTCCAGAGGCCGGGAATCAGATATTTTCCAGTTCCGTCAACGATCTTGGCCCCCCTCGGCGGTTTCTCTCGCTCGCCGGTGATGGCGAGGATCGTCGTCCCTTGCACGATAACAGTGGAATGGAGACGGGGCGGATGATCGGTTCCGTCGATGATCGTGACGTTCACGATGGCGATTGTGTCCTCTCCCCATGCGGGATAGGCCGTCGTCGCGACAACGAATAACAGGAGGGACAGATGTCGCATCATGCAAACGAATACGCGGCTTCGCGGTATAGAGTTCTCTTGGGCTATCAACATCGGAAGGCAGACTCAACCTCTCTCCGCATCATACCCCAACCTCCGGCCTTATCCTCTATACAGACCCCGTGAGCGACTTCGCCCAAACCGTCAAGCAGCAGGCCGACATCGTCAAGGTGATCGAGGGCTACATCCGCCTGCGCAAGGCGGGGGCGCAGAACTACACCGGCCTCTGCCCCTTCCACAAGGAAAAGTCGCCGTCGTTCTCCGTCCACGCGGTGCGCCAGTTCTACCACTGCTTCGGCTGCCAGGCTTCGGGCGACGTGTTTTCAGCTTTGTGGGCAAGATCGAGAACGTCGGCTTTCCCGAGGCGGTGCGCATCGTCGCGCAGAAGTGCGGCATTCCGCTGCCCAAGCGGGAGTTCTCTTCGCCGGAAGAGGCTGCCGGAGCGCGCCTGCGCGCCAAGCTCCTGGAGCTGCACGAGACCGCAGCCGCGTGGTTCGAGGAGCAGTTGCGCGGGCCGGAAGGGGCTGTGGCGCGCGAGTACCTGGCCGGCCGCGGACTGACGCCCGAAGGAATCAAGACCTTCCGCATCGGCTACGCGCCCGACAGCTTCAACGCGCTGCGCGACCGGCTGAGCGGCATGGCCGACCAGGAGACGCTGCGCGCCAGCGGCCTTTTCAGCTGCCAAGGAGCAGGGAGACGGCTCGCCAGGGCCCGATCTACGACCGCTTCCGCAAGCGGGTCATCTTCCCCATCTGCAACGAGAGCGGGCGGGTGATCGCCTTTACCGCGCGCACGCTGGAGACGGGCGAGAAGGCCGGCGCCAAGTACATCAACTCGCCGGAGACGCCGCTCTATTCCAAGAGCCTGGTCCTCTTCAATCTGGACAAGGCGAAGCGCGGCGATTCGCCAGATGGAGTTTGCCCTGCTGGTCGAGGGCCAGATGGACTGCATCTCGGTCTATCTGCGCGGGATTCAGAACGTGATCGCCACCAGCGGCACGGCCTTTACCGAGCAGCAGGTGGCGATTCTCAAGCGCCACACCTCGCAGGTGGTGGTCAACTTCGATCCCGACGCCGCCGGCTCGAATGCCGCCGAGAAGTCCATCGCCCTGCTCACCGAGGAGGGCTTCAACATCAAGATCGTCACCCTCGACGGCGGCCTCGACCCCGACCGCTACATCCGCGAGCGCGGCGTGGAGGCCTACACGGCGGCCTTGCGCGGCGCGCGGCGGCAGGCCGACTACCTGATCGAGCGCGCGCGGCTAGCCTTTCCCGGCGCCAGCGCGGAGCAGAAGGTGAAGGCGATGAACTTCCTGCTGCCGCACATCCGCCGCATGCCGGAGAAGCTCGCCCGCGACCAGTTTGCCGCCGACGCCGCGCAGAAGCTGGGCATCGACTCGGCCGTGCTGCGCGAGGAGCTGCGCCAGGCCGCGCTCCGGCGCCGCGACCACATCGAAGCGCGGGCAGCTGCGCTCACCGAGGTCGAGCGGGTGCTGCTCCGCGCGCTGGCCATCGACGATCCGGAGTACGAGCGCGCGCGGCGGCTGGCCGCCGAGGCCTTGCCCAGCAGCCGGCCTGGTTTGAGCACCTGGGCGCCTTTGCGGCCCTGCAGGCGCTCGGCGCACGGCCAGGCTCGCGACCCCATGGACGTGGTCGAGGACGAGGCGCAGCGGGCCTTGCTGGCTGAAACGCTGCTGGCCGAGACCAAGCCGCCCGAGGAGAGCGAGGTGCAAAGCGCCATCCAGGAGATTCACGAGCGGGCCATCGAGCGCCGCCAGCGCGACCTGCGCGCGCTGATCGCCGAGGCCGAGCGCCGCGGCGACCACGCCGAGCTGGCCCTGCTGACCCAGCAAAAGCTCGATCTCGACCGCGCGCTGCGCCAGTTGCACAACCAGAGGCCGCCGGAGCGGTAGTAGGCGGCGGGAAATCCGGTTATTTGGCCGGTTCCTGCGAGCTCACCGTCTGAGGGGCGGTATGATGCTTCTTTGCCAACTGGGGCAGGGCCATTGCAAGAACAACAAGAATCGCCAGCACGATCCACACCAGCTTCGACCAGTCAATCCTGGGATGCCCGCCACTTCCTCGTTCACCCGAGTATCCAAAGCGCACATGACAATAAGGGCACCGTTGACCGACCTCAGTACTGATGGGTACTTGCCGTCCGCAACTCCCACAACTCTTGATGGTTACCATCCATGCTCCTTTCGGCAAAAATCGCTGCAGCCATAGTAGCTGAGGCGTCATCGCTGTGCCAAGATGCGTAGGACCGGCGCTTCGAGGCATTCCGGACATCGCGAGGCTTTAACCTGGCTTTTACAGGTCGAGAACCCGCCCAAGCCCCAATTCCTGCGTCGAAAGTGGCCTTCCCGCGTCAAATATATAGAAGCGGAAGCGGGCGGAAGGCGATTCTGCCCGGTTTCCGGCGGTAAGGTTCTTCGAATTCTTGTCTTCGCCCGGATTTTTCTATAGGGAAACCAGGGCGAAAGGTGGTATTCTTAAAGTCTCTGTGAGGATATGCGCCCCTCTGCCCCAACCATGAGCTCCGGCTCGCGGGCGACCCAGGCGAAACCTGATGCGCTGTGATCCTCTTCCGAGCAACCACCCTGAAACCGCATTTTTGCGGTCGAACACGGAGCTGTGTCCGTGGGCGCCGGTTTTTGGATTTCCTGATGGAAGTCTTTTTTCAGTGCGCTCAGAACAGTCCACGCACCGTTGCGTAAATCGATTGCGCATACCGGTGCCGCATCTGCTTTGCCGAGGAGAGTAGGCACATTTTGGCGATTGACGACAAGTTTGAACACGATCACGAACACGAGCACGAGCACGAACCCGATCACGAGCACGATCACGACATCGACACCCTGATTGAAGTGGGCAAGGAAAAGGGCTATCTGACCTACGGCGACGTCAACGAAATGCTGCCTGATGAGATGGCTTCGTCGCCCGAGGATCTCGACGACCTGATCACCACCATCGGCACCCAGGGCATCGACCTGCTTGACGGCCCCAAGTTCCACGGCGACAAGGACTTCGAGCTGGAAGAGGGCGAAGACGTCGAGCTCGACCTGACGCCGGGAACGCTGGAAAAGACCAACGACCCGGTGCGCATGTACCTGCGCGAGATGGGCACCGTGCCGCTGCTGACGCGCGAGGGCGAAGTGGAAATCGCCAAGCGCATCGAGCGCGGCCAGATGCGCGTGCTCAAGGCCATCTCCCGTTCGCCCATCGTGATTCGCGAGATTGCCGCGCTGGGCGAGGATCTGAAGCGCGGCGTGCGCAACGTCAAGGAAGTGGTGATCTTCGACGACGAGGAGCTCACCGAAGAGGTGGTGCTGGCGCGCGTCAAGGCCACCGTCGCCCGCATCGACGCGCTGGTCAAGCACCAGAAGAAAATCGCCGCGCTCGAAGAGAAGCAGGCCGCGCTCGACGACCAAGGCCAAGGCCTCCGCCGCGCGCCACACCCGCTGGATGATCGCCCGCGAAAAGGTGCTCATCTCGCGCATCGTCCGCGAGCTCAAGTACACCGCCCTGGAGCGCAAGCGCCTGCTCGACAAGGTCAACAAGACCGTCGACACCATGCGCACCCTCGAGCGCCAGATTCGCTCGCTGGAGCAGAAGCACGAAGCCAGCCGCAGCGAGGAGCTCGAAGAAGGAGTACCGCCGCCAGCAGAAGAACTGCAAGGCCGACCTGGAAAAAATCGAGGTCGACGCCGGCGTCCTCATCGTCGAGCTGAAGCGCACCCAGCGCGAGATGATCCAGGGCGACATGGACGCCGAGCAGGCCAAGCGCGAGCTGATCGAAGCCAACCTGCGCCTGGTCGTCTCCATCGCCAAAAAGTACACCAACCGCGGCCTCCAGTTCCTCGACCTGATTCAGGAGGGCAACATCGGCCTGATGAAGGCCGTCGACAAATTCGAATACCGCCGCGGCTACAAGTTCTCCACCTACGCCACCTGGTGGATTCGCCAGGCCATCACCCGCGCCATCGCCGATCAGGCCCGCACCATCCGCATCCCGGTGCACATGATCGAGACCATCAACAAGCTCATCCGCACTTCGCGTCAATTGGTTCAGGAGCTGGGCCGCGAGCCCTCCAGCGAAGAGATCGCCAAGCGCATGGACATTCCCGTGGCCAAGGTGCGCAAGGTGCTCAAGATCGCGCAGGAGCCCATCTCGCTGGAAACGCCCATCGGCGAAGAGGAAGACTCGCACCTCGGCGACTTCATCGAGGACCGGCAGGCGCGTCTCGCCCTCCGAGGCGGTCATCAGCGTCAACCTCAAGGAGTACACCTCGCAGGTTCTGCGCACCCTCACCCCGCGCGAGGAGCGCGTCATCAAGATGCGCTTCGGCCTCGAAGACGGCTCCGAGCACACGCTGGAAGAGGTCGGCCAGAGCTTCCAGGTCACCCGCGAGCGCATCCGCCAAATCGAAGCCAAGGCCCTGCGCAAGCTCCGCCACCCCAGCCGCAGCCGCAAGCTCAAGGCCTTCGTCGAAGGCGTCAAGGAGATGTAGCTCGGCAGCAAGTCAACCGCTAAGAGCCGCAATCCGAGAGGGTTGCGGCTTATTTGTTCGATCTCATAGTATTAAATATATGTTGATATATATATTATTATGTATGTATTTAGTTGACAAACAGTTCATCCTCTAGCGTATACTTTCCTTATAGAGCTGCCTAACAGGAGGAAGACGTCATGCCCGTTGCTACAGCCCCGAAACCCCTCGTTGTTCGCGCCCGGAAAGAGCGTATCCTTGTCGAATTCCCGGAGAGCCTGCTGAAGCGCGCCGATGATGCAGCACGCAGAATGGACAAAAACCGGAGCGAATTGATCCGAACCGCAGTCGAGCAACTTCTGGAGGAGATGGAGACGAAGCAGTTTGAACTGAAACTGGCCGCCGCGTATACGGCCAATGCTCAGACGAGCCGGGAAATAATGGAAGAATTCGTCTACGTGGATAGCGAGGGATTCTGATGGCGGGCAAGCCCTTTCGCGGAATGGTCGTCGAGGTCTCGCTGGATCCCGTCGTCGGTCACGAACAAGGCAAATCGCGCCCTTGCGTAGTGGTTCAGAACGATGTAGGCAATCGGTTTGCATCGACCACAATTATCGTGCCCCTGACTGACGCATCGCGCGTCAAAGCGCCTTCACCGATTTACGTACCGGTGAAGATGGGCGATGGAGGCACGACCAAAGATAGCTGTATCCTGTGCGATCAGATTCGTGTGGTCGATCAGAGCCGCTTTGGCAGAGTCTATGGCGCTCTCTCTCCTGAAACTATGGCCAGCCTCGATGCGGCTCTGCTGATCAGTCTTGGATTACCGGGCAACTCGCCCAAACGGTCCTCGTAAAATCGAATTGAAGCCAAGGCCCTGCGCAAGCTCCGCCATCCCAGCCGCAGCCGCAAGCTCAAGGCCTTCGTCGAAGGCGTCAAGGAGATGTAGTTCGGCAGCAAATCAGCCGCAAAGAGCCGCAGCCTCAGAAGGGGTTGCGGCTTTTTGTTCTTTCTCCCAAGCAGCCGGCTCACTGAGTGAATCGGCCTGTTGGCAACAAGAGGAACAAGCTTTCACCATGGACATCGTTTATGAGCGGTTAAGATAAATCGATGCGCTAGGAACATTCGTTTCCAGCACGGTGTCTAATCAAACAGATACTTCTGCATTGTTTACAACAACCTGAGTAAGGCCACACCGAGATGATTGTATGCATGTATGTTGTTCTGCTTTTGCGAGGTGAACGAAAATGAGCGGCAGAGTAGTCAATCGCAGCACATCCTCCGGTCGAACGATATTTGTGATTCTTGGATCGTTGATGATTCTCTTGCTTGCAACCTCCCAAGCTTTTGCCATGAAAGTACCGCAAGGTATGGATCGATGCCCATCTCTCGACGCATGTCTGCAACTGCTCGATAAGGTTGTTCCGGCAAATGACGACGGAGAGGGAAGCAATGGTGACGTTCTCGCAAAGGACTTGAGCCGCTTTGGCCCTGCTGCCAAGCGCGAACTGCTCCGGCGTGCGGCGGGCACCCACCCAGGCTGGCGTAATGTTGCAAGCGCGATTCTTTCCGAGTGGCCGACGTGGGAAGCCTCTGATGTTCCTGCACTACGGAAAGCTCTACAAATGGACCCCGGAGGATGGTTAGCTCGTCCACTAGGCCGTATCGCCACACCGGAAGCAATAGAGGCACTCGTCGAAGACCTGCCCCGTGGCGAGAATAATCAGACCGACTTCGCGCTGGAGCAACTTGGCGCACGCGCTATTCCGTATCTATTTCCGTTGCTCAAGAACGACAAGACTGCTGCTTCAGCTTCCCGCGTGATTTCGGCAATGAACCCCATCCCTGTTTCGTACGCGGCTGAATGGGTTGTTATTGCGAGTAATCCTGATCAGAAAATGAAGGACCGCTTCGCGGCTCTGCGAGGAATTGCCGCCTTGGGGCCGAGTGCAAAACCGGCCTGCGCAAATCTTCATGCGCTGCTCGCAGCAGCCGACTCTGGTATTCGTCGGGAAGCGGGGACTGCACTTCATGCCGTCCATGATTCCTCGGTAATCATGGAACTGGCCCAGCACTGCCAGCCGAAAGCCGAGCGTTTTGAATCCGTCGCTCTCGATTCGCTGCTTTGCTTGCGCGACATTGCCGAGTTTGGCCCTGATGGGCACGAGGCAGGCAGCTACCTTATGTCACGATGTGGTTTTCCCCCTACTTGGTTCAGTCTTTCTGTGTTACTTGGTTC
>CAWFZU010000044.1:0-16714 GCA_963820195.1 uncultured Acidobacteriaceae bacterium | reverse complement strand
AACCACCAAATTGCCACTGGCTCAACGCGAGCAGGATGGCGCGTGCCCAGGTCAGGGCGCTCGGCGTAACCCCTAAGTCCAAGCCGACGGCTGGAGTCTGGCTGGCAACCCCTGTCAAGCCACATCCTCCCCCCGAAGCAGGAGTCATCCCTTGCGCCTTCCCGGCCGGCTGCGGTAGCGTGAGCCAAAGGGGCGTTGCATTCGCCTCTGGAATCCGTCCAATCTGGTGAGGAGTGATTGATGCGCAAGTTTTTGCCGGCGGCTCTGGCCCTGATGCTGCTTGCCGCGCCGCACGCCACGTGGACACAGGCCACCGCCGATGCCGGCCAGAAGAACGCGCAGCAGGCGCGCGCGGCGCTGGACGCCATGGTGCAGGCCCTGGGCGGCCAGGCCTGGCTCAACATGAAGAACCAGATGCGCGCAGGGACACGTGGCCGCCTTTTACCATGGCAAGCCCGAACCCGGCACCACCGAGTACTGGGAGTACCACGCCTGGCCCGACCATGACCGCATCGAGTACACCAAACACCGCGACGTGGTGCAGTTTTACCTGGGGCGCGCGGGCTGGGAGGTGACCTACAAAGGCAAGGCGCCGCTGCCCCAGGAGCAGGTGGACGACTATCTGCGCCGCCGCGACCACTCCATCGAGACCGCCGTCAAGGTGTGGCTCAACGATCCCAGAACGATTCTGATTTACGAGGGCCAGCACCTGGCCGAGCGGCATCTGGCCGACCAGGTGACGCTGATCTCCGCCGAAAACGAAGCCGTTACGATTCTGATGGACGTGCGAGACCCACCTGCCGCTGCGGCGCACCTTCCAGTGGCGCGACCCGGTCTACAAGGACAAGAACCTGGACGCCGAGGAGTACGACGACTACCACACCATCGACGGCATTCCCCACGCCGTTCACCATCACCCGCTTCAAGAACGACGATATGACGCGGCAGTACTTTCTGGTCCACGCGAGCTACAACCAGGAGTTGCCCGCGGATTTCTGGAGCGTGGAGGCAGCCGAGCGGCGCATCAAGAAGTAGCGGCGGGGCCTTCGATATAATTCTGTTGAGCGCAAAGCAGCCCCGCCAATCGCGCTCTGGAGCCATGAATGACCTTCGACATCCAGGAGATCCTGGGTTTCCTCCCCCACCGCTACCCGTTTCTGCTGATCGACAGAGTCGTCGAGTTCGAGCGCACGCAAGCGCCTGGTCGCCATCAAGAACGTGACCATCAACGAGCCCTTCTTCCAGGGCCACTTTCCCGGCTATCCGATCATGCCCGGCGTGCTGGTGGTTGAGGCGATGGCCCAGGCCGGCGCGCATCATCATGATGGCCGAGATGCCCGACCGCGAAAAGAAGCTGGCGGTCTTCACCGGCATCGAGCAGGCCAAGTTCCGCCGCCCGGTGACGCCGGGCGATCAGTTGCGCATCGAGGTGGACGTGCTGGCCTTCAGAGCCGCGCGTGGGGCGCATGGAGGCCAAGGCCTATGTGGACGGCAAGCTGGCCTGCCAGGCCACGCTGACCTGCCAGATCGTGCCGCGAGGCGCGAGCCGCGGCCGAGCCGGAGGCAGCAGAGGCTCCGGCAAGAGGCGGCCGAGTGAGCATTCATCCCAGCGCGGTCGTCGCGGCCGGGCGCGGTGGTTCCCGCATCCTGCACCGTCGGCCCGTTTGCACCATCGGGCCGGAGGTGGTGCTGGGCGAGGATTGCACGCTGATCTCGCACGTGGTGCTCGACGGCCGCACCCGCATCGGCGCGCGCAACATCTTTCATCCCTTCTGCGCCATCGGCGTTGCGCCGCAGGATCTGAAGTACGAGCGGCGAGCCGACCGAGACTGGAGATCGGCGACGGCAACACCATCCGCGAGAACGTGACCATCAGCCGCGGCACGGTGGGCGGCGGCGGCGTGACGCGGCATCGGCTCCAACTGCCTGCTGATGGCCTGCGTGCATATCGGCCACGACAGCCAGGTGGGCAGCCACTGCATCCTGGCCAACTGCGGCCACGCTGGCCGGCCACGTGGTCATCGAGGACTACGCCACGCGTGGGCGCATTCTGCCCGGTGCATCAGCATTGCGTGGTGGGCAAGTACGCCTTTATCGGCGGCGGCACCATCGTGACGCAGGACGTGCTGCCGTTTTCGCTGACCTCGTCGCGGCGCGAGAACAAGGCCTTCGGCATCAACAAGATCGGCCTGGAGCGGCGCGGATTCTCGCCGGAGCGGTTGCAGGCTGCTGCAGAAGGCCTTCCGGCTGCTGCTGGCGGCCAAGCTGAACACCACGCAGGCGCTGGAGAAGATCAGGAGCTGGAAGGCGAGGACGTGGCGCTGCTGGTCGGCGTTCATCGAACGCAGCGAGCGCGGGGTGATCAAGTAGCCATGAAGCTCGGCCTCATTGCCGGCAACGGGCGCTTTCCGTTTCTGCTGCTGGATGCGGCGCGGGCGCAGGGACTGGCCGTGGTGGTGGCGGCCATCCGCGAGGAGACCGACGCGGAGATCGACCGGCGCGCCGCGGCGGACGAGCGCATCACCGTGCATTGGCTCTCGCTGGGCGAGCTGTCGCGGCTGATCGAGACCTTCCACAAGGAAGGCGTGCAGCAAGGCCGTGATGGCCGGCCAGGTGAAGCACAAGCAGATTTTTTCCAGCATCCGGCCCGATTGGCGGCTGGCCAAGCTGCTGCTGAACCTGCGCACGCGCAATACCGACATGCTGCTGGGCGCGGTGGCCAAGGTGCTGGGCGACGAGGGCATTGAGCTGATCAGCTCCACCGCGTTTCTGGAGCCGCTGCTGGCCGCAGAAGGCGTGCTGACCGAGCGCGCGCCGGATGAGGAAGAGCGCAAGAACATCGAGTACGGGCTGAGCGTGGCGCGCGCCGTGGCCGGCTTCGACATTGGCCAGACGGTGGTGGTGGCGGCGCAGGCCTGCGTGGCCGTCGAGGCGATGGAAGGCACGGATGCGGCCATCGAGCGCGCCGGCGAAGCTGATGACGCTCGCTCGAGAGACGAAGACGCCTCCGACGCTCGAGCGCCGCCTGACCGTGGTCAAGGTGGCCAAGCCCAATCAGGATATGCGCTTCGATGTGCCGGTCATCGGCATCGCGACGGTGGAGACGATGATCCGCGCCGGCGCCAGCTGCCTTTCGGTCGAGGCCGGCCGCACGCTGCTCTTTGACCGCGAGGCGCTGCTGGAACGCGCCGCCGAGGCGGGCATTGCCATTGTGGCCACGCGCGACGCTGAGTGCTCTGAGCGTTGCAAGAACTATCTGCAGTCCCAGCCGCATCCCATTTCCCCATCCAATCCATGTGGAGGTTCCCCGTGAGAAAACCCCTTCTCTTCGTCCTTGCCGCGGCTGTTGTGGCTCGCGGTTGCGCTTGTCACCGTCCACGCCGCCGATCAGACCATGCCCGCCGTCGGACAGGCCGCGCCCACCTTCACCCTTCCCTCGCAGGACGGCTCCCAGATCTCGCTCGACAGCTTTCGCGGCAAGTGGGTGGTGCTCTACTTCTATCCCAAGGACATGACCCCGGGCTGCACCATTGAGGCGCACAACTTCCAGCGCGATCAGGCGAATTTGACGCGGACAACGCGGTGATTCTGGGCGTGAGCGTGGACACGCCCGACAGCCACAAGCAGTTCTGCACCAAGGAAGGGCTGACCTTCCGGCTGCTCGCCGACCCGGAGCACAAGGTGGTGGATGCCTACGGCTCGCTGGGCCACTTTGGCACTTGGACCATCGCCAACCGCAACACCTTCCTGATCGATCCGCAGGGCAAGATCGTGAAGGTGTGGACCAAGGTGGATCCCTCGCACCACTCCGAGGAAGTGCTGGCGGCGATTGCCGAACTTAAGAAATAGAATGCGTTAACCGGCAGCACGAGGCGCTGGCAACGGCTCCGCTGTTTTATGATGGGAAGAAATTATCGCCTGCCAGGCAGCGGAGGAAGCTATGCCAACTGAGCTTGCCCAGCATTTTCGCGAGGGGCTCGACACTATTTACGCCGCGCTGCTGCTCTGCCGCCGGAGCTGGCCGACACACCCTGGCGCGACGGCGGATGGACGCGCAAGCAGATCGTCGGACACCTGCTCGATTCAGCGGCCAACAACCGCCAGCGATTTGTGCGCGCCGCCATCCACGGCAGTTTTACCGGGCCGGACTACGCACAGGATGCATGGGTAGCCGCGCACGGCTATGCCGATCAGCTCTAGACGACTCTGCTGCATTGGTGGAAGGTGGAGCACGAGATTCTTGCGGCCGTGGTGGATCGCATCCCCGCGGAGCGGCTGGATGCAGTCTGCACCGTCGGCGAAAACGCTCCCGTTACGTTGCGTTTTCTCGTCGAGGACTATCTGCGCCATCAGCATTGGCACCTGGCGCAGCTCGCGGCTCCGGTTCCCGCGTAGGGGATTCGCCTCAATCCAGACGCAAAAAAACCCGGCGTAAGCCGGGCTCTTTTGCTTGCCTTGTACTGCAGGTTACCGCTGCTACTTGGTTGCCTTTTTCGCAGGGGCCTTCTTCTTGGCGACTGCCTTCTTCGCAGGTGCCTTCTTGGCAACTGCCTTCTTCGCCGGAGCCTTTTTGGCAACTGCTTTCTTCTCTGCTGCCTTCTTGGCGGGCGCCTTCTTTGCTGCTTTCTTGACGGCCAACTTTTTACCTCGTTTGGTGAGTTTGCTGGCGCTCTTGCCGGCCGCGGCCTTCTTGGCTACAACCTTTCCGCCCTTCACGCCAGATCTGCCCTTCTTTGCGGCGGATTTCTTCGCAGCCTTTTTGGCCACAATCTTTTTAGCAACGGCCTTCTTCTTAGCAACAGCCTTCTTCGCTGGAGCCTTCCTGGCCACTGCCTTCTTCTTCTTAGCCACTGCCTTCTTCGCCGGAGCCTTCTTGGCCGCTGCTTTCTTGGCGGGAGCTTTCTTGGCTACAGCTTTCTTTACGGCTTTCTTGGCAGGCGGTTTTGCTTCCGGCGCCTTCTCTACTGGAGCCGGCGCTGTTACAACCGGTGCTGTCACAACTGGGGCCGCCTCGACAGCCTTCACTGCGGGAGCTACTTTCTTCGCGGCCTTCTTTCTGGCCGGCTTCGCTGCGGGTTTCTTCGCGACCACGATCACCGTCTCTTCAGCTACTCCCTCGTCGTCGTCCGATGAGGTGAGCACACTGGAGATTTCCACCTCTTCATCCTCGTCAAAGCTGTCGTGATCGGACTCATTCAATGCCGGCTTGGCATTCGCTTCGCCGTCGCTCATCGCGTACATCCTGAATACTTCTTCCATCCCATCGCCTCCAGCGGCTTGCCGCTGCACTTGATTGCTTTTTCCTTTTCACGCGGCGGAATACAACGCTCCGCACACACGAATCATTGTAGTAATAGCTTGCACGCAAAGACCAGCACATGACAAGTACGTAATGAGGTTCCCTGCATATTTATTTCGCCGCGGGAGTCTTGGAGTCAGCGGCGCGGCTGTGGGCGCGAGATTTTTTTGCGCCTGCTGCACCGCTCTTCTTCGCGCCGGCAGCGGTTACGGAGCGCTGCGTGGGCGCCTTCTTCGCGGCTGGTGTTGCGCTCTTGATGGGCGCATGCGGAGGCGCGGGCTTTTCCGCCGCGCCCTTTGGCGAGCCGCCGCTGTGATGAGTGTGTACCGCGGCGCGCTTCACACTCACGGGCTCGGCCACGCGCAGCCGCTGGCCTGGCTGCACCTTGATGCCGGGTATCTTGTTCCAGCGGCGTAACTCATTCAGCGAGACGCCAAAGCGGTCGGCGATGGTCACCAGCGTATCGCCCCTGCGCACCGTGTAGAGCCTCGTATGCGCAGGCTCAGCGGCGCGGCGGCGTGGGCACAAGCAGCGCCTCGAGGCCTTCGATGCTATCGTTCGCGTGCAGCTGATTGGCCGCGGCCAGAGCCGCCACGGTCACGCTATACCTGCGCGCAACCGAGGCCAGCGTATCCTCGGACTGCAACGCGATGGTAGCGCCAGGCATTGCGCTTGCCTTCGGGAATTGCGGCAATGCGCTGTTCGAAGACCGCGGCCATGCCGCCCGGCAGATGCAGATCGAAGGAAGCATCGGGCGGCGTGACCATGCGCAGCAGGCTGGGATTCAACGCCGTCAACTCATCCACCGGCGCTCCCACAATATCCGACACCAGCCTAAGGTCCACCGCGTAGTTGATGGTCACCGTGTCGGTCAACACCGGCGGATCGAGCGTCACATCGTCGAAGCCATATTGCGTGGGATGATTGGCGATGATGATCGCCGCCAGAATTTCCGGCACATAATTTTTGGTTTCTTTGGGCAGGTTGTTGCGCTTGTAGAGTTCCCAGAAGTCGGCGTAACCGGTCTTCTCGCACGGCGCGCTGCACATTGCCCGCGCCCCAGTCGTAGCCGGCCATCGACAAGTACCAGTCGCCCAACTGGTCGTAGATGAACTTCATGTAGCGGGCGTAGGCGCGGGTGGATTTTTCCGGATCGAAGCGCTCATCCACATAGGCGTTGCGCACCAGGCCGTAGTTGCCGCGCGGCATGAACTGCCACATTCCGCCGGCGTGGGAGCGGCGATTGAGCGCGCGTGGATTGAAGCCCGACTCGGCCACCGCCAGATAGATCAGATCCTGCGGCACGCCCTCTTCGGCCATCACGCGCTGAATCATCGCCTTGTAGCGGCCGGCGCGCTGGAAGGAGTGGAGCAGCGTGTTGTGGCCCTTTTGTGTATTGGCAAAGAAGTTGATGTACGCCGGCCACAGTAGTCGTTGACCACCAGCGGCAGATCGGATTTGGTAGTGGCCAGATCGGCCTTGGCCTTGGCGACAATGTTGGGGTCCACCTCGAAGGTCACGTCCTCGGCTACCTCGGCCGGCGTCTCCTCCTCGTTGGGGACAAAGCCGTTGCCCAGCTTCAGGGCCTCCATCTCCAGCGCGTTGACCTCATCGACAATGCGGTCGAACTCCTCCTGCAAATCGGCATCGCTCCTGATGTCGATGCCGCTCGCCAGCATCAGGTCCACGGCGCGATCAAACTCCTGCTTGGCCTCGGGCAATCTCCCCTTGTGATAGTCGGCCTCGCCGCGGGCATAGGTCTCCTCGACCTGCCTGATCAGCAATCGCACCCGCTGCTGCTCAACGGAGGGCGCTGGCGGCGCGGGAGCAGCCGGCAGCGGGGCCGGCGCGGGTGCTGCTGAGTTCGCGCCCAACGTCAGGGCCGGCGCGGTGGCTTGCGGCCGCGCGCCCGCTGAAGCGCCCATGGGCGCAGTGGGTGTGCAACCCGCCAGCGAAAGAGCCAGCGCGGCGCAGCCGAGAAATCGATACTGAATCCTGCGAATGAGCATGAGAGATGCTGTTGCCTTGCCGCCGAAAGGCCGCAAAGGCGCTATGCCGATGATAAGCTATGGCCGAGAAGTGGTCTCCCAGGTCTCCGAATTGAGACCTGCGCCACCCGCCAGAGAAACATTCCGCACACCGCGCTCGATTCCGCTGTAGTATGTCCTGTGTAGGCCGCAACGCTCCGCCGCCTCTTCCTGATTGATCTCCTGTTCCTCGTGGATGCGACGGATTGCACGGCCAAACCGGATGCGAATATCGTGCGGCATTGGCTTTGATCTTCGCCGCTTGTAGTCGATGCGTACACCCGATGAGTCACATTGTGTTGGAGGTAGGATTTTGGCTCTTGGTATCTTTTTACTGTTGATCTTCATGGCCTACCTGATCGACAAACATAACCTTTGGCGAAAGGCAGCTAAGATTGCCGTCTGGATTTTGATTTTCGCCGCCATCGGATGTGGATGTTTCTACGGTTGGTTCAAATACGATGAGTATCAAACCGAGAAGCGTCAAGAAGGAGAAAACGCCGCCTATGAAGCAAAGATGAAGCCAATCCGAGACTGTGCGGCTCGAAACGCACAGTTTTCCAACGCGGAAGAGGAATGCGAAAAAGATCCAAGTATTATCCTGCATTCAAACGAAGACGTTCAGCCCGCTGCCCCCGAAAAGCGAACCCGTGATACGAGGCCCGCACGCTTTGTCAAAGCCTCAAACGACGTGGATCTGACCACTACGGAGCTTGGGAGGTTGGTATGTGGTCATATGAAAGCTGGGGAAGTAGCAACTCTATTGAACACCAGCGACTTCGGGGTGAAAGTAAGAACGACGGGTGGACAGGTTGGGTGGGCCTGGGCTGGATATTTTGAAGTAGCGAATACACCTGACTAGTCTTGGAACGACGTCGCGCTAGCTGCCCACTGGTGAGGCGTCGGGCCAGGTAACGAGCATAAATGAGGCATATCAAAAGAGATCATGAGACGCTTTATCTTGCTGTTGACGGTCGCTGGATTGATGCTCATAGTTGGCTGTAGGTCCTCTGCGCCCTCCAATTCGTCCGATAGCAACGGGGAGGCCGCTTCTGCTCATAACTGCACCGAACCGGAGAACCCGTATGACGAAGGCTCAGGGCATTACGCTGGATATGAATGGGCGGAGAGCAGCGGCTCAGGGACTTGCGGCGGTAAATCCCAGTCATTTGTCGAGGGCTGTGAGGAGTATGAGAGTCAGGAAGATGAGTACCAAGAGTGCGAAGCCAAGAAGCAAAACTAACTGCGAACAGAACTGAAACGGAGACTCTACGGTGAATATCAAAGAAGGAACGCGACGGCTAGCGCTAATTATGCTGGCGAGCAGCCTATTACCGCTCAGTGAGCAATTACTTGGACAGAAACAGACCGCGCAGAAAATAATTTTCCATGTCACTGCTGTTCGTTCGGGAGACGCGGGAGGGGACTGGTGTACAAATGGTGACTGTATCGCAACCAGGTTCACGGTAGAAGGCTACTCTGATATCAAGGGCGACTCGCACTTAACTGCGTATGTGCTTGAATGTGTTCAGCCAATACCGATCAAACGATCCCCAGATTCCGTGTTGGTGGAATGTCCCCGATTACATCCCAATAACGATTACGAATCCATTCTCGAATCCGGCCCAACGAATGAGAGTATGTGTTTTGGAGCCGGACTTTGTTACACGATAGTGTCAGAGAAGGAAGTCATTAAACAGGACAGGGGTGACAACCCTTGCGTGTCCAACAGGCCGCAGGCGCATCCAACGCGGCCTAAGTGAAGGGCGCTCCGATTATTTGAGGTGGCGAATTCTGGCGGTTGCTGAGCCGCTTTGAAGGAGTATGATTTTCTTGAATCGGCTAGGGTAGCTCCCGAATGGGCAGGCTCTCTCGGCTTGCCTCGCCCATCTCTTCACTGCCGGGATGCCACTCGGGAGGTGGCGCAACGTGAACTCGAACGAAGAGGGTTTTCACGAAAGACTTGTTGTTGCCAAGTCGATGCCGGAATCCGCGCAGCGGTTCCTTTACCTGTACTGGGTTCTAGCTACCGAATGGATAAATAGACAAGCGGCAGAATCGGTGAATCCTGTTCCACCACCCCGCAACGGCAAAGATATACCGGAATGGATGCGCAAAGCGCAAGTGTACATCAACAAAACAGAGTGTCAGATAGAGCAGTTTCGACGTGTCGAGAGCTATTTGGGCCGTAAACCACAAAAGATAGACCAGAAAAAGTCGGAAGATGTGAACTGCCTCACCGCCGCGAGATGGATTCGCGCAGCCGCACAAGATGACTATTCCGATGAAGAGAATGCCGCATGGTTGAGGAACTTTCTCACGCATAGCACAAAGGGAAAGGTCGGTCGCAGGGCTGGAACAGTCGATTCAGACGGACACGCTCTCCTAGCACTTGTGTTGTACGAGCTGGAACCGAAAGTGTGGAGCTATCCCAAACTGGCAGATCACTTCTGCAAAAGTCATAAAAAACACACAGCAGATTCTGATTGCGTGGATAAGCTAAAAAAGGCGGTCAGGCGTCTCCGGGCTTTCCTGAAAGAGCTTGGTTACGAGCGGCAGGGAAAATAATTCCGGGCATTAGTTGTCCCTTCAAGTTCGACTCAGGTCTCGCTACTCTTCATTTGTTGGCAGCAATACACGCCACAAAGGAGAGACGAGACAATGACTGAGCAGGAAATCCTTTTGAGCGGCGGGTGGCGCAGGTCTGGTAAAACCTGGGTCCAAATCTCGATTTTGAGCATTAAACTGGCTTTTATCGCTGGAGATAGGAAGGCATACCGATGCATGCACTTTCACTTTCCACCAGCTCGCCGATGATAAGCTAAACCATAGGAGAGCCGCTAAGGCGGATCGCCTGCGCGCCCGCAACCCATTTGTTTTGAAAGCCTCCGATGGACGCACGCTTCCTCAGAAATTTTGCGATCATCGCCCACATCGACCACGGCAAGTCGACGCTGAGCGACCGTCTGCTGGAGTTGACCGGCTCGGTGACCGGCCGCGAGATGCAGGCGCAGATTCTGGACGACATGGACCTGGAGCGCGAGCGCGGCATCACCATCAAGGCCCACGCGGTGCGCATGATGTACAAGGCGCACGACGGCAACACCTACCAGCTCAACCTGATCGATACGCCCGGCCACGTGGACTTCAGCTATGAGGTCTCGCGCTCGCTGGCCTCGTGCGAGGGCGCGCTGCTGGTGGTGGACGCCTCGCAGGGCGTCGAGGCGCAGACGCTGGCCAACGCCTATCTGGCCATCAACCACGGCCTGGAAATCATTCCCGTCATCAACAAAATCGATCTGCCTTCGGCCGACATCTTGCGCACCCAGGAGGCCATCGAAAAAGCCGTCGGCCTTGACGCCACCGACGCCATTCCGGTGAGCGCCAAGACCGGCCAGGGCGTGGACGAAGTTCTGGAAGCCATCGTTCATCGCCTGCCCGCGCCCACCGGCGATCCCAACGCGCCGCTGCAGGCTCTGATCTTCGACTCCTGGTTCGATTCCTATCGCGGCGTGATCGTGCTGGTGCGCGTGATGCAGGGCACGATGCGCAAGGGCCAGCGAATCCGCCTGATGTCGAATGGGAAGGCCTTTGAAGTGGAGTCCATGGGCGTGCTGATGCCCAAACCGGTGGAGATCGGCGAACTGCTGGCCGGCGAGGTGGGCTTCTTTGCCGCCACCATCAAGACTGTCAGCGACACCAAGATCGGCGATACGGTCACCGACGACACGCGGCCCGCGGCCGCGCAGTTGCCGGGCTTTGAAGACATCAAGCCGATGGTCTTTGCCGGCCTCTATACGGTGGACTCGCACGAGCACACGCTGCTGCGCGACGCGCTGGAAAAACTGCGGCTGAACGATTCGTCCTTCTTCTTTGAGCCGGAGAGCTCGGTCGCGCTGGGCTTCGGCTTCCGCTGCGGCTTTCTCGGCCTGCTGCATATGGAGATCATCCAGGAGCGGCTGGAGCGCGAGTACCAGTTGGACCTGATCACCACCGCCCCCGGCGTGCGCTATCACATCACCCTCACCGATGGCAGCGAACTCGAAGTGGACAATCCCTCGCGCTGGCCCGAACCCACCAACATCGACAGCATCCGCGAGCCGGTTATTACCGCCAAGATTCTTACCAACGAAGAATATGTGGGCGGCATCTTCAAACTTGTGGAAGAAAAACGCGGCAAGCAATTGAACTTCGAGTACGTCACATCCAGCCGTGTTCTGCTCACCTACGAGCTGCCGCTGAACGAGATCGTTCTGGATTTTTACGACCGCCTCAAATCGATCTCCCGCGGCTACGCCTCGCTGGACTATCAACTGGCCGGCGAGTGGGAGTCGCCGATGGTCAAGCTGGACATTCTGGTCAGCGGCGAGCCGGTCGATGCGCTCTCGGTCATCGTTCACAAAGATTGCGCCTACGAGCGCGGCCGGGCGCTGGTCTCCAAGATGCGCGAGCTGATTCCCCGCCAGCAGTTCGAGGTCGCCATCCAGGCCGCCATAGGCGCCAAGGTGATCTCCCGCGAAACCGTCAGCCCGTTACGTAAAAACGTGATCGCGAAATGCTACGGCGGCGATATCAGCCGCAAGCGCAAACTATTGGAAAAACAGAAGGAAGGCAAGAAGCGCATGAAGCGCATCGGCAAGGTGGACATCCCCCAGGAAGCCTTCCTGGCGGTGCTGCGAATAGGCGAAGATTCGCAGAAGTAACCAAAAAAGATGTGACCCGATTCACACTCCGTTCACTCCAATTTGTGGATAACCCCAGCAAGCCTGCCTGTGCGTCCCTGCTTCTGGCGGCCCATCTGGGGAGCGATGTGTTCTATTCAGAGTGATTGATAAATAAGGAGTTGCTTTGTATATCAGAAGGGAACTGATCTTGGCAAGAGGAGAATGCTGGGTTTCTTCACTCAATTCTCAAAAGAAATCCACAGTTTTTTCCACAACACGAGTGAGCGGAACTCTTATTGCAATGTATAGTCGGCGAGCCGCCCTTCCGCCGCTCTTCAAAAACTTGGCTGTTCGGCAAAGGCCCCGCATCGCGAGGCCCTGCCAGCTTTCGTCTGATCGGAATTTACCCGTTTTTAGTGTGCGACGGGAGGCTTGGCTACCGGCCTGGTTGCCGCCGGCCTGGTTGCCGCCGGCCTGGGCGCTGCTGCCGGCGGCGCCGGAGGAGCGGGCACGCCCGACTTCACGTTGTAGGCGTCGATAATGGCCTTGGTGATGTCTGTAGATGGCTGCGCATAGAGAACGGGACTCTGTTGCTGGGCATAGTCCAGCACCAGCGTGTATCCCTGCTGCTGCTCATAGCTGGCCAGAACGTCACCGACCTTCGAGGCCAGGGCGTTGTAGACATCCTGCATCTCCTGCTGGAAGTCGTTCTGGGCGTCCTCGGAGTCGCGCTGCAACTGCTTCTTCTTGTCTTCGAGGGCCTTGGTGCGGCTGGCGAGCACGGCCTCGCTCAGTTTGTCGCCCTGCGTCTGCAACTGCTTGGTCTCGGTATCGATCTCTTCGGCAAGTGCCCTCAATTGTTCGCGCTTTGGACTGTACTTCTTCTGCAGATCGGCGAAGTTGCGCTGGCCTTCATTGGTTTGCGCCACGGCCGCCTGGAACGCAATGACGGCAATCTTCACGGGACCGGCAGGCGCGGCGGCGGCGGGTGCGGACAATGTTTGGGCGGCAGCGCTCAGAGCCAAGCCTGAGGCCAATGTTGCGATGAGTGCAAGCGATCTCTTCATGTGAATCAAAAACTCCTTTGGAATTCCTGTGGAACTGCGCAATCTTCTCGCGCGAATCAAGGCCTGACTGCGGAGAAACCTCTCCATCCCCAGCGCACTCTGCGCCGGACGGCGCGGAATCAGGAGAAAGAAGCGAACGCAGACGTCAGCAAGATGCAGTTAAATTATAGGAACGCCAGGTGGGAGCGTCAAATCATGCGTTCTTGAATCTTGTGCCGCCGGCCGCGTCTTCGCTCTCTCGGAGAAGGCTCGTGAAAACCAAAGGCCCCGCATTGTGGGGCCTTTGCCAATCTCCACTCCAATGGCTTCAGATTATTTGTTGGTGGCGGGAGGCCTGGCCGCTGGTTTGGGCGCCGCCGGAGGGGCTGTCTCAGCCGGCTGTGGCGGAGGAGCGGGCACGCCCGACTTCACGTTGTAGGCCTCAATAACCTGCTTGGTGATGTCCGCATAGGGTTGCGCATAGAGAACGGGACTCTGCTGCTGGGCATAGTCCAGCACCAGCGTGTATCCCTGCTGTTCCGCGTACGAGGCCATCACGGCTCCGACCTTCGAGGCCAAGGCGTTGTACACCTCTCCCCCTTCTTGCTGCATATCGTTCTGGGCGTCTTCGAGCTCGCGCTTCGCCTGCTTGGTCTTGTCGTCGATGACCTTGGCCTGGCGGGCTTTTTCGCTCTCGCTGAGTGTATCGCTCTGCTTCTGCAACTGCTTGGTCAGGGTATCGATCTCTTCGCCGAGTGCCTTTAGCCGGGCTTCTCTGGGCGCGTACTTCTTCTGCAGGTCAGCGAAGTTGCGCTGACCTTCATTGGTCTGCGCCACAGCCACCTGAAAGGCAATTACGGCAATCTTGGCGGGACCGGCAGGAGCGGCGGCGGCGGGTGCAGCGGCGGGTGCGGGCAGCGTTTGGGCGGCAGCGCTCAGGACAATGCCCGAGGCCAGTGTGGCGGCAAGTACAAGAGAACGATTCATGTGAATGGAAAACTCCTTCGGAATTCCTGCGGGTCTCACCGCGCCGGGACGCGGAAACGATCCTGTCCTTCTGAGATTCCTCGTGCCCTTGCTTCATGTTTCCGCGGCGGATGCGGCAGAAACAGCAAAAAACGCAGATGGAGACATCAGCAGGAACTAGATGATTATAGGAGGCCCAGGTGGGAGCGTCAAACCCGGAGACATGTGCAATCTTCCGTTTTTGATCTCATGACCTGCACGACACAGCTTCGCGCGCTTGCTGGTGAAGAGGGGAAGCACAAAGAAAAAGGCCGCACCGGGTGAGGGTGCGGCCTTGGCCGGACTCTGCTTTTCTTCTAGAACGGGTTCAGCTTGGCAAGGCCCTTCTTCTTTTTCTTCTTGCTGGAGGATTCGTCACTGAGGTCTGCCTTCTTTTTCTTGGCGTCTGCGGCGTTGACAGCCGGGTTCGAGCCGAGCTTGACGTCGTTGACCTGCTCGGGAGCCTCGGCAGGTTTTTCCGCGGCGGGAATGGCGGTGTTAGGCGGACCCACCGGCTTGACGACGGCGTTGGGGTCGGCCGCGGGCGCTGTTACCACCTGAACGCCCACGCCGGTGCCGCCCTCGGGCTTCTCAAGCTGCAGTGGCGCCTGAGAGGGCTGGTCGCTGCGGGGCGGCTCGTTGACGCCTGTGGGTGGTGCCGCCTCGGCTGGCGCGGCTGGCTTGCCCGCGTTGATGGCGTCGTTGAAGATCGTGACGTTCTGCTTGGTTACATCCAACGCAAGGGTGCGCTTGGGGTCGTCCAGGCTGGGCTCGCCAACATGCACCGCCTCCACCACCGAGGGTCCATGCTTGATGATGTCGAAGGTCTTAGAGGTAAAACGCAGCGGCTGGCGGCTTTGCTCCTCGGCTTCGCTCTCGGCAACCGCGGCCTCGGTAGGCCTCGGGTATGGGGCGGTTCATCGCCACCAGACGGTCGCGGGTTCTCGCTGCCAATCTTGCGATCGGAAGCTTACGGAGTTCAGCGGACTATCATTGACCGCATGCGCCAGGACGGAACCGATTATTACCATCGGCCCTTCTAGTACAACACACTGAAAACAAATTTACGGAGAACATCTCCGCCAAACCAGCTTACCAAATGGCCAAAGCAAAAGCAAGCACCATCATCCCACGACTAAAGCCGTGGGCTTTCTGGCCTAACAAGTGTAACGTTCCACTGCGTCTAGCAGGTCCTCGCCATCTCCACCATCTTCTTTCACAGCCCGTAGTTTAGCAAACCAAACATTCAGAAAAAGGAAAAGCATTATGCCATTGATTCAATCAACCGTGACGGCGCGATTCGTAAATCGCACCGATTTAGCAGAAGCAGTCCAATCGCACAAGGACCCATTGAGTGTGTCGCCCAAATTATTGGAGTTGCAGGCGCGGCTCCACGCGAGCGGCACATACCGCGCTACCAGCGCCCCGAATGAAACCTATTTCGATATCGGAGTAGGCGAGACAAAGATGGCGCCGGAATGGGTGAAGACAGACTGGGGTTACTACGCCCATCTGATCAACGCGCAGAACGGCGGCAAGGGAATCGTCGACTCCAGCCGCAAGCGCGCGAATTTGTCAGCGGCTGTGCTGGCAATTCCCGCCGGCGGCGCACCTCCGGAAGAGAGCGTAGCGTACGGCAAGACGCAACCTACGCCGACTGAGGCTCTCGCCAAAATGGGCGAAGCCGACAGCAAGAAAAATAGCCAAACGAACGGCCCGTCAGTAGAGGCTTAATGAGACTGCTGGCGGTCTGGATGGGTGTGTTGGCGTTGACAGGAGAAGTGTATGCGCAGATGGCGCCGCAGGAAACCTGTGCAACTACGCGGCGCAAGTGGGGACGCAAGTCACGACACAGAATGTGGATGGGATCACATTCACGATTTGGAGTTGCACCGCTCAGCCGGGCGGGACGTTTAAGTGGGTGGTTTACAACTCGACAAATCCGCCGAATCAGCCGACCGCGCCCATCCCGCCGATTGTGCCAGTGAATGCGAATCAGGTGAATGGCGTGGCAGTTCCGCCCAATCTAAGTTGCGCGGGAACGAATAGTTTAGCGCAGATTATTTCGGGAACATGCAGTGGTGGCGGTGGGGGAATCACGAGCTTTGCGGCGCGGGCAGATGGCCGAGTTGCGCTGCGTGCCTGCGTCACCAATTCCACTACAACGCCTTCGCTCGCTGTGGCCAGCCCTTATGTTCCGCTCAATCCAGCGAATAATTTGAGCGATGTCGCGAACGCAACCACCGCGCGAACGAACCTCGGTGCCGGTACCGGCAACGTCACAACCTCCGGCACAAACACCGCAGGGCACTTGGCCACATGGTCAAGCAATACGGGTATTACGGATGGAGGAGCGGTGCCAACAGGCAACGTCACCGGCTCAGGCCCTTCCACCGCGCAGACACCGCCCTGCTATAGCGATACGACTGGGATTGTGATTGTTCCGTGTACGAGTTACACAGGCACCGGGGCGGTTGTTTTGGCCACTTCCCCTGCTTTAATTACCCCGGCCCCTGGAACTCCCTCGGCGATTAACCTAACCAACGCAACGGGATTCCCGTCAACCATAGCCAAG
This sequence comes from uncultured Acidobacteriaceae bacterium, assembly GCA_963820195.1. Taxonomy (GTDB): domain Bacteria; phylum Acidobacteriota; class Terriglobia; order Terriglobales; family Acidobacteriaceae; genus Telmatobacter. Next base: position 98 of record CAWFZU010000044.1, on the reverse strand, counting down.
ACCAACCAAGCCAATGTCTTCACGGCAAATCAGGAGATCCAAGATACTACCAACGCGAGCGGCGACGTGCTGTTTGGCGCAGTGAGTTACAGCGGCGC
>CAWFZU010000043.1:0-15152 GCA_963820195.1 uncultured Acidobacteriaceae bacterium | reverse complement strand
AAAAAAAAAAAAATGATTGCCTACACAAATACCACCTTGGACTTCCAGGACCTCATGTCCAAACAGTGTACCTCGGTGAGGGCCGCACACTCACATTATTTAAGTAACAATGCTGGTGATGAAGAAATCAAGCAGAGTGGCAACCTTTACAGCACCTCAAGTTGGAGGTATAGCCTGTTTAGGATGCATCTGTTCTGGATAGGTTATATATTAGGTTAATCCCCTTTGGTTTGTAGTAGCAAGACCAACTGTTAAGGGAGGCATAAACATGCGGCTCCTGCGCGATGCGCATCAACGGCAAGGCCCGCATGGCTTGCTCATCGCTGGTGGATAACCTAGAGCAGCCCATCCGCGTCGAGCCACTCTCGAAGTTTCCGCTGGTGCGCGATCTGCAAGTGGACCGGAGCGTATTATTTGAAAACTTGAAGGCCGTCAAGGCGTGGATTCCCATCGACGGGACGTATGACCTGGGAGCAGGCCCGCGCGTCTTGCCGCAGGAGCAGGAGGCGAGTTACCCACTCTCGAATTGCATCAGTTGCACGTGCTGCATGGAAGTCTGCCCGCAGTTCAACAAAGACACTAACTTCGTTGGCGCGGCGACCATCGCGCAGGTCAAGCTCTTCAACAACCATCCCACTGGGAGAGTCTTAAAGGAAGAGCGCCTGCGCGCGCTGGCCGGCGACGGCGGCATCCAGGAGTGCGGCTTCGCGCAAAACTGCGTCGAAGTCTGCCCCAAGAGCATTCCGCTGACTAACACCATCTCCGATATCAGCCGCGACGTTCTCCTCCAGAAGGCCAAGGATTTCCTGCGCAACTGATGGCTGTTCTTGCCCGCGACGGAAGAGATGGGCTCCGTCTCTGAAAAGCCAGAGATGGGCTACCCAAAGTTATTGTTAGTCAGAATGTGCCACCTCTCCCGGAGCAAGGAAAAGTCAAGAGGGCGGAGGCGGAGTACTCGCAAGTGGCGAAATAGCGGACTTTTCCTGCCAAAATGGCCATTATTAGGCCAATAAATGGGCAAAATCGGCGGTTTGATGTTACCAGTAAATTAACAGAATGAAAAGATATCCTATTAAATCTAAGCATGTTACGTGAAATGGTGGCATAGAATACGGCCGGATTAGCATAGGGGGGTGGGGGTCATTGGTCAGTGAACCGAGTAATGCGCGACTGGAGAACGTGTTCATACTTCGATTGTGATCCGGAAAGGGGAAATAATCTGCAATCACCTTACGATTCATTTTATTGGGCAGTTGAGTTTTCACAGCGCCCCTACGGGGCGCGACGCTCCATCTGGCTGGCTTTCCCAGGGCTGCGCTGCGCTTGCCCTCCACCCCGCGAACGAAGACCTGTTCGCGGGGGCCCCGGCCTGGACTATTATCACCTGCTCCTTCCGGGAGTGGAGAATATCGCCTACCGGAATGAGTTTAATATAGGCTCGGCAGGATTTGGAAGTAATGGGTTTCGTTCCGCCCCTCCGGGGCGGGAGCCCGTGGTTTTTATTGGACTTTTCGGCACGACTGAAGTCGTGCCCTGATACAAGGCGGTTGATTCAGGATCATGGTTCCCAGGTCAAAAAATCCGGACCTGGGGTACCCGGCGCGGGACTGCAAAAGTCGTGCTCTGTTACTGAAGCTGAGGTTTCACGGCAGGCGCGGGCGGCTGGGTGTAAACTTGCACCAAACCGGAGAGTCAGGATGGAAACACCTGAAGCATCCAATCTCAAGCCGTACCCTACCTGCAAGATTTGTGACCGTGGAACGCTGATGCCCAGAAAGATACGTCGTTTGAGCGGTCCAGCAGTTGCAATCGGCTATATTCTTCTCATCCCGTCAATTCTCGGAATGGCGGCTTGCGCGATCCTGCTTATCCTCAGCCTGCTTGCCGGTGTTGCCGGTGCCGCTCATGACAGTGCCTTCGCGACCGCATTCGCTGGCACATGGAGTATAGCTATGGTATCCGGCGGCATAGGTTGCTTCGTATTTGGGTTGCTGGGCTGGCTCCTCATCATGAAGAAACACGTTTTGCAGTGCGTTTACTGCGGCGCGATTGTAAATGCTGGCACTCCAATCTTCTCGCAGCCTGAACGGAGAACGTTGAGTGCGAGAAACGTTATTCTCGGTGCTTTATTCATCCTTGGTATTACCGTCGCAATTTGGGCGTTCGTCGTTGCTGAGGCTGGTACCCAAACCTCCACTCCGACCGCAACGACTGCGGAGCAAGTACAAACAATACCAGACAACTCCACTGCCAAACCAATACAACCGGCTCCAAACAATTCCACTGCCGAACCAACGCGATCCGATGCTTGGCAGGCTGTTCACGTCAGCAGACGCACGTTTCAGCATCCTGTTTCCCGGAACTCCCACGCAGTCCTCACAGCTGCTTCATTTCAGTAACAGCGAAACGAGTACGGCCTACGACTATTCTGTCAGTGCTGACAACGGCAAAACCACTTACCTCGTGGGATACTCCAACCTCGCACCGGATGTCGCCGCCAAAGTGGCGGAGACCGTCCTACAAGGGACTGAGAACGGCTTCTGGCCCGGAACAACCCTGCTCAGTAACAAAGTCATCGATCTCGACGGCGTCCCTGGACGCGCCATCACCGCCGCAGATGCCGAGTACAATTACGCCGCACACGACTTCCTAGTCGGGACTCGCTTCTACAGGTTGTGTGTGACCACCTCGAAGGGCTATACCGCAACCCATGCAGACCAGTTTATGAACTCGTTCAGAATTCAATAGCTGCCCTTCATGATTGTTCGATTGCTGCAACCTGCCTTGGCCCTGAAATGCCCGTCACATTTGCTCTGAGACGCCCTGGGAGTGTGCGGCGATGGCTTCCTTTGCCGGATTAGTGGGAGCGCCCCTGAGATTGCCCATTAGCTGGTCGTTAGCGATGGCTCATTGCGGTTGTCAGCTGTGAACCTCTCCACGAAAGCTCTCGGCCTGCCTCAAGAGGTTCTCAATTTCTTCGGTGGTTCGTCCTTCGGCTTCCACATCACCGATCTTGAGACGGACTTTCCGTCCGTATCGTGCCTGAACCCAGGCACCGCATACAGTCTGCTGCGGCGGGAATGACAGCCGGAGAAAGAGTCTTGATTACGAATTCTGCGAGAGGAAAACCGAGGGCATCGACTGAGTCGAAAGCCATGGCCCGCTGGGAAAATGTAACCCCCGCAGTGCGAAGTGACTTGGAGAACTCCCGTAGCTCGTTCTGAAATCCTGGTTCGTTTACGCTCTCATCGTTGGGAGCGCGTTGCAGGTCGATCTCCAGGCGTTCGTGGTCCACTTAGCTTACTTTCCTCCTGATCGTTGGCGAATGGCCCCGATCTCAAACCGCAATTTTTACCAAGATGAGAGTGCCCCCGATCCCTCGCTTTTGGGGACCGGGGAGGTTGAGTGAACTCCGCTTACTTCTTCTCGTCCACGTCCACATACTCGGCGTCGATCACACCTTCGTCCTTCTTGGCTTCGGCGTGGGGCTCGGTCGCGCCGGGAGTTGCTCCGGCTGCCGCGGTTTGTGCCGCAGTCGCCTTGTAGACGATCTCGGCGAGCTTGTGGCTGGCGTGGGTCAGCTTCTCGTGCTGGGCCTTCGAGCTCCCTGGAGGTTGGCGTGCCTTCCAGCAGCTTCTTCGACTCGGCCAGAATTGTTTCGACTTCGGCCTTTACCGGAGCGGCCTCGGCGCCGGAGATCTTATCGCCGGATTCCTTCAGCATCTTGTCGATGTTATAGACCATGCCATCGAGCGAATTACGCGCGTCAATCTCCTCGCGCTTTTCCTTATCTTCGGAGGAATGCGCCTCGGCCTCCTTGGCCATGCGCTCGACCTCTTCCTTGCTCAAGCCGGAGCTGGAAGTGATGGTGATGCGCGTGTCCTTGCCGGTGGCGTTGTCCTTGGCCGTCACATTGAGGATGCCGTTGGCGTCAATATCAAAGGTCACCTCGATCTGCGGGACGCCGCGCGGGGCGGGCATGATGCCGCCCAGCTTGAACTTGCCCAGCGTGCGGTTCTGCGCCGCCAGCGGGCGCTCGCCTTGCAGGACGTGGACTTCGACTTCCGTTTGCGAATCGGCCGCCGTGGAAAACGTCTCCGTCTTCTTGGTGGGGATGGTGGTGTTGCGCTGGATCATCGGCGTGGCCACGCCGCCCAGCGTCTCGATAGCCAGCGTCAGCGGCGTCACGTCCAGCAGCAGCAGGTCCTTGACCTCGCCGCCCAGAACGCCGGCCTGCACCGCCGCGCCAATCGCGACTACTTCATCCGGATTCACGCCGCGATGCGGCTCGCGCCCGAAGAGTTCCTTCACCAATGCTTGTATCTTGGGCATGCGCGTCTGGCCGCCCACCAGCACCACTTCGTCGATGTCTTTAACACTGACGCCGGCGTCGGCGATGGCCTTCTTACAGGGCTCGAGCGAGCGGAAGAGCAGATCCTCGACCAACTGCTCCAGCTTGGCGCGCGTCAGCTTGCGCACCAGGTGCTTGGGGCCGGTGGCGTCGGCGGTGACAAAAGGCAGATTAATTTCTGTTTCGATGGTCGTAGAAAGCTCGATTTTGGCCTTCTCGGCGGCGTCTTTGAGGCGCTGCAGGGCCATTTCGTTGCCCTTCGAACTGAGGTCGAGCCCCTGCTCCTGCTTGAACTCGGCGATCAGCCAGTCGACGATGCGCTGGTCGAGGTTGTCGCCGCCCAGGTGGGTGTCGCCGTTGGTGCTCTTGACTTCGATGACGCCTTCGCCAACTTCAAGAATCGAAATGTCAAAGGTGCCGCCGCCGAAGTCGTAGACGGCAATCGTCTCGTCCTTCTTTTTGTCCAGGCCGTAGGCCAGCGCGGCCGCGGTCGGCTCGTTGACGATGCGCTTCACGTCGAGGCCGGCGATCTTGCCCGCGTCCTTGGTGGCCTGGCGCTGGGCGTCGTTGAAGTAGGCAGGAACGGTGATCACCGCCTCGGTAACCGTCTCGCCCAAATAGGCTTCGGCGGACTTCTTGAGCTTTTGCAGGATCATCGCCGAGATCTCCGGCGGGGTATACTCCTTGCCCTGCGCCATCACGCCCACGTGGTCGCCCTGTGCAATCACCTTGAAGGGCACCATCTTCATTTCGTCGCTGACTTCGTTGTAGCGGCGGCCCATGAAGCGCTTGATGGAGAAGATGGTATTCTCCGGGTTGGTGATGGCCTGGCGCTTGGCCACCTGGCCCACGAGCCGCTCGCCGCTCTTGGTGAAGCCGACGACGGAGGGGGTAGTGCGCGCACCCTCTTCATTCGCAATGACTTTTGGTTCGCCGCCTTCGAGGACCGCGACGCACGAATTGGTGGTGCCGAGATCGATGCCGATAATCTTTGCCATGTTTTGAACCTGCCTGTTGAGTGAATTTCCGACTCTTCTAGGATTTCATATTGAGTGAGTTATTGTCAAGATTATTTGATTGCATCTTCATAAACATTATATTCCGCCAATCCGGCACCCTCGGCAATGCAATATCTCTTTATTTTTCAATTGCATATTGTCTGTTTTTGTGAGACTCTTGTGTTCAATTTTGCTCACTTTTTCACGGCTCATCCGGAGCGAAGCCTAAGGCTGTCCTGGGCGCCAGGCAAGCTTCCGGTGAACAACCTGCTCCTTCAGTCGAACTTTCAACTGCCACCGGAATCCTGGCGCAAGCATGTGGAAAGGTGATTATGAAAAGAGCTGCGACGCTTTTGACCCTCGCCGTCCTCCTTGCCTCCTCTGCCGTACAGATGGCCGCCTCCACTGGTGCAACGCCGCCCCTCACTGCTATGCCGGCCGGCAATCTCAACACCGCGCCACCTAAACCTATTCCCTCCAACACTATATTGAACTTCACGGTGATGGATTTGCATGGCGTGTTGTTGACCTGCGCCAAACAGCAGGTTGATACCGACACCCTCAGCGGCTGCACGCTGGCGCCGGGCCGGACATTGGACGATCTAATGACCACCATCGTCCAGACCATCCACGCGGAGCAAAAGAAGGACAACGCCGAAGAGAAGTAGCGCGGCTTTGGCGGGGTGGATAGCCCGAAATCAATCGTGAGCTAAAGGCTACCGTTTATTGCAAACTGTGAAGCAATCTGTCGCCGGTTTACCCCCGAAATGAACAGCTATAGGTTACCGGCTTCGGAGAAAGTGGTGCTCTTTAGCTGTCCGGTTTTGCCTGAAATGGAGACCTATAGCTGTCCACTTTCACCGGGAATGGCTGCGGGAACGTCATTAAAAAAAGTGAACTCGTTCCGGATTGCGGGAGTCCGGGGCGTTTGGGGGCGAAGATTTGGCATTTTTTCTTGACTATGGGTGGTTAAGTTTCAGGGACCGGAAAACAGGGACTAAAGCCTAGCGGGCCGGCTTGTCTTTCTTCGCTCGCTGACATTCGTTGTTCTCAGGTTTCTGAGGCGAGACCCGAGAAATCTGACACCTGCTTTGTGGGCCGATCCTGGGAGCGCCACACGGCAATGGCGTACTATGAATCTCGAAGAAACGCAGGTTCATCGTCTCCCAGGTCTCAAAAGCGAGACCTGGGCCACCAAGATTTATGGTTGTTCCGACCTGGGCCACCCTCCAAATGGATTGGTCGAATTCTGACTTCCATAACATCATGAGCTCTCGCCGTTTACTCCCGGAAGACTCACCGTAACATCGCCGCTAATTCGCAACATTCTGCTTACTTAATGGCAAGTCATAGAGATGATTCCAGTTTTCATCGTATACGATAAGAGCGTTGCGGCCACCATCGGCGACCACGTTGAATCCTGTGATTATCGCCAGGGATGCCGGATATCTCAAGTATTTTTCCGCAACCCATGTCTTTGCCACAAGACTTCCATTCGTCTGAATGTCGAATGGAACAATCAGCTGGCGCGTCGAATCGGCTGCATACAGGCTGGCGAACTTTTGATTCTTTCTGTGGTAAGTCAATTCCGCGCTGACAACCCCTATATATTTCGAAACTTGTGCCTGAAATCCCGTTCCCACCTGGTACTCATATATTCCACCTTCTTTCACATCCCCTACGTAAAGCTTTGTTCCTTTTCCATCAAGCGACTTACCCGGCAGAACAGCGAGCGGACCGGCACGCCCGACATGGAGAAGAGTTCCGACGAGTTCGATCTTGGGATCGTCCAAGCGAATCCGAAATAACCGCGCGTTCGCTCCGATCACAAAATAGAGCGCACCGCTAACCTCGTCATAGTCGATGCCCGTCGCAATTTCGTCCAATGACCACGCACGCATGGGGCCTTTTCCATTCTCGTAACTGTATTCGTAGATGGTACCCCGGCTGATGCCATACTTCGCCCTGGCCAAGATAAAAATATACGTCTGACCGTGGCGAACGGCGATAGTCATGTCTTGCGCTAAGTCCCCATCGTTGATCCTAAAATGGAACAAAGGCGCGTGCACCGATTCTTTAGTTTTACCCAACTGCTTGTATTCATAGACGCTGCCTTCTGAATCGAGCACAAGGAGACCGGTGCCCACGATCGCATCGATCGCAACCGGCGCGGGGATATTGGATGACAGCGCGACTCCAGGCCGTTCAGATGACTGTGCAACTCCATGCCGTTCAAACGATGGTTGGCAAAGGATAAGGGCTAAAACTATCCATGCGCACGCCATTTTCCGTGCCGTTGAGCACTCATTAATCAGCCGCTTCATGACTCCCCTCCAACTTTATCATCCGGCTTCGACTCGCCTGCAGCGGGCCCGGCCAGAGGTCGCTGCGTCGATGGAACTCCGTTTCCGAGGCTGGCGATCTGGCCGGGAATCTTACCCGCACTCGCCAGCCACGCAAGAACAACAGTCCCTCCGCTTGCCACGAGTGCTATCAGAAAGCAAGCAAATGGCCGCCTAGGGTCCAGTGCAATACCAAAAAAGTTCGCTTCGTGTTTGAAGGATGCGCCAATAAGACAAACCAACTCAGCACCAATACCGGCGGAAACGGCAGCCTTCATCTCATCGGGAATCTTTCTCAACTTGAAGAGGTTTCTCCATGTATGCTGGCTGCGGATGCATGCACCGATGACAATGCCAAGTAATCCGACAAGAAACACATACCCTGGGGAGGCAGTGAATGTGACGTTGTTGAGAATGTTCTGCGTGCGCGCCCTTCCGCCGGATGGAGAGTAGCTGGCCACCGCCCAGACATTCGCGCTCGGGCTATTTGTGATCTCACTCTTGATGCTTTGGAAAAACGCGCACCAGGGCCGCACCTTCACCTCGATTGAGTTCTGATTGGAAGCATAGCGGTCGAAGAGCAATGGAACCGTGATGTATGTCGGCTGGTCTGTGTGACTGATGGGGACATAATGCGCGTTGCCGGGCTGATCCCGGGAGCCGGAGAAATAGCGCGCTTCACTCCAGCACCCTTCCGGTCTCAATGTCCAGACGAAGTTACCCGAGATAGGGATATTCTGCAAATCCGATGAATAGTTGACCGTCAGCGGCTGGAAATTTCCATCTGTTTGAATTGCCTGATCTACGGTGACATAATTCGGCCCTCGCCAATTGGCTACGGGAGCCATGTCATTCCTGGAGGTTGGTTTGGCATCGAAAGAAAGTGGGTTACAACCATCGTCCCAGCAGTGGTAAGGAAAATACCGAAAGGTCAACGCTGAATCCGCCTTGCCGGATTGCGATATGGTCAGTACCAACCTGTCGAATCTTTCACTGAAGGTTCCAGTCGTCGTACAGGCTAAGTTTATTCCGCCGAGAAGCTTGGAATGGTCCTCCTTTGAGTAAATTGCAACGGGAACCTGATACTGCATGTTTTCCTGATTTACAGACTCCGCTGACCCTAGCATAAATAAGAAGTCAGACGCTTCCGCGGAATCGTGCTTTCCATCGAATGCTGATTCAATTGGACCTGAGGCACCGTAGCAATGAATGGTATAGGTTCCAACGGGGTTATAATCGCCGGTAAGATTCATAACCGGATACTGCTGGGAGACCGCCGTCCGTGCGCCGGTCAATAGGCATACTGTAAGCAGAATTCCGAAGTTTAGATCTCGGCATTGCGCCGTCCACCTCATGAGGACGTCTAATCGAGAGCAGTGCCTGCGCATGTACATATCATCCTCATTGGATCACGTCAATCTTCCTCGAAGTATGGAGCCTTCAATTTAACCCATCCCAACAAAAAGTCAAGCCAAAAATCGCAGGCATGGCTTGGTTTTTGGCAGACCTCTGTTTGCTCGATGTAATCCAAGAAATAATACTGCCCGCGCCCTGCTTGGCGTGGCGCTCGATTTTTCCCGCGTGGCGCTGAGTATCGGCGACCAGCCCCCATATCGTTTATCATTCTGCGCGAAACATCAGAGAAGATCAACGAAAGGCCCGTGGATCAAGCCATTTTGATTGTATGGCTGCTTTCAGGAGCCTGATGGCCCCTGCTTCTGCTCCCTTCGTTCCACAGGGGTTGAATGCCCGGCCTGCCAGACCTCTTTTCACCTTGAGTCTGATTTTGGCTTGGGCTTCCCTTCCCTGCCCTCGAATTGAGTAGCATCCTCCCACAGCCATATCACGAAAGGGGCTGAAGGCACGACGCCCGCGATTGAGATCGCTACCGAGAAACGTCGTTGTTGCGACAGACCACCGGCCTATCGCGCGCCTCATATACACTAGAGGGTTCGTTGTCACACACATGAATCAACCGGTAGACCAAGATCAACGATGGATGCAGCGGGCGCTGGAGCTGGCGCGGCGCGGCATTGGCGTCACTTCGCCCAACCCGGCCGTGGGCTGCGTGATCCTGGACAGCGCGTGCCAGCTAGCCGGCGAGGGCTGGCACGAGTACGACCTGATTGACCACGCCGAAGTTGTTGCACTCAAAGCTGCTGGTGAACGCGCGCGCGGCGGAACAGCCTACATCACTCTGGAGCCATGCAACCACACCGGCCGCACCGGACTCTGCACCGAGGCGCTGATCGCCGCTGGACTCCGCCGCGTTGTCGCAGCCACCATCGACCCCAATCCCGCCGTTGCTGGCCACGGACTGGATCGTCTGCGCGCCTCCGGAATCGAAGTCACCGTGGGAGTTTGTGAAACCGAAGCCCGCCGTCTCAACGAGGGCTTTGCCCGCTGGAGCCAGCATCAACGCCCGCTGGTGCTGATGAAGGTGGCGATGACGCTGGACGGCCGCATCGCGCCGCCGCCCGGAGAGCACCTGCTGCACGCGCCGTACTGGATCACCAGCGAAGCCGCGCGCGCCGCCGTGCAGCCGCTGCGCCATCAGGCCGACGCCGCGTTGACCGGCGTGGACACGGTTCTGGCCGACGACCCCCTGCTCACCGACCGCAGCGGATTGCGCCGACGCCGCCCGCTGCTGAGAATTGTCTTAGACTCAGCGCTGCGTATGCCGCTCGACTCGAAGATGGTGGCCACGGCGCACAACGATCTGGTCATCTTCACCGTATCCGCCGACGCGTCTCGTATCAGCGAACTGCGCCAGCGCGGCGTCCGCGTCGAGGTGCTGCCCGCCGAAGCTGGCCGCGTCCCGCTCGGCAAGGTGCTGGACAAGCTGGGAGAAGCGGGCATTCTTACGCTGCTCGTCGAGACCGGCACGCGGCTGAACACCGCGCTGCTGGCCGCCGGTTTGGTGGACCGCATTCATCTCTTCGTCTCCCCGCAGATCATGGGCTCCGACGCCGTGCCCGCCTTCAAAGGCATGGCCAGCGCCATCCGCATGGCAGAGGTCGAGGTCGAGCGCTACGGCAACGATCTGGGACTGTGCTCGCTGCTCAGAGATCCGTGGCCTCTGACCCCTTAGAATAAAACCATGTTCACCGGCATCATCGAACAGACGGGCACGCTGGTTAGCCTCGAGAGCCGGGGCGGTGTGCGGCGGATTACGGTCGAGGCTCCGGGGCTGGCCGGACGGCTGCGCGAGGGCGATTCGCTGGGCGTCTCCGGCGTCTGCCTGACGGCGCTGGACGTTGACCCTACGCTCTTCCACGCCGATCTGGCGCAGGAGACGCTGGACTGCACCTCGCTGGGCGCGCTGACCCCCGGCGCGAAGGTCAACCTGGAAGCTGCCTACGGCCGCGGGCAGTCCGCTGGGCGGCCACATTGTGCAAGGCCACGTGGACGGCTGCGGTACGATGACCGCTCTAGACCCGGTCGTGCCGGAGTCGAGCCCGCAACTTTGACAAGCAGACCACCGACTGGACGCTCAAGGTGCGCGTGCCGGAGAAGGTGCGGCCCTGGATGGTGCATAAAGGCTCGGTAGCCGTCGAGGGCATCAGCCTGACGATTGCGGAGTTTGACGGCGAAGCGATTACCATTGCGATTCTGCCGCTGACCTATTGGCGGACGAACCTGCACACGCTCAACATCGGCGCGCCGGTGAATGTGGAGGCGGATGTGCTGGTGAAGCTGGCTCACGCGCAAATGCTGGCCGAGAAGAAGCCCGAGCTGGAGCTAACCGAGGCCTGGCTGGTGGCCAGCGGATTCTGAGCGGGCTGAGGTTGCGCCCTCGGCATCGTCGCGGCCTGTTTCACGTCTAACGGATAGAAGCGCCGCCCGTCGCGGCTGTCGCAGGCTTCGGGCAATCCCGTATGCTGTAGAGCAAAGAGGTCGTCATGGTCCCAATGCGCCTATTTGTCCCGGCTCTTCGCCGGTTTTCGCTAGCCATCCTGATTCTGGCCCTCGTGGCCGTTGCGTCCGCTCCGTTGAGCCGGGCCCAAACACAGCCTCCCGCGCCGCCCGCCGGGCAGCAGACCCAGCCGCCTGACCAGGCGACGCCCGACTCTGGCGGTCCCACAGGCGACAACGGGGTGATCGCCCTGCCCAAGAAGAAAGACAACCCCGACAACGTCACTCCACCCGCACCGGCCGCCCCCAACGTCAAGAACCCCGAGGGAATGCCCAACTTCTCGCTGCGCATCGAGGTTCCCGAAGTCACCGTCGATGTGGGCGTGCTGCTGGAAAAGACCGGCCAGTTTGTTCCTAATCTGAAGCCCGTCAACTTCCGCGTCTATGAGGATGGAGTCGAGCAGAAGGTCGTTGGCTTCAAGCGCGTCGAGGCGCCCATCACGGCGCTGATGCTGTGCGAGTTTGCCGCCACCAACTACTCCCTCATCTATGACATGCGCAATGCGGCCTTCACCTTTGCCCAGCAGTTGCGTCCTCAGGACTATGTGGCCATGATGACCTTTGACTTGCGCACGCATATCGTCACGGACTTCACCCAGGACAAGACGCCAGCTTATGGAAGGCATCAACTCGCTGCGTTATGCCTGGCTTCAGTGACACGCAATCTCTTTGACGCCCTCTATGAGGCCGAGGACCGCCTCAGCCGCATCGAGGGGCGCAAATACATCATTCTGATCGCCTCCGGCCGCGACACGTTTTCCAAGCTGACTCTCGACAAGATCTTGCAGAAGGTCAAGATCCACCCCCGACGTGACCATCTTCGCCGTCTCCACCGGCGGCTGGCATGCGCGCAATGACCGAAGGCCGCGGCGGAATGAGGGGCCAGATGCGCGACATGGACTATCTGCAGGCCGACAACGAGATGAAAACCTTCGCCAAACTCACCGGCGGCATATGGTTCAACCCCGCTTTTGCCGGGGAGATGCCGGACATCTTCCAGCAGATCAACCAGACCATCCGCTCCAAGTACCAGTTGGTCTACCACCCGACCAACGCCAAGCAGGACGGCACTTATCGCAAGCTGCGCGTGGAACTAGTAGACGAAGAAGGCCACCCTCTGCGCATCCAGGACGAAAAGCACAAGCCGCTCAAATATGACATCATCGCTCGCGAAGGCTACCGCGCCAGGCAGGAAGTGGAGTAGGAGTCAGAGATCCGGCAAACGCGAAGGCACGCCAGCCGGCGGAGGAGTTCAGGCCGCCGCTGGCGCGCATATTGCAGAAAAATCAGTGATTATTTCAAGAACTCGGCGATCAAGCCCCAGAAATAAACCACGACCAGAATCCCCGTCACTATCCCCACCGCCCAGAGGGAGATACGCAGCACGGGCTCGATCTTGTTGACCTTGGCCACAATGGCCTCTTGCGCGGCCTTTTCGTGCTGAAAGGCATCGTCCAGGTAGATCTGGTCGTCTTCATCGCGGGTTAAGCTGTTGCGATAGATAAAGAGAGCGACCGCGATCAACGCCAGCACTCCCCAAATGATCAACATCACCGGATAGAACATGATGATTCCCCCTCCAAAAGTTTTCTCAGCCCCAAAGAGGGGCAGAATCTCAAAAAATACGTGGTTCCGTCCTGCCAAGAAGCCATCTGGTTGACCATCATACCCCCAAATGCTTACTCCGTGGAGACAAAATAATCACTGGTCCTTGAGCCGAACCAAAAGCGTTGCCTCTTCGCGACATTTCGGTTCCGGACGGGGAAGCCGATCGCAGTCTCCATGGCCCGCCTCTTCTGCGACTTTCCCCACTTCCGTTGCATCCAATGAGACGAAGCCGTCTGCGGGGCCTTGTATCCCCGCTCGCGGAGCGGTAGAGTTAAGTGTCCGGCAAGTATTTTACTTTCTTAGGAGAATTCATGGCCACAGCAACCGTTGCCCCCGCACAGGAAACCGTCAAGAAGGCACCTCTCACCTTGACCCCACCGGCCATCGCCAAGGTTCGCGAGATCATGGCCACCCAGGATCCACTGCCCGCAGGGCTGCGCATCGGCGTGGTCGGCGGCGGCTGCTCCGGCTTTCAGTACTCGATGGCCTTTGAGAACCAGGCCGGCATGATGGACAAGGTCTTCAGCTTCGAGGACTTGAAGGTCTTCGTAGACGCCACCTCGCTGATGTACCTGAACGGCTGCACGGTGGATTACGTCGAGACCCTGGAAGCCGCCGGCTTCAAGTTCGACAACCCCCAGGTGAAGAGTACCTGCGGCTGTGGCTCGTCTTTCAGCACGTAGCTCCGTTCGGCTTTTCAGTTAGGTTCGCTCCTGCGGCAAGGCCCGCCCCGTTTGTGGAGGCGGGCCTTGTTGCGTGCGGACTCTCCCTGGAACTATTGTGATGGCGTCGTTTGGGTGGGCTGCGGGTTATTCTGCATGGGATTATTCTGCATGGGATTGCCCCCAATGCCGTTATTGCCCCCTAAGCCGTTGTTGCTTCCAAGACCCATGTTGCCGCCGTTCATCATCATCTGCTCGGAGATCGGATCGTAGACAAACTCCCACTCGTTGTAATGGTCCTTCGTTTTGTAGACCATGATGGATTTCTTGGGGCTGTTGGGAGAGAAGCCGATGATGCCGACTCCGCCGAAGGTCTGGCCGGTCTGGCCGCTGAAGCCAGTGCCGGTTGTGCCGTTCGTGCCGTTAGGATTGTTGGGGTCTACCGGCGGCGAATTGAGGCCGTTTCCCGGAGGGATGTTTCCGCCACTGGGTCCGACGCCGGCAATCGTCGAGCCGCCCAGAGGCACCCCGAAGAAGCCCATCGCCGTCGGAGCCTTGTTCTGGCCATAGCGAACCGGCTTCCAATCCTCCTTGCCGGTCGTCGGGTCTGCATACTTCTTGCGCAGGAAGCGGATGTTGTTGGTGCCCTTGACCAGCGCATCGACGTTAGGCGGATAGGCCCCGAATTTCTTGTAGTACATCCTGATCCCGCGGATGTATTGCTTGCCGCGATGCATGGTCTCCAGTTCGCGGTCGCGCTGAATCTCTTTGGAAATCCTGGGCAGGGCAACAGCCAGCGAGATCGTCAGCAGCGCCACCAGGAAGATGACCGCAATCAGCATATAACCATCCTCAGAGGGCTTGGGGCGGCGGATTGGGGAGGAAGTCTTCAATCGAGCTCCTGGCTGCTAATTCGTCTGCAAAGGCAACCTTTGGGTGTTGTTGTAGCCCAGGTCGGTCACCTCGACGCTGGCTGGCTGTATGACGCCCACTTTGTAGCGGTGGTCAACAACTTCGCCGCTGCGGGCGATAAAAATATCCTCCCCACGGACGAAAAAGGCCTGCAACGATTTGTCCTTGGCCTGGGAGTAGCCGAAGTACTTCAGATCGATCGCCGGCGGAGTGGGTTTTACGGGCGCTGCCGGGGCAGCGTTCACGCCGGGCTGGCCAGGCCGAGGGCCCGCTGCCAGTTTTTCGATGGGCGGAGGCGCCGACTCGGCGGAGAAGATGTTTCTGCCCGTGCCCAGGTACTCGACTGATTCGGTCTGCGCCAGCT
>CAWFZU010000042.1:0-9016 GCA_963820195.1 uncultured Acidobacteriaceae bacterium | reverse complement strand
CAATGTATTGCTGGCGTATCGCAGCCAATCATAAAGATTGTGTCAACTGGCATGGTCATTTGGCAAGGGCAATAGCCGCAGTGATACTCATCACGAATCTGAGGGAAAGGAGATTCAACTCATGATTGCGGAGTGAGCAGTGCTGATAGACTGATCGGGTGTCCGCGCCCACCGCAGAGCCGCTCGACTGGAAGCCCGTCCCTCTGCCCGGCCCTGTCACGCTCAACGGCCGGAGCGTCACGCTGGAGCCGCTGAACGCCGCGTGCCACGCCGCCGCTCTCTGGAAGGCCTTGCGCGGCCACGATGAGTTGTGGACCTGGCTGCCTTACGGTCCCTTCGCCACCGAGTCCGATCTGCGCCGGCACATCGAGGAAAGGCAGGCCGCAACGGGGTTTGTCTTTCTGGCGATTGTGCCTGCGGCGACCGGATTGGCCGAGGGCTGGGCCAGCTATATGAGAATGGAGCCGGCCCACGGAGTCATCGAAGTTGGCTACGTCCTCTTTGCGCCCTCCCTGCAACGCACCGCCGCCGCCACCGAGGCTATGTTCCTGATGGCAAGCCACGTCTTCGACCAGTTGGGTTACCGCCGCTACGAGTGGAAGTGCAATGCGGAGAATCTGCCTTCGCGCCGCGCGGCGGAGCGACTGGGGTTCACTTTTGAAGGTATCTTCCGCCAGCACATGATTCTCAAAGGCCGTAACCGGGAGACGGCCTGGTTCTCCATGCTCGATCGCGAGTGGCCCGACCGCAAGCGAGCGTTTGAAGCCTGGCTGGCACCGGAGAACTTCGATGGCGAGGGCCGGCAGCGGCAGAGCCTGGGGCAGTTCAGAGTTGCCAGGCCTTAGCTGCAGGTGTTGCCCGTTCGGTCTCTTCCCTCAGTTCCCGGCCGCGCCCGGAGCTTTCACCAGCACAAGCTGCTGCTGGTCGCTGGCGGCGATCTTCTGGTAGTAGTCGCGCAGGGCCGGGTACTCCTTGGCGTCGAGCAGGACGAAGGCGCGCTGGAAGATGTGGCGAATGTCGATGACGCCGTTGCCGGGAGTCGCCTTGATCACCAGGACGGCGTGACCTTCCCAGGGCAACTGCGCCGGCGTGGGGGCGCTCTCGACGGTGAAACCGGCCGGCAGGTGGTAGATCGCGTCGTCGATCACCTGATCAGCGTAATGCAGATCGACCGCTGACACGCGCTTCTCCTCGCTGACAAACTGCTGGTGCGCGCCCGTGGAAAAGAAGAAGCCGGGCAGCAGCAGGCGCTTGCCGGTGGAGCTGCCCAACAGCCCGGAGACCTTGGCGGAGACTGAAAGAAAGCCCTCCGCGGTCTCCAGTCCCTGAATCTTGTCCACCTCTCCGGTAATTCCCTGCGGCAGTATATTGCTCAGGGATTCGTTGAACTGCTTTTTGACCTCTTCCGGGTCGGAGGTGAGGTTGAGCTGGCGATAATAGAGCGCGGCTGGGCCATTCATCATCATTTTGACCGTGCCGGTGATTCCGCCCTGCGTATCGAGGGTCAGGTCGGCAACGTGCGCGGTGATGGCGTCCTTGGTGGCGTTGGGCGGCGTGTAGACCGGCGTTTTGGAGTTCTCCTGAATGCCGCCGGCCATCATGTGCGTCCACTGCAACTGGCCGAAGGGGCAGAGCTTCTCGCCGGGATCGAGGTAAATGTCCTTGCCATCGATGTGCAGCACCACCAGCAGCGAGTCGAGTTGGATCAAGCGAGAGATAGCTGGGGTCGAAGATGCGGCGGTTCCTGTCGGCCACCTGGAGGCCGTCGGCATTTAATCCCTGCCGCGCGGGCCAGGGCCAGGTAGAGTGCGGCAATGTCGTTGCCGGAGCCGCTCTTCTCGCTCCATACGTCCTGGGCCTTCTTCACCTCCTGCTTGAGATGCAGCGCCTTGCGCTCTTCTTCAGTTTTCGCGCGGGTAAAGTCGGTATTGTCCAGCGATTGCACCGCATCGTAGAGCTTGCGCGCCCTGGCCTCGGGTGTTGCCGCTCCGGCGGTGATCTGATTGGCCGTGTCCCTGATTGCCGAACTCTGACTGGCAAAATCGTTCACCTTCTTTGACCAGCGCTCGATCTCTTTCTGCCAAAAGACATCCGGAGAGTTATAGATCGACCAATAGAAGTGCACGCTATAACGCATCGCCTCATCCGGCGGAGCATCAGCCTCATGAACGAAGGCGGGCACATCCTGGATATCCAGCGTGAAGTCGCCCTTGGGACTTCGAGTCGCCGTGGCTCCCGCGGGCAGGCGCTGCACGGTTAACAAGTAGCTTGCAACTTCCCCATTGATTAAATGTGTAATCCCTCCGCCGCCAGGACCGGTTTCCAGATCGGAGTAAGGGTTCCAATAGAAGTGTTCCTTGTGGACGTAGATCGGCAGCTGCACATCCCATTCGGGAATCGAGCCGGCCAGCATACTGGAGATGACCTCCACATCTTCATCCAAAGTGCCGGAGACCTTTCCGCCGGTCAAAGGTAGGCTCCACTTGTACTCCAGGATGCTGCCGACTTCGACGCTGGGCAGATTGAAGACCGAGACTTTCACGTGGTAACTATTGGTCTTGACGACCAGCAGATCGCTGGCTTTGCCCACCAGCGGAATGACGGTGCCGTCGGAGTGAATGGTGCGCCCCTCGATGATCGGCGGATCGGAAAACCCCGGGATGTAGGGAACCTCGACGGTGGCATACTCCTTACCCTTCTCGGTGAGCACCTTGATGCGCGCGTATTCACCAACGTAATGGCTGTGGTTGTCGGTCTCCTCCTGGCGATAGAGAAAGACTGCCGGGGCGCCGGGAGCCTTGGGGTCCGAAGTCATCTGCAGCTCTTCTTTTGTCGGTTGCTGAAACTTCTGCGCCGCGCCCGTCAGTGGCAAAGACAAGGCTGCCAGTATCAGAGCCGCGCCTGCACAAAGGTGAATACGCATGAAAACCTTCCATTTCCGCGCGGATGACCGCGCAATAACCGCAAAGTGTAACCGCAAAAAGAAGTATTGATGTCGCCAGCCATCATAGACCCAACCGGCCTTGCCTGGCCAGCGCAAAGCAAAGCGGCCCCGCGCGAAAGTGCGCGGGGCCGCTGGGTCGTTTCTGTTATCCGCCAGTCCGGAGCGGTTTACAAGACAGGAATCAGTTGCCTTCCTTGGTCTCAATCCTCATGCCATAGAACGATTTATGCACGAAGAACACCGAGACCAGGAAGAATGCGACTGCCAGGATGTGTGTGAGCATCGGATTGCTCGCACTAAGCGTGACTGCTAGCTCGACGGCCAGCAATCCAAACAAGGTCGTGAACTTGATAATCGGGTTCATTGCCACCGACGAGGTGTCTTTGAAGGGATCGCCAACGGTGTCTCCGATCACGGTTGCGTCGTGCAAAGGCGTCCCTTTTTGTTTCAGATCGACCTCGACGACTTTTTTCGCATTGTCCCACGCGCCCCCGGCATTGGCCATGAAGATTGCCTGGTAAAGGCCGAAGATCGCAATCGAGAACAAGTAGCCGATAAACAGGAATGGCTCCATGAACGCGAACGAAAGCGTGGCGAAGAAAACGGCGAGGAAGATGTTGAACATCCCCTTCTGCGCGTACTTGGTGCAGATTTCCACCACCTTCTTGCTGTCCGTGACCGATGCCTTCTCCACGCCTTCCAGATGGATATTCGCCTTGATGTACTCGACCGCGCGGTAAGCGCCGGTGGTGACCGCCTGCATGGAAGCGCCTGCGAACCAGAAGATGATTGCCCCACCGCAGATCAACCCCAGCATGAAGGGCGCATGCAGCAGAGAGAGCTTATTTACGTCCTGGGTCAGTCCGTGGGTCAGGGCCATGATGATCGAGAAGGTCATGGTGGTTGCGCCGACCACGGCGGTACCGATCAGCACCGGCTTTGCAGAAGCCTTGAAGGTATTGCCGGCTCCATCGTTGGCTTCCAGCAGGTGCTTTGCGCGTTCGAACTTGGGGTCGAAGTTATAGTCCCTCTTCAACTCAGCTTCGATGCCGGGAATGGTTTCGATCAGCGACAACTCATAGACGGATTGAGCATTGTCGGTTACCGGCCCGTAGGAATCGACGGCAATCGTGACCGGACCCATGCCCAGGAAGCCGAAAGCGACCAAGCCAAAGGCGAAGACGGCGGGAGCAAGCATCATGACATCCATGGACCCACCCAAGCTACTGAAGAAATAGCCCATTCCCATCAGCGCGACCATGCTCAATCCCAGCCAGTAGGCGGAAAAATTGCCGGCCACGAGTCCCGACAAGATCCCCAGGGAGGCACCGCCCTCCTTGGCGGAGGTGACGACTTCCTGCACGTGGGCCGAGTTGGTTGAGGTGAAGACCTTGACCAGTTCGGGGATGATCGCGCCGGCCAGGGTTCCGCAGGAGATGATGGAAGCCAGCTTCCACCACAGCGTTCCGTCGCCGAGGGTGGGGATCATCAGGTACGAGACGATATAAGTCAGGACGATGGAGACGATGGACGTGATCCATACCAGCGAGGTCAACGGCGCCTCAAAGTCCATTTCGTCGGCATTCCCGTATTTAGCCTTGGCGATTGCGCCATTGAGGAAGTAGGCGCACGAACTGGAGATCAGCATGGCCACGCGCATGACGAAGATCCAGACCAGCAACTGCACCTGCGTCCTGGGATCATGAACGGCCAACAGAATGAAGGTGATCAGGGCCACGCCGGTGACGCCGTAGGTTTCGAAGCCATCGGCACTGGGGCCGACGGAGTCGCCCGCATTGTCGCCTGTGCAGTCGGCGATGACGCCGGGGTTGCGGGCATCGTCTTCCTTGATCTTGAAGACGATCTTCATGAGGTCGGAGCCAATGTCGGCGATCTTGGTGAAGATGCCGCCGGCAATACGCAGGGCCGCAGCGCCCAAAGATTCGCCGATGGCGAAGCCGATGAAGCAGGGGCCGGCGTAATCGACCGGGATGAACAGAAGGATGGCGAGCATGATAAGCAGCTCAACGGAGATCAGCAACATGCCGATGCTCATGCCGGCCTTGAGCGGAATCGCAAAACATGGATACGGTTTGCCGCTCAATCCCGCGTGTGCCGTCCGCGAGTTGGCAAAGGTGTTGACGCGAATTCCGAACCACGCCACCCCGTAGCTGCCCGCGATGCCGACCAGACTGAACGCCAGAATGATGGGCAGGGTAATAGTAATCGATTCCGCAAGCGATTTCCCCAGCAAATGCACCGGCGCCAGCCAGCCGAAGTACATCGAGATGATGACGGCGATGAAAGCCCAGAGCAAAAGAATGAACTTACCCTGCGTGATCAGATAGGTTTTGCAGGTCTCATAAATCAACTCGGAGATTTCGCGCATGGAGCGGTGAACCGGCAGGTTCTTCAACTGCACGAAGATCACCAGGCCGAAGAGCAGGCCGGCGAAGCAGAAGAGCAACCCGATTGACAGAAGGTCATGCCCGTCCAAGCCGAAAAAGTTCACGAAATGCACGGTCCGCAAATCCGGCAGCACCAGACTAGCTTCGCCTCCGCCCGCGTGTTCCTGCGCGCCGGCGAATGTGGGAAGCAGCAGCAGGGCCAGGAGGGCCGCCATTGTCCTGTAGGGACGCTTCATGAACGCCTCAGCGCCTGCCTTGATGGTTCCGGCGGCAAAGCGCGCAAAGAAAAAGGCCACAACGAGCGAAAGCCCGCTGATGGCCAGAAAGAAACACACCCAATACTGTGCAGTCACAATTCCTCCAAGCAGAAATTTAGATGGTTGATCACGAACGGAACCGGAAATACGCTACGATAATTTCCGGGAAAGGGTCATATAAAGGCTATCACCCGGAAGTAGCAGTGTCGAGTGATTGCAGTCACAGCGTTGCCGATGTGGCCTCCGGGAGCGGGAACACAGTCCAAATCGGCAGCGCCGGGAGGGTGGCACTGTCCAGCTGCGGTACGGACCGGTCGCATCCCTGACAGATTGAACCAGTTGGACCAGTGTCACAACGGTGGAGATCGATCGGACGGAGGTTGGACATACGGTTATTAATGCGTTGTCGCATCGTATTTATCTGCAAAACAGGTTGGGACAGAGTTGTGTCCCGGGCGAAACATGTGGAGGCTTCAGGTATGGCTCAAGACTCCACGCCTCCCCGGCGGTCTGCGAAAAAAGTGATGCGGGGAAGGCCGGGAAGCTCAGCAGCATCATCGCGCAGCCGTTGCCGGGGAATCCGCTTTGACTGGCACGCCACTGCCGGCGTCTATGACTGTCACGTTATTGCTCTTCAAATTAGCCACATAGACTCTGTTGTTGGCGGGGTTGATAACAATGGCGATCGGGTATTCGCCAGCTGGGATCTTGGAGGTTGCGTTGGTGGCGCCATCAATCACCGTTACGTTGCCACTAAAATGATTGGCCACGTAAATCTTGTTGCGAGCCTCATCCACCGCCAGCGCGGCTGGCTGTTTGCCAACCGTGACCGTGGCGACCGCGTTGGTAGCACCGTCGATCACACTCACCGTGCCGCTATCACCGTGGATTGCGTAGATCTTGTTCGTGACGGAGTTCACTGCCAGGGAATTAGGGACGTCGTGCAGGGCCACCGTCTGGGTAGCGTTCGTGTCGCCATCGATCACCGTCAAGCTCTTGCCGTCCCGGTTAGCCACATAGATTCTGTTTGTTTCTGTATTCACCGCCGCACGGCGAGGACACTTGCCAACCGCTACTGTGGTGGTTGACCTCGTCGCGCCGTCGATCACCGTAACCGTATCGTCCCCGCAGTTGGTCACGTAGATCCTGTCAGTGGCGGGGTTCGTCACCAAATTAACCGAGCCTTTGCCAATCGCAATTGAGGTGGTCCGGCCGGTGGCCCCGTCGATTTCAGTAACGTAGCCGTCTCCGCCAAGCGAATAAATCTTGTTGGTGGCGGAGTTCACCGCCAAATCGCCACGAAGCCCAGCGCCTAGCGGCACTTCGGTGGTCGCGTAGGTTCGGCCATCCAGCACAGTTATCCTATCCTCGGTGCTGACATAGACCTTGTTGGTGATCGTGTCCACCTGCATGAGGCCAGGCATCCTTCCGATATCCACCAAATGGGCCGCATGGGTTGCGCCGTCGATCACCGTCAGCGTTTTACCCAGCATATTGGCCACATAGATTTGGTTGGTGGCCGGATTCGCCGCCATGCCCCATGGAGTCAAGCCAGTCGACAGGGTGCATACCTTAGATCGCTGGCACTCGCGACTCTCCGATTCAAGTGTCGCCATTCTGTAGAGCTTCTCCTGTGCCAACCGCTGTTTTTCCTCTCGATCGAGCAGCCCCGGGTCGAGCCGCCAGACCGTGAAATCGCTAGCCAGGCATTTCGTCGACTTGGTGATATCCACAAGTTCACGCCCGCTCCACAAAGCGCAAGTCTCGACCACCTTCGTTCCGATAGGAGTGATAGGGTCATATCTATCTCGAACGCCCGGATTGCATTCGGGATCGGTCAAGGGGCACATGACCGTAGTAGAAATCCCTCGTTCAAGGCAATGATTTCTCCATTTGGTCTTTCCGGTGGGGACATCGACTTTGATTACAAAAGTCTCCTTGTCAAGATGGACCAGATCGCCGCCAGCCTTTGCTGCCTCCGCGAGGGCCGCCTTCAGCAATAAAGGGGCAGCATCGTTCTTGCTAGTTGGATCCTCCATCCAAGCCCGAACGGTCCCTATTTTGACGTAACCCTTGCTGCGGAGGGCGCCGTCGTCTTCGGCTGTAATTCTGGCGGGCGCCGGACGCGCATCCAACTGCTGTTGGAGCCAACTCGCGAATTGCGCCTCAGCTGAGTTGGCTTGGCTCCATCCACTCACGGGATAAAGGAGCACCGCCACCGCGCAGGCCTGCGTGGCCCGGATCGCGAGACGCGCTATCAGAGATTCATCGCTCATTTCCCCGCTCCTTCCATATGTGTTTCAAGCCAGAGGAGGGCGTCCCCACAACTGGCGCATAAATCCCTCCATCGAGAAGACGGGCGAAGAATAGCACAAATCGATGCAAGCAGCAATTCTACTTCCGCTTCCGTATTCCATGTATGCGTGAGCTTGGAAAAAGAATGGGACTAGCTTGCCTGCACAGAAATAAGGGACTCTTCGCGAGAAGAGTCCCGTTCTTCATGACTGATTTTCGCTCTGCTTGTTACTTGGCTACAGCCTTGATTCCGGCCTGCTCGGCGAGGGCGGCGGCTTTGTCGGTGGCCTCCCAGGTGAACTCCGGCTCGTTGCGGCCGAAGTGGCCGTAGGCTGCGGTCTTCTGGTAGATTGGGCGGCGCAGGTTGAGGCTCTCGATGATGGCCTTGGGGGTGAGCGCGAAGTTCTTGCGGATCAGCTCGGTCAGCTTGGCTTCGCCAACCTTGCCTGTTCCGAAGGTATCGACGCGCACGCTGACTGGCTCGGCGACGCCGATGGCGTAGGCGAGTTGGACTTCGGCGCGGTCGGCCAGGCCGGCGGCGACGATGTTCTTGGCGATGTAACGGGCCATGTAAGCCGCGCTGCGATCCACCTTGGTTGGGTCTTTTCCGCTGAAGGCGCCGCCGCCGTGACGGCCCGCGCCGCCGTAAGTGTCCACGATGATCTTGCGGCCGGTGAGACCGGTGTCGCCCATGGGTCCGCCGATGACAAAGCGGCCGGTGGGATTGATGTGGTACTTGGTGTGCTCGTCGAGCCACGCGGCGGGCAGCACGGCCTGGATCACGTATTTGAGGATGTCGGCGTGCAGCTCCTCGTTGGTGACGCTCTCCGAGTGCTGGCTGCTGATGACCACGGCGTCGATGCGGGCGGGCTTGCCGTTCTCATCATATTCAACTGTGACCTGGCTCTTGCCGTCGGGGCGTAGATAGGGCAGCTTGCCGGACTTGCGCACGGCTGTAAGCTGGCGGCAGAGCTTGTGGGCCAGCGAGATAGGCGCGGGCATCAGCTCCGGGGTCTCGTTGGAGGCGTAGCCGAACATCATGCCCTGGTCCCCGGCGCCGCCGATGTCCACGCCCTGGGCAATGTCGCCTGACTGCTTGTTCACGATGCGTC
>CAWFZU010000041.1:0-3697 GCA_963820195.1 uncultured Acidobacteriaceae bacterium | reverse complement strand
ATGTACGTGCATCTTACTGGTTCAAGTTGTTGACATGCATCATACCAGTTGCGGGTACCCGAGGTCCGGATTTTCGGACCTGGCATTCTTTCCGATCAAGCACCCTTGGCTTATGGTCATATCGGGAAAGGGCAATTCAAAGTGGCAGAAAATCTATTGCCGCACAACCCATTCTGTGTCAAAGTACAACCATGCCGTCGATCACTCTGAGCCAGTTGCGCGACACCCGCCTGATATGGACTTTGCTCAAGGCTGGAGAAACGATTGAACTGCGCGAACGCAAACGCGTTATTGCGCACATTATTCCTGTCCGTCCATGGCCGTTTCCTGACGAGGATTATGAGCCGAAGAAGAAGGGTAAGAAATAGCTGTCAAGCGATGGCAATCTTCACTGCGGAGTAATGATTCCACCCAGCGCATGGCGGCGGGGCAGGAGGATACCGCGATGATCGACCTCCTGCGGCGGGGGCACTGCGTGCGGCAGAGCGGATTGAATTTCGATGCGCTCGATCGGCGCACCACCGCAGGCCGGACACCAATCCGCTATGGTCTCTTCGGCGAGTACGGCGCGACAGTGAGTGCAGATGCGTTCCATATCTTCAAGATTACCGGATCGGGCCACAACATCGCAGCAGCTAAACTAGAGATATGCACCCTCCGGTTCGGCTGGTGGCAATTGATATGGATGGAACGCTGCTGCCGTCCTTTGCGCAGGCGTTGACGGCGCGCGTGGCGCGGGCGCTCATAAGCGCGCAGGAGGCGGGCATCACGGTGGCCATCGCAACGGGCCGGCGCGCGGCTTACACGACGCCTCTGCTCGCAGGGCACGGGTTGCGAGCGGATACGCCGCTGATCACGTCCAATGGAGCAGTTGTGCGCACGCTGGGCGGCACTGTTATCGACCGCTGCTCAATGGAAGCGCGGGTGGCGCGCGGCTTGTGCGGGCTGCTGCGGCCGTTTGGAGCTATGGTCTTCACCTTTGACCGTCCGGGACGGGGCGAGCTGGTGCTCGAAGACCTGGAAGTGGCGCAGGGGCGCGTGGCCATGTGGATCGAGGCCAACCGCAATGCGATTGAGGTGGTCAAGCCGCTGGAGGATGCGCTCATGGACGGCGACGATCCGATTCAGGGCATGGCGGCCGGCACGGTGAGCCAGATGCGCGCGGCCGAGCAGGCGGTCAGGACCAGTGAATGGGCCGGCGATTGCGAGTGCGTGCGGACCGAGTACCCGGCGCGCGATCTGTCTATTCTGGACCTGCTGCCGCAGGGAGTTTCGAAGGGCGCGGCGCTCAAGAAACTTGCGGCTCTCCTGGGCGTGGAGCGCAAAGATGTGATGGCCATCGGAGACAACTGGAACGATGTGGAGATGCTGGAGTGGGCCGGGCAAGGCGTGATCATGGGCAATGCGGCGGAGGAACTGCGGGCGATGGCGAATACCTGTAGTTGGCAGCAGGCTCCGTCCAACGACCATGACGGGGTGGCCGTGGTGCTGGAAGCCGCAGTGGCCAAATGCGAAGCGGCAGGAGCTGGATTGAGTTGAGAAGATTATCGATGCGCGGAAGTCTCTTGATCACGGTGGGGATGATGGCGGCTCTGGCAGCCATGGCCCCATACGCTCACGCAGCCGAGCGTATCACGCTGCGCAATGGCTTCGAGATGCGCTGCGACCATCACGCCGAAGTCGAGGGCCGCACCCGGCTTTACCTGAGCGCCGGAGAGGACAGCTACATCGAGTTTCGTCCGGAAGAGATTGCCGAGATCGAGAAACTGCCCGATCCGCCGGCTGCGACGAAATCCGCCGAGAATTCGTCTAGACCAATCTCCGCGGCCAATCCTAAAGCAAGCGCCAACTCGCATCGAGACGCCAAGCTCTCCGAGGCTGACCTGGGCGAGATGCTCACCCAGGCCGGCCATGCGCACAACCTGGATGTAGATCTGCTGGCCAGCCTGGTGAAGGCCGAAAGCAACGGCAACGCGCGCGCCGTCAGTCGCGCCGGAGCGCAGGGGCTGACGCAACTAATGCCCGCAACGGCCAAGGACCTGGGCGTCGCGGACAGCTTCAAGCCGGAGGAGAACGTGCGTGGCGGCTCGACCTATTTGGATGCACTGCTCACCCGCTACCACGACAACCTGGCGCTGGCGCTGGCCGCCTACAACGCCGGCCCGGAGGCGGTGGACCGCTACCATGGCATTCCCCCCTACCGCGAGACGCAAGCGTATGTGGCGCGCGTGATTCACGAGTTCAACCGCCGCGTGCTGGCGCGCGAGGCGCAGGCGAAACAGGCGGCGCTGACGGCGATCCATCAGGGAAACGCATCCCGCTAGAGCGTTCTTCGCGCACAGGTGAGAAACTAGACTCTGGGCATATTCATAGCCCCGCGGAACGGAGAGCGATTGAAGAAGAGGCAATGGATTGCGAGTTTGGTGGGACTGGTAGCGCTGGCCACGCTGATGGTCTATGCGCAGCATAAATATCAAATTACTTGGCCAAAGTTACTTGATATCTGGCAGAATTTTTTGCAGCAATTCCAACAGGCAGACTGGCGCAAGATCGCCATTGCCCTGGGCTGCATCTACGTTGGCTACATTATCCGTTCGGCGCGCTGGGCGTTGCTGCTGCGCCACATCAAGAAGGTGGGGCTGTTTTCGCTGCTGGGAACGCAGGTGATCGGTTTTACCGCCGTTGCGCTGATGGGCCGGATCGCCGACCCGGTGCGGCCTTACCTGGTGGCCAAGAAAACCGGCCTGCCGCTCAGCAACCAGATCGCCGTCTACATCGTCGAGCGGCTCTTCGACCTCGCGTCGATGGCTCTGATTTTTTGTTTCGTTATCCTGCTGGCACCAGCGGGGGCGCTGCCACATCCTGAAATCATTAAGAAAGTCAGCTACGGGGCGCTGGCCACCACCGTTGGCGGCGCGTTGTTTCTGGTGATCGTGCGCCTGTCGGGCGAGCGGTGGCGCTCATTCCTCGACGGGCTCTTCGGACTGGTCTCCAAAGGCCTGGGACACGCCATCGGCGATAAGATTCGCACCTTTCGCGCCGGCCTGGACACGCTGCGCACTTTCTCTGATTTTGCCGTTATCATGCGCTCTCGCTGGGCATGTGGGGACTGATTTCGCTGGCCTATCTGGAGATCACCACGGCCTTTATCGCCAGCCCGCAACTGGCCGATCTCACGCTTGCCAAATGCATGCTGCTGATGGCCTCCAGCATGGCGGTCAGCGGATTTCAACTGCCGGTGCTGGGCTGGTTCACGCAAATTGGCGCCGTGGCCGCGGCGATGTCCGGCTTCTTCGGCGTGGCGGCTGAACCGGCCACCGCCTGCGCAGCCACACTGCTCGCGGTCGCCTTTCTGGGCATCGTGCCGGTGGGTCTGATCTGGGCGCGCTTCGAGCACGTCAACCTGCGCAAGATCGCCGCCGAAAGCGAGCACGCGGAAGAGGCGTTGGCGGTGGATGAACCGGGCAGCCGGAACGCGCTCTAATAACGCTTGCCATTCTTAACGAGTAGCGTTATCATTTTGCTGTGATCAGGAGCTTCGCGGACGCCGACACGGAATTGTTGTGGGATACCGGCAAGAGCCGCCGCATTCCGGCAAACCTCCGTACTTCGGCGCTTAAGAAGCTCTTTATCCTGCATCGCGCGACGCAATTGCTCGATTTGACAGCCCCTCCAGGCAATCGCCTGGAAGCATTGA
>CAWFZU010000040.1:0-11520 GCA_963820195.1 uncultured Acidobacteriaceae bacterium | reverse complement strand
GCGGGTTTGATCGGGCGGAACGGCCAGCACTTTGTTGCGAGGGCCGAGTTTGGCAAGGCCTGCTACCAGCAGGTCGTTCATCTGGTGAGGAGTCAGATCGGTATCGACGCTTCCAATGGCGCAGTAGAGACTCATAGGACTAACTCCACCCTTTTCAGTCCCGGAGCAAGCAGGACGTTGATGAGCAATGAGATGAGATAGACGCTGGCGGCGATGATGAAGAGAATCGAATAACTGTTCGAAATTTGCAGGATATGACCGGCGAATTTGGCGATGAGGAAGCCGCCTACCGCTCCTGTCATGGTGCCGATACCGGTAACCGATCCCACGGCGCTGCGCGGAAACATATCCGACGCCGTTGTGAAGAGGTTAGCAGACCAGCCCTGATGCGCGGCCGCGGCCAGGCTAAGCAATCCGATAGCGGCCCATTTTCCAAAATTGTCGGCGTGAAGGGAGTTGATCATAAAAACAGGAACCACGAGGCAGGCGCAGAGAAGCATGGCCGCCAGCCGCGCGCGTTCTGTGGAAAGCCCGATACTGATAAAGGATGCGGGCAGGTACCCTCCATAGATGCTGCCAATGGCTGAGGCGTTATAAACGACCAGAATAGGCAGCCCGATACCCACTAGGCTCAGATGAAATCTGTCGCTGAAGTAACCCGGAAGCCAGTATAGATAGAACCACCAGATGGGATCGGTAAGGAATTTGGGGATGGCATACGCCCAGGTCTGGCGGATACCAAACAACTTGATCCATGGCGTGGATGGACCAGGCCTCTCCGGGGGGTCCTGATTGATGTGGGCAAATTCGACGGCGGCAAGCGTGGGATGTTCTGCGGGTTTGCGGTACTTGAGGAACCATACCAGTATCCACGATGCCGAGAAAAAGCCGGTGATCAGAAAGGCGGCGTGCCAGCCAAAAAGGTAAGTTGCCACAGGTACCAGGAGCGTAGCCAGGATCACGCCAACATTGGCGCCGCAGTTGAAGATGCCAAAAGCCAGCGAGCGTTCCTTCTGCGGAAACCACTCGGCCACGGTCTTGTTGGCGGCAGGGAAGTTACCGGATTCGCCTATTCCCAGGCAGGAGCGCGCAATGCCGAGTTGTAGCACGGAGTGGACCAGCGCGTGGCCCATGGCGGAGAGGCTCCAGATGGCCATGATGACCATGTAGCCAAGGCGCGTGCCGATCTTGTCAACGAAGCGCCCCGCGCCGAGTTGGCCGAATGCATAAAAGAGGGTGAAAAAGGCTATAACTGTTCCATAACTCTCTTCGGTCAGGCCGATGCCACCCTGGGCCTGACTCTGCATGAGCGTAGGTTTGAGGAGCGCCAGAACCTGCCGGTCCATGTAGTTAATGGTGGTGGCGGCAAAGAGCATGGCGCAGATGGTCCAGCGCACATGGCCGATCCGCGCGCCAAACGCTGGTGCTGCAACGGCCGGAATGCAGGAATCCGTATTGCCAACCATGCTCAGGCTCCTTACAGCCGGTATGCCTTCTTCACCAAGCCATAGGCCAGGTCGTGCGCTACTTCATGGGCTTCGTCCTCGTCCAGCCGGTGCTCGGCGACGAGCCGGGCGAGGAAGGCGCAATCCACGCGCCGCGCCACGTCGTGCCGCGCCGGAATGGAGAGGAAGGCGCGGGTATC
Organism: uncultured Acidobacteriaceae bacterium; assembly: GCA_963820195.1. Taxonomy (GTDB): domain Bacteria; phylum Acidobacteriota; class Terriglobia; order Terriglobales; family Acidobacteriaceae; genus Telmatobacter. Next base: position 9,875 of record CAWFZU010000040.1, on the reverse strand, counting down.
GTCATTAAAGCCCACTGTGTTGTAAAAGCCCGCCGTCTCGGTGGTTTGCTCGCGGAAGCGCATCATGCCCTCGGGACTGTCCTGAAACCACCAGGGAGGTCCGAGACGCAGGCAGGGATAGTGGCCGGCCAGCGGCGCCAGCTCGCGACTGTATGTGGATTCATCGAGCGTAAAGAGAATGATAGTGAGCCGGCTCTCATTGCCGAAGCGGTCGAGCAGGGGGCGCAGCGCATCCACATAATTGGTGGGCCGGGGAATGTCTGCGCCCACATCGCGGCCATACTTCTCATAGAGCTTGCGATTGTGGTCGCGCACGCTGCCGGGATGAATCTGCATGACCAGGCCGTCTTCCAGGCTCATCCGCGCCATCTCGGTGAGCATTTGGGCTCGGAAGAGCTCCTGCTGTTGTGTATCGGCCTTGCCAGTGAAGACCTGATAAAAGAGATCTGCGGCCTCGGCTTCAGGCAGATCGGCGGTTTGCGCGGTCAGATGGCCGTGGTCTGTAGAGGTGCAGCCGAGGGCTTTGAAACGCAGGCGCGCCTTGCGCAGAGCGTTCAGATAGCCGGTCCAGGCGGAGGTGTCTTCGACGGTCTGTTCGCCCATCTTGACGATAGACTCGGTAAATCCGGGATACTCAGGATCGACGACCGGGTCGGGGCGGAAGGCGGGCAGGATTCTTCCCTTCCAGCCCGAAGCGCGGATCGCCTGTATATCGTCCAGCGAGTCGAGGGGCGAATCGGTGGTGGAGAGCACCTCGATGTTGAAGCGCTCGAAGAGAGCACGCGGCAGAAACTCAGGCGACTTCAGTTTTTCCGCGATGGTGTCAAAGAACAGGTCGGCGGTGGAAGCGGAAAACCGCTGCTGGAGTCCGAAGAGCTCCTGAAAAACATAGTCCATCCAGATGCGCGTCGGCGTGCCGCGGAAGAGATAGTAATGGCTGGCAAAGAGGCTCCAGACCTTGCGCGGGTTCTTCAGCTCCGGCCTGCCGATTTCCAGATCATCCAGAGAGACCCCCTGGCTGTAGAGCATGCGGAAGACGTAGTGATCGGGCTGCACCAGCAGCGTTGCCGGGTCGGGGAAAGGCTCGTTCTTGGCAAACCAGGCGGCCTGCGTATGCCCATGCGGGCTGATGATGGGCAGATGCTTCACGTGCGCATACAGCGACCGGGCGATCGCGCGCGTGCCTGGTTCAGCGGGGAAAAGACGGTCTTCATGGATCGGCATGAGGGAGATTCTACCTCTGTTTGAGCGGCGTTGCGCTGTCCGCTCCTTCGATGATAATCTTCCGCGCGCCATCCCCAACCGTCCGCAATGAGATTGGTGAAGCGAATCCGGTTCTTCCCGCCGTCAAAAGCCTTAGTATGAAGGGGGAAGAATATGCCTCCGAGGAGCAGCCCCTTGGCCTACGACGACTTACGCGAGTGGATCAAAGCACTGGAAAAAGCCGGCGAACTCCGGCGCATCGGCGAAGAAGTTTCGCCAGAGCTGGAGATTACCGAAATTACCGACCGCGTTTCCAAAATCGGCGCGCGGGGCGGCGCGGGCGCCAAGAGCGGGGCAGGGAAGTACGCTCCCGGCGGCCCTGCGCTGTTGTTCGAGAACGTAAAAGGCCATCCCGGCCACTCGGTGCTCATCAACCAGTTCGGTAGCGAGCGGCGTATGGCGCTGGCTCTGGGCGTCGACCGGCTGGACGATATCGCCGAGCGCATCACCGGCCTGATGAACCTGAAAGCCCCGGAGGGCCTGCTAGGCAAATTAAAAATGCTGCCGCAGTTGGGCGCGCTCTCCAGCGCCTTCCCCAAGACCGCTAGCGCCAAGGACGCACCCTGCAAGGAAGTGATTCGGCGCGAGAATCTGGACCTCAACTGGTTTCCAATCCTCAAGTGCTGGCCGCACGATGGCGGCCGCTTCATCACACTGCCCTGCGTCGTCACCCGCGACCCGCGCTCGGGCAAGCGCAACATCGGAATGTATCGGATGCAGGTCTACGACGGCCAGACCACCGGCATGCACTGGCAGCGCCAAAAGGTCGCCGCCGAGCACTATCGCGAAGCCCTGCGGAGCGGCAGCCGCTGAAGCTCTGAATTCAACGACCCGAACAGTGCCCGCGTAGCCGCCATGGCCGAGTCGGCCGGCGGCGCTTGCGCCATCCCCGACGGTCCCATCGGCGGCCTGCCGCAGGTCGCGCTCGGCAATCTGAAAGGCTCGCGGCTCGAAGTCGCCGTCGCCATCGGCACCGATCCCGCCACCACCTTCGCCGCCATCGTCCCCGCCCCGCCCGAAGTCGAGGAGTACCTTATCGCCGGCTTCCTGCGCGGCAAACCCGTCGAAATCGTCCAGTGCGAGACCGTCGATCTCCAGGTCCCCGCCCACGCCGAAATCGTCCTCGAAGGCTACGTCGAGCTGGGCGAGCTGCGCGCCGAAGGCCCCTTCGGCGACCACACCGGCTTCTACACCCTCGACCGACGAGTACCCGGTCTTCCATCTCACCTGCATCACCCATCGCCGCAACCCCATCTACGCCGCCACCATCGTCGGCAAGCCGCCCATGGAGGACGCATGGATGGGCAAGGCCGTCGAGCGCATCTTCCTCCCCGCCATGAAGATGCAGATCCCCGAAATCGTCGACATTCATCTCCCCGTCGAAGCCGTCTTTCATAACCTGATGCTGGTCTCCATCCGCAAGAGTTATCCCGGCCAGGCGCGCAAGGTCATGAACGCCATCTGGTCGCTCGGCCAGGCCATGTTCACCAAGATCATCATCGTCGTCGACGAGGACTGCGACGTGCAAAACATTCCCGAAGTCGTCCTGCGCGTAGCCAACAACATCGACCCCGAGCGCGACATCCAATTCACGCTCGGCCCCGTCGACTCGCTCGACCACGCCAGCCGCCTGCCCAACTACGGCTCCAAGATGGGCATCGACGCCACCCGCAAATGGCAAGCCGAAGGCTTCACCCGCCCCTGGCCCGCCATGATCGAAATGGACCGCGCCACCAAAGCCAAAATTGATGCAATCTGGTCCAAGCTGTGGCTGTGAATATAGAGAGGTATCTATTGCGCATTGACTGATTTTGTTCCAAGTGGAGAGAAGCATGATTCGATTGCGCGAAATTTCGATTGAGGTATCCCTCATTCTTGTTATTGTCATGCTGAGTTCACCTTCGCACATTCGAGCGCAGGCAATTGCATCGGAGTCTGGTCCTCCTCAGGCTTGCTCCAAGAGAGATCTGGAGATACATTTTGGTTTTTTTGAAAGCCCTAAGAACTATTTCAACCTTGTTGTTCAGGGACTAAACATCAGTAGCCACACTTGCACTTTCGAATATGACCTCTTTGATCCACGTTTTTCGGGAGATTCGCCTCACTTCAAATGCCAGGACTGCGCGCAGCGCGAGCGGGAGGGCTATCGTGATGACTCTGTCGTAACATCTTTTCCGATTGTTCGTCCCAGTGAGATCGTGCGGAGGCAGTACCGATGGAGGACAGTGCCGGAAAGTGGCTCAAACTCATGCTTTCGGCCAAGCAAAATGGACACCGAATACGCGTCTACATGGACAATCGCAGCGCCGTCGTTGATAGGGGAGGTTTGTTCTGATATCAGCGTTGTCGGGACCGATGTATTGGCTCCCCGTAGCACTTCCCAGACTGAGACTCTGTGGACGAGTGAAAGAACCAAGATATTGGAATTGACCGCACTCCGGAGTGCGTACTATATTGACGAAGAGTTTCCGCTGACGATTTCTCATCAGTACCTGCCCCCTCCTGGTCCCGAACCAGGCAAGTGCCGGCCAATCTTTCTCTGGCATCGTTCAGCAGACGGCACTATAAGAGTAGGAGAACACACTCTCAGTTCAACCGACGACTGTTCTACATTGAATCTCGATTTCCTGCCTGACAGAACCTTTTACAGTTCTGAATCGAATTTAGATGAAGCAGAGCGCCTGAGCAACTACGGCGATCAGGAATTGCAAGTCTTTCAGCAAGTTGATCGTGGAGATCTCCACTTCCATTTTCTCACTTCTAACGTTCTCCATGTAAGAATTGAGGGAGCCGATAATCCGAACCTGCGGAATTGGACGAAATTGAAAGGGCTTGCGGCAGATATCCTCTTAGATGGTGATACCTATGTGGTCGGCGAGGATATTCCGTTACACTTGGCGATCGCGAACTTGGATGCGACTGATCCAATCTATAGTTGGGATCCTATCTGGGATCCGTGTTTTTCTATTGGAATAGAGGTTCTAGATGATAAAGGAAACACACTTCCCGCGAATGACAGAATTAGTTATCCGCCGGCAATGTGTAACAACGGGCACGGCTTCGGGCCGCGGCCCTTTAAGCGGGGCAAGATTACATCGTTAGAGTGGAGATTGAAAGAGACCGGATGGTTGCCAAAGTCCCCAGGAAACTACACTGTGGTTTTGAGTTGGTGCACAAGCACAGGTTTAGCCACCGAGTGGCCTAACCGAAATGACGCTAAGTTGAGTCCTTATGCAACTGTACTAGCCAGAGCAACCATCCACATCGTTTCACCAAAATCCAAAGTGCCTACTCGTTGAGTTTATGCACAGTTTGACCGAAGCCAGTAGAGCAGTCTGGATTTTCGGACCTGGGATAGATGTGCTGCGTCGCAGGCGCCTCTGCTATACCCTAGATTCATGCGGCTGGTTTCCTCCTCGCTCTTTTATGGCCTTCTCACGGCTATGCTCTTTGCCGCCGCGCCCTTGCGCGCGCAGCAGGATCCCTTTCGCTGGATGGACTTCCACTCCGCGCAGGACCGGGACGTGGTGGCGTGGGTGACGCGCTCGCTGGCCGTGGAAGATTGGACGGCGATACGCGAGATCGGCGTGCAGTACGACGCGGCGCTGGTTGTCACCACGCTGCGCGCCTCGCCGCAATCGCCGCCTTCGGAGGACACCTTCACGGTTTGGAGCCTCTCGCTGACCAGCCACAACGGCACGCGGCTGATCAAGGGCGCGAATCTGCGCCTGCTGGACTGGATGCTGCTGGCCGACGGCGCGCCGCGCGAGCTGGGCGCTCTCTACGACGACTGCAACGCCTGCGCGGCGGAGACGTTTTTCACCGCCTTCCACTACGACTTCTCGCAGCATATGTGGGCGGCGCGCTGGATGCGCGGCACACAGGCAGCGCCGATCTGGAGCGCGAATCCTGCGCAGGGCGCCGCGCTGACGCAGGTCTACGCGCTGCTGACGGAGCCGAACGGACGGCAACTGATGGGCACATGGAGCCACATCGACCACGGCAAAGAGAAGCCTGAAGACAGCGTCTATCGCTACGATCTGGACCCTATCACCGGGCTGGAGCGCACGCAACTGCTTAGCGGCAAGGAGGCCGAGTCGATGAAGCAGCGGCTCTGCGGCGCTGAGGACGCGATGGCCGGCCTGGAGCGCGGGCAGGACTCGCTGCTCTGCCAACAGACCTACAAGCCGCGCATTGCGCGCAAGCCCGTTCTCACCCCGCCGGCCAACAATCACGGCCAGTCCGTGCCGCCGGGGGCGCGGCGCTAGTGAAGATCAGAATGAGTCATTTTTGAAGTCCCGTATTCCCTCAGGGGCTAAAGCCCTGTTGATTATATGGGCTTTATCGGCACGACTAAAGTCGTGCCCTGACACTTCTGGACTTGTTATCACGTGTTTCCGCGACCTGTGAAGCCGTGCCCTTTCAAGACATCGACATAATCAGAGGTCTCCTAAGATCATCTCTGCGATGGTCAATACAGGGCTGAATGGCCCCGCACTCTTCGATTAGCATCAGCCCATTGGAGAGTGAAATGAATTGTTTGCGTAGATATGGACTCTTGCCGTTGCTTGCCATGACGGTCGTGATTTTCACCACCGGATGCCCCCAGAGTCAGGATCAGGTTGCCGCCGGCTCCGCCCAGACCGGCACGCAGGATCAGGCCTCAGACCCGGCATCGGCCAATCTGGCCCCAGCCGATTCAAGCACTGCGCAGCCAGCATCTTACAGTGATCCCAACTCCGGCGCGGCGCCAGCAACGTATGCCCAGCAGAGCGCTCCGCCAGATACGGGCGGCTCCTATGATCAGGGTTCGGACGATCCCGGCTACGGCGCACAGCCGGTCGAATACGCCGATCAGCCGCCGCCGGCCTTGCCCGACTATGACCAGCCTCCGGCTCCCGGTGACGGTTATCTGTGGACGCCCGGCTACTGGAGTTGGGGTCAAAGTGGCTACTACTGGGTTCCAGGTGGATGGGTGGAGGCTCCCTACGAGGGCGCGCTGTGGACGCCCGGCTACTGGGGCTACCACAATCACCGCTATGGGTTTTATCGCGGCTACTGGGGTCCGCATATCGGCTTCTATGGCGGCGTCGATTACGGCTTTGGCTATGTCGGCTTCGGCTACCAGGGCGGCTACTGGGGCGGCGGGCACTTCAATTACAACCGCTCAGTCAACAACGTGAATGTCTCCGTGGTGCATAACGTCTACAACCGCGGCGTCAGCGGAAACAACCGCGGCGGCGCGCGTGTGAGCTTCAACGGAGGATCGGGTGGATTGCAGGTGCGCGCCAGGCCTGCGGAGTTGGCGGCTCGCCATGAGACTCATGCAGCGCCCATGCGGGCCCAGGTCCAGAATGAGCGCGTTGCCAGCACCAATCGGGCGCAGTTTGCCAATGTAAACCATGGCCGTCCAGCCAGCATGGCCGTCCAACAGCCACTTGCGGCAGACCGCAACGTGAGGGCCCCCGCGGCAGTGCAGGCTCGCAATCAGTCGGAAGCACAGCAGCGCAACGGGGCGCAAATGCGTCCGAATTCTGCTCAGCCGGCGCACAGTGCCACCCCCGTCCACAACCAGCCCAACCAGAATCAGATGAATCGGGGCCAGGCGGCTCCACAGCAACAGCGCCAAGTTGCACAACAACGGCAAGTTGAGCAGCAACAGCGTCAGGCTCCACAACAGCGTCAAGTAGCGCAACAACGGCAAGCTGCTCCGCAGCAGCGTCAGGCGGAACCACAACGCCAAGCAGCTCCACAACAGCGCCAGGCTCCGCAACAGCGGCAAGCGGAACCACAACGCCAAGCGGCCCCGCAACAGCGTCAGGCGCCACAACAGCGCCAGGCGCCACAGCAACGGCAAGCCGCCCCGCAGCAGCATCAGGCACCGCAACAGCGTCAGGCGGAGGAGCATCCCAAGAAGTAGCTTCGCGCTGAGCAACCGCACTGCACTATGTGGTTGTCAGATCAAAGGGTGCGCAATCGGCTGTGCCGTCCGAAATGGGACGGACACTGGGTTGCGCACCGAACAGGCGGTGCGCTTCTCTCCGCGGCAACCAAATGGAGCGGATCGCCTGAGAGCGGAATTAGAACGGATGTTTGATATTGCTCTGGATACAGGCGGTGTATGAGACTAGGAACCGATCGCGGAGATTACGGTACTCCTCAATGGTCTGGAACTTTCGGCTCTGCGGTTCCTGATTGAGCATATAGATCGTTGTGACAACATGGGTTGAGTCGTCAAAAAACAGATAAACACCCAGAACCCCGCCTTCGAGCTTTTCTCGGTCGAGACCGTGAACCTCAAGCCCATTCATGGGCGTGCGCAGGGCCATGTTCAAGATATTGCCGTGCAGAAGATGCTGGAAGTTGTCCAGCAGCGACTTTTTGAGCTGCGGATAGTTCTTGGCGGGTAGCAGTTCCGCCTTCGTATTCGCGTAAAAATCGGTACCGGGATAGGCAAACATGATCCGCACGCCAGCCTGAAGATCGATTTGCCTTAGTCCGGAGTCCGTATCGACCCCACGCGAAGTGACACCTGGAGGAAGGGTGTCAAGGTGGACAATCTGTAGCCCATCTGGAAACTGACACACGGTGTATGGCAACAAGGCACCGTTGATCGCTGGGGATTGGCCACACAGAAGCGGAATTCCAGTTGCAACGAGTAGAATAACCGCAATTCCCAGGACGGTGGGCAAGCGGAATTTTCTCATTAAGTAGGCCTCATTAGAAATCGTATACTAAAGCCATGTCGATTGTGGACAACATCCGCGGGCATCGCCAAGGGCATGAGCATCACCTTCGGGGAGATTCTGCAGCCCACATTGGTGGAGAACTACCCCGACGGCGCAGGCCCCGAGCGCGGAGCAGTCTTCGAGCCGCGCTACCGTGGCGCGCACGTTTTGCAGCGCGACGAGAACGGCCTGGAGAAGTGCGTGGCCTGCTTTCTCTGCGCCGCAGCCTGCCCCTCCAATTGCATTTATATTGAGGCCGCGGAGAACACCGAGGAACAGCGCATCTCCTCGTCGGAGCGCTACGCCAAAGTTTATAACATCGATTACAACCGCTGCATCTTCTGCGGCTACTGCGTGGAAGCCTGCCCCACCGACGCCATCACCCACGGTCACGGCTTCGAACTTGCCACGCTGAACGCCACCAACCTGATCATGCGCAAGGAAGATATGCTGGTGCCGTTGAGTGCGCTGACGGCGGCGAAGTAGTGGCCCATCCTTTTTGAAATCGCCTCAACTTGCAGACTCCGTTATCCTAAAGGTGTTGGCTGCATTCCCCGTTTCTCCTTGTGGCCGGCGAGGCAAGAGCGATTTTAGTGGATTATTCAGCGGAAGATCATTGGAGTGAAATGACGAAAGCGCACGTGCATCCTCTTCGGCAAATTCTCGACAGCCGCATCGCCATCATCGACGGAGCGATGGGCACGACGATCCGCACCTACGGGATGACGGAAGCGGATATGCGCGGTGAGCGCTTCAAGAATTCGACGAAGGACCTGCTGAATAACGGCGACCTCTTCACCCTGACGCAGCCGGCGATGATCTGCGACATCCATCGGCGGTTTCTGGAGGCCGGCGCGGACATCCTCGAGACCAACACCTTCGGCGCCACCAGCATCACGCAGAGCGAATTCTTTGTGGACGATCCGCGCGAGCACGGCGGACGCAAGGATCCGGCGTTCTATCAGAAGATCATTGACGACGAGTTCCTCAATGGCCTGGCCTGGGAGATCAATGAGCAATCGGCGCGGCAGTGCCGAGAGTGGGCTGATCGCGTGGCCAACGCGACGGGGCGGCAACGTTTCGTGGCGGGATCCATCGGCCCCTTGACCGTCTCTCTTTCGAACTCACCCGATGCCGAGGATGCGGGCTTCCGCGTGGTCACCTTCGATCAGGTGAAGAGCTGCGTACATTCAGCAGGCGCGCGCGCTGATCGCCGGCGGCGTGGACCTGCTTCTGGTGGAGACTATCTTCGACTCGCTCAACGCCAAGGCGGCGCTGGTCGCCATTCGCGAGGTCTTCGATGCCGATGGAAAAGAGCTGCCGGTGATGATCTCGGCGGCAGTGGGGCGCGGCGGCGAGACGATGATCTCGGCACAGACCATCGAGGCCTTCTGGAACGCGGTCGAGCACGTGAAGCCGCTCTCGGTGGGACTCAACTGCTCACTCGGTCCCGATCTGATGTATCCGTTCCTGGCAGAACTTGCGGAGAAGTCGAACGCGGCAATCTCCTGCTATCCGAACGCCGGTTTGCCGAATCCTCTCTCGCCGACCGGCTTCGATCTGGGGCCGGCGGATATGGCCCGCTACCTGGGCGAGTTTGCGCGGGGAGGTCTGATCAATATCGCAGGCGGCTGCTGCGGCAATACGCCCGAGCACATCGCGGCGATTGCCCAAGCGCTCGAAGGACAGTCTCCGCGGCGGCTATGGACGGCGTCGCCGGTGGAAGACGCGCCGGAGACAGAAACCAGGCCGCTGCGTCTCTCCGGGTCACAGCCCTTCACGCAGCAGCCCGGCGTGTTCATCCTGATCGGCGAACGGACCAACGTCGCCGGTTCGCCCAAGTTTGCCAAGCTGATCAAGGAAGGCAAGTACGAGGAAGCGGTC
>CAWFZU010000039.1:0-13500 GCA_963820195.1 uncultured Acidobacteriaceae bacterium | reverse complement strand
TTAGTTTAAGACTTGTGTATTTTGAGTGAAAACACTTTTCGGCAATTGTTGATTCTGGCCATCGATTCCGGCCGGTTTGCAATTCCCGGGCCGTTTCGCTATGATTCCAATATGTGTCCGGGGGAAATCCCTGGACCGTCAAAAGCACCACGGTTTCTGGGCTCGATTGGCCTGAGGCGCGGCAACCCAAGCGTTGCCCCTCCGGCAAGGAGCTCTCCGCAAAGCGGGGCTGGCAGAGGCGGTGGGAGACGAGGGAAGAATGGCCAGAAAAACCAGCAAAAACATTGTGAAGGCGCGCGCGGCTGTGGTTAAGCCGTCGTATGCGCTGCCCGAGGCGGTGAGCCTGCTGAAGCAGGTGAAGTACGCCAAATTCGATGAAACAGTTGACCTGACGATGCGCCTGGGCGTGGACACGCGCCATGCCGACCAGATGGTGCGCGGAACCGTTGTGCTGCCGCACGGACTGGGCAAGACCAAGACCGTGGCCGTGATCGCCACCGGCGACCGCCAGAAGGAAGCGACGGCGGCCGGCGCGGATTTTGTGGGCGGCGAAGAGATGGTGGAGAAGATTCAGAAGGAAAGCTGGACGGCCTTCGACGCGCTGATCGCCACGCCGGACATGATGAAGGTGGTGGGGCGGCTGGGCAAGATTTTGGGCCCCAAGGGGCTGATGCCGAATCCCAAGACCGGAACGGTGACGATGGATGTGGCCGCGGCTGTGAAAGAGATCAAGGCTGGCAAGGTGGAGTTCCGCGCCGACAAGACCAGCCTGGTGCATGTGCCGGTGGGCAAGCTGAGCTTTGATCCGCAGAAGCTGATCGACAACGCAACGACGGTGATCGGGGCGATTGTGCGCAGCAAGCCTTCGGCGGCCAAGGGCAAGTACATCAAGAGCGTGACGCTGAGCTCGACGATGGGCCCCGGAGTGCCGCTGGATTCGGCGGTTGCGGACGCGGCCGGCAAGCACTAGACAGAGATCAGGGGTCAGAGATCAGAGATCAGGCGGTGAAGTGCTTCGTTAAGCGCAGCGCCAATGCGGACCAGAGATTTGCAACAGAACGCCCGATGAGGGCGATAGCAGAGGACAGCAGTCGGAGGAACTTCGGAGGAAGGGATCGTATGTACTTTGTACTGATCTCTGATCTCTGATCTCTGATCTCTGTCGAAGCGGAGCGAAGACAATGGCGATTTCAAGGGCGAAGAAGACAGAGAAGGTCCAGTTGCTGGCTAAGGAGCTGGAGAGTTCGACGACGGCGATTATCGGCACTTTTACCAAGCTGACCGTGGCCAAGGACTTTCAATTACGCAAAGTCATTCGCGAGGCGGGCGGCCGGTATCGCGTGGTGAAGAACAAGCTGGCAGCCGTCTCCGGCCAGGGCACCAAGGTGGAGGCCGCGCTGCAAGGGCTGCGGGGCGTGAACTCGGTGGCGTTCACCGCGGGCGATCCGGTGGCGTTGGCCAAGGTCTTTGCCAAGTGGGCAAGCGAGAACGCGGAGTTCCAGTTCAAGCTGGGCATCGTGGACGGCAAGCTGCTAACGGTGGATGAGGTGAAGGCGCTGGCGACGATGCCGGGCAAGGAAGAACTCTTTGCCAAGCTGCTCTTCCTCATCAATGCGCCGGCGCGGCGGCTGGTGACGGTGCTGAATGCCGCGGGCAAGGATCTGGCGGTGGCGCTGGGCCAGGGCGTGGAGAAGGAAAAGTTTGCGTCTGCGGCGTAAGAGCCGTGGGCTTCCTTCGGGGAAACGGCAAAGGCGAGTGGCAGCAAGGCAAAAGCTGATAGCTGATAGCTGAAAGCTGCTCTTAGAGATTTGGCTGTAGAAACAGGCGGGAAGGGCGCGGGTCTGGCGCATCGGAAACTTCCGGTTTGGTTTTGCGGCCGCAGGAAAACAATTCAAAACAGTTCTGAATGGAGAAGACAATGGCGGATTTGGCACAGTTGGAAGAGCAAATTGTTGCGTTGAGCCTGCTGGAAGCGGCGGCTCTGGTGAAGAAGCTGGAAGCGCGGCTGGGCGTTTCGGCGGCGGCGGCGGCTCCGGTGGCGGCAGCGGCGGCAGCAGCAGCTCCGGCGGTGGAGGAGCAGACCGAGTTCCAGGTGATTCTAAAGGACTTCGGCGCCAACAAGATCAACACCATCAAGGCGGTGCGGGAGATTACCTCGCTGGGCCTGAAGGAAGCCAAGGACTTGGTCGATGGCGCCCCCAAGGCGATCAAAGAGAACGCGACCAAGGACGAGGCCGAGGCGATCCGGAAGAAGTTTGAAGGCATCGCGACCATCGAAATCAAGTAGGCACGATCAGGCCGCCCGGCCGCGAGGCCGGGCGGCTTGCGAGGCTGGCCGGAACGCGTTAAGATGTAAGTTGTGCGTTTTTTCGTCTCATTTCGTTTTTTTCAGGGAATGGGGCATTTGGGTTGGCGTGATTTGAGAGTTAGGAATGGGCACGCGAGCATCCGCTGGCCGGGGCAGAGCCAAGCCCTCTGGCGGCGGGATTCGCTTTGTAGTTAAGTGCCTAGGGGTCAACAGCTTACTTAGGCGGCAGGCTAAGTTTCCGTTGACGTTGCGAGTGGCTGGCGAGCGAGCGGCAGAAGCGAGCTTTGGGATCGGCGAGAGCATTCAAGAGAATTCGGATGGGAGCACAGGCGATGGGCCGCGCTCGCGAGGCATTGTGTCCTTGCGGGCTGTTCGTGTCTTCCGACTGCGGCAGAGGGGTCATTCGGGAAAATTTGCTCTGCGCGTACCAGAAACGTAAACAGGTTCCATCATTTGGTTAGCTTCCTCGATTGTGCGCAGCATAGCGCACTTGCCGGATGTTCGGCAATGCCCACGATGCGTTTTAAGTGAAGATTCACGGGAGATGCATGACCCCGGAGGAGATTCCCGGTGTGCTTGCGGCCTGGCAGCGATTTTGCCTTGGGGGTTTGCCAAGGGCTTGCCGGGTTTGAGGGGTGAGGCTGGAGATTGCAGTCGCCAGTCCGGTTTTTTTGACTTACTTACCGTAATTCGCCGGCGCCGAAGAGACTCGGGCGCCGGCCCGGGCCAAATTCGGCGCCGGAGTGACCAGGGTCAGGAGTGAACATGCCCAACGAGAAGCGCGCGATTCGCAGCCGGCTCGATTTTTCCAAGATTCCCACCGCAACCCAAATCCCCAACCTGATTGAAGTGCAGCGGCGCTCCTATGAGCGTTTTCTGCAGATGGACAAGCTGCCTAACGAGCGCGACGACGCTGGTTTGCAGTCGGTGTTTGTGTCGGTATTTCCCATTACGGATTTTCGCGGCATCTCGCAGTTGGACTTTGTGGATTTTTCCATCGGCAACTGGGAGTGCAAGTGCGGCCACTTGAAGGGGCTGCATCACCTGCGCACGGCCTGCGTGCATTGCGGGTCGATGGTGATTACCGACCCCTTCCATCCCGGCGATGTGCTCTGCCAGAAGTGCGGCACCTACAACAAGAACACGCCCGACTTCTGCAACAAGTGCGGCGACCCGGTCAGCCTGCAGTTGAAGTACGACCAGCAGGAGTGCGAGGAGCGGGGCATGACCTTCTCGGCGCCCCTCAAGGTCACCGTCCGGCTGACGATTTACGACAAGGACCCGGAGACCGGCAACAAGACGATCCGCGACATTAAAGAGCAGGAAGTCTTCTTCGGCGACATTCCGCTGATGACGCCGAATGGCACCTTCATCGTGAACGGCACCGAGCGCGTGATTGTCTCGCAGTTGCATCGCTCGCCTGGCGTGTTTTTTGAGACGGCCAGCAATCGCACCTACTTCCTGGGCAAGATCATTCCTTATCGCGGCTCGTGGGTGGAGTTCGAGTACGACCAGAAGAATACGCTCTATGTGCGCATCGATCGCAAGCGCAAGTTTTTGGGGACAATCTTCCTGCGCGCGCTGGGGCTGCGTTCGGACGAAGAGATTCTCAAGACGTTTTATACCGTGGACCGGCTGCATGTGGCCGACGGCAAGCTGCACTGGGCGGTTGTGGAGGAAGGTCATGGCGCAACGCACCTGGTGGGCGCCAAGCCGGCGCACGCGGTGCTGCATAACGGCGTCGAGATCGCCTTCTCCGGACGCAAGATCACCCCGCACTCGCTGAAGGCGCTGCGGGCGGCGGCCATCGACAAGGTCGAGGTTGAGCCGGCCGAGCTGGATGGCGCGCTGACCGCGGCCGACGTGGTGGACCTGAATACCGGCGAAGTGGTGGTGGAGGCCAACGTCGAGTTGACGGCTGACCGGCTGCACAAGATTTTGTCCAGCGGCGCGGCGGTCTTCGAGGTCTTCTTCCCGGAACGCGACGACGTGGGCAACATCATCACCAACACGCTGAAGCGCGATTCGATCCGCAAGCCCGAAGAGGCGCTGATCGAAATCTACCGCAAGCTGCGCCCCGGCGATCCGCCGACGCTGGACACGGCCACTGCGCTCTTCGAGGGCATGTTCTTCGACGCGCGCAAGTATGATTTTTCGCGCGTGGGCCGGCTGAAGTTCAACATCAAATTGTATGAAAACCAGGACGCCACGCAACTGAACAATCGCACGCTGACGCCCGAGGACTTCTACGCGACGATCCGTTATCTGCTCAAGCTGCGCAAGAATATCGGCATGGTGGATGACATCGATCACCTGGGCAACCGCAGAGTGAGAGCCGTAGGCGAGCTGATGGAGAACCAATTCCGCATCGGCCTGGTGCGCATGGAGCGGGCGATCAAGGAAAAGATGAGCGTCTATCAGGAGCTTTCGACGGCGATGCCGCACGACCTGATCAACGCCAAGCCGGTGATGGCGGCGATTCGCGAGTTCTTCGGCTCGTCGCAACTCTCCCAATTTATGGATCAGACCAATCCACTCAGTGAGATCACACACAAGCGCCGCCTCTCGGCGCTTGGACCGGGCGGATTGAGCCGCGAGCGCGCGGGCTTTGAGGTGCGCGACGTGCACCCGACGCACTATGGGCGCATCTGTCCGATTGAAACGCCGGAAGGTCCGAACATCGGCCTGATCAGCTCGCTGAGTTGCTTTGCGCGCATCAACGAGTACGGCTTTATCGAGTCGCCTTACCGCAAGGTGAAGGACTCGCGAATTCTGGACTTCGTTGAGATTGCCAACGCCGGCGAGAGCGGCTTGCGCGTGGGCGACCACATTGAGAAGGAAGAGGCGGCACGGTTGAACGCGGGGCTGAAGAAGGCCGGCAAGCATATCATCGACCATATTCCGTTCAGCTTCTACCTTTCGGCGTGGGAAGAAGACAAGCACACCATCGCGCAGGCCAACATCGAGTTCGATGATAATGGCCTGATCACCGAGGATCTGGTGAATGCGCGGCGGCAGGGCAACTTTGTGCTGGTGAACAGGACCGAAGTGGATTACATCGACGTCTCGCCGAAGCAGTTGGTTTCGGTGGCCGCGAGCCTTGTTCCATTTTTAGAGCATGACGACGCCAACCGCGCGCTGATGGGCGCGAATATGCAACGGCAGAGCGTGCCGCTGCTGGTGGCCGAGGCACCGCTGGTGGGCACCGGCATGGAAGGCGTGACGGCGCGCGACTCCGGCGCCGTGATTCTGGCGCGCCGCAATGGCGTAATTGATTCGGTGGATTCGCAGCGCATCATCGTGCGCGTGGAGGGCGAGCATCATCCCACGCAGCTTTCGCGCGAGGTCGGCTCGGACATCTACACGCTGATCAAGTTCAAGCGCTCGAATCAGAACACCTGCATCAACCAGAAGCCGGTCGTGCGCGAGGGCGAGCGGGTGGTCAAGGGCCAGGTGATCGCCGACGGACCCTGCACCGAGCAGGGCGAGCTGGCGCTGGGGCGCAACGTGCTGGTGGCCTTCATGCCGTGGCGCGGCTACAACTTCGAAGACGCCATCCTCATCAGCGAGAGACTGGTGCGCGAGGATTATTACACCTCGGTGCACATTGAAGAATTTGAAATCGAGGCGCGCGACACCAAGCTCGGTCCCGAGGAGATTACGCGCGACATTCCCAACGTGAGCGAGCACGCGCTGCGCGACCTGGACGAGAGCGGCGTGATCCGCATCGGCGCCCAGATCAAGCACGGCGACATTCTGGTGGGCAAAGTCACGCCCAAGGGCGAGACGCAACTGACACCGGAAGAAAAGCTGCTGCGCGCCATCTTCGGCGAGAAGGCCGGCGATGTGCGCGACGCCTCGCTGACCTGCCCTCCGGGGATCGAAGGCACGATCGTCGATGTGCGCATCTTCAGCCGCAAGGGCCAGGAGAAGGACGAGCGCGCCAAGCAGATTGAAGCCGATTACGTGGCCAAGCTGGAAAAGAATCTGGGCGACGAGATTCGCATTCTGACCGACGAGCGCCTGAAGCGCCTTGACGGAATCCTGGGCGGCAAGGAAGTGTTGGCCGATCTGCACGACGAGCGGACCAACAAGCGGCTGCTGACCAAGGCCGCGATTCTGGATCGCGAAACGATCGAGCGCATCTCGACGAAGAATTTGAAGCGCATCCGTTACGCCGACAAGGACCCGCGCGTCAACGAGCAGATCGATGAGATCGAAGAGATGACCTCGCGGCAGATCGAAGTGCTGCGCAAGATTACCAATGAAAAAGTCGCCAAGCTGCAGAAGGGCGATGAGCTGCCTCCGGGCGTGATCAAGCTGGTGAAGGTCTACGTGGCTATGAAGCGCAAGCTGAGCGTGGGCGACAAGATGGCCGGCCGCCACGGCAACAAGGGCGTGATTGCGCGCATATTGCCGGAAGAGGATATGCCGTACCTGCCCGATGGAACCCCTGTGGAGATCGTTTTGAATCCGCTGGGCGTACCTTCCCGTATGAACGTGGGACAGATTCTGGAGACGCATCTGGGCTGGGCCGCGCATGCGCTGGGCAAGAAGATTGCCGACCTCATTCGCGCCAACACCGATGCCGCGTATACGCGCGAGCTGATGAAGAAGGAGTTCGCCGGAACCGCGGCGCTGCGCCAGTTGCTTGAACTGGACGACGAGATGCTGTTGCGCGTGGGCGCAGGCATGGAGCGCGGCATCTGGTTTGGGACCGCGGTCTTCGACGGCGCGCGCGAGGGCGAGATCAAGGCGCTGCTGGCTTCGGCCGGGTTGCCTTCCTCGGGCAAGACGGCGTTGTTTGACGGCATGACCGGCGAGCAGTTCGAGCAGCCGGTGACGGTGGGCTACATCTACATGCTGAAACTGTCGCACCTGGTGGACGACAAGATTCACGCGCGTTCCATTGGGCCGTACTCGCTGATTACGCAACAGCCGCTGGGCGGCAAGGCGCAGTTCGGTGGACAGAGATTCGGCGAGATGGAAGTGTGGGCGCTGGAAGCTTATGGCGCGGCTTACATCTTGCAAGAGCTGCTGACCGCGAAATCGGATGACGTCTATGGCCGCACCAAGATTTACGAGGCCATCGTGAAGGGCGAGGCGGCCATCGAGCCGGGCGTGCCGGAGTCGTTCAATGTGTTGATCCGCGAGTTGCAGTCGCTCTGTCTGGACGTGGAGTTGATCAAGCGCGCGGACCTCATCAAGAAGTTGCCCGCGCCGGAGATGGCGGCGGTTGCTGATTAGCTTTTAGCTGATCGCAGAGTTTTTTCAGGATTCTTCTTGAAAGCGGCCTACACCGCTTCCCGGGAAGGAAGAATCCATAAAGAATCCCGGGATAAGCCGTGGCAGGCGTCGATGAGGCCCGCCAAGGAGGGTCACCTTGTTCCGTTCAAACCCATTTGAGCTTTCTGGTCCCATCACTGATTTTGACGCTATCCGCATCATGCTTGCCTCGCCGGAGAAGATCCGCAGTTGGTCGCATGGCGAGGTCACCAAGCCGGAGACGATCAACTACCGCACCTTCAAGCCGGAGCGCGACGGGCTTTTTTGCGCGCGCATCTTTGGGCCGGTGACCGACTGGGAGTGCTTGTGCGGCAAATACAAGCGCATGAAGCACCGCGGTGTGATCTGCGACAAGTGCGGCGTGGAAGTGACGGTGAGCAAGGTGCGCCGCGAGAGGATGGGCCACATCGAGCTGGCGTCGCCGTGCTCGCACGTGTGGTTCTTCAAGGGGCTGCCTTCGCGCATCGGCCACCTGTTGGACATCTCCCTGCGTGATCTGGAAGCCATTCTTTACTTCGAGTCCTATGTGGTGGTCGATCCGGGCGACTCGCCGGCGAAGGAACGCGAGATCATCAAGGACGAGACCAAGTACCGCGAGCTGGATGCGCAGTTCCGTCCCTCGGGCTTCAAGGCGATGATGGGCGCGGAGGCCATTAAGGAACTGCTCAAGCGCGTCAACGTCGATGAGCTGGGCATCGAGCTGCGCGAAAGAATGAAGACCGAGACTTCGGCGCAGAAGAAGCTCAAGTACGCCAAGCGCCTCAAGGTTGTCGAAGCCTTCCGCAAGAGCGATAACAAGCCGCACTGGATGATTCTGGACGTGCTGCCGGTGATTCCTCCCGAGCTGCGCCCGCTGGTGCCGCTGGATGGCGGACGCTTTGCCACTTCGGATTTGAATGACCTGTACCGCCGCGTGATCAATCGTAACAACCGCTTGAAGAAGCTGATGGACCTGCACGCGCCCGAAGTGATTGTGCGCAACGAGAAGCGCATGTTGCAGGAGGCGGTGGACGCGCTCTTCGACAACGGCCGCCGCGGCCGTGTGCTGCGCGGCGCCAACAACCGCCCGCTGAAGTCGTTGAGTGACACGCTGAAGGGCAAGCAGGGCCGCTTCCGGCAAAATTTGCTGGGCAAGCGCGTGGATTACTCGGGCCGCTCGGTGATCGTGGTGGGGCCGGAGTTGAAGTTGCACCAGTGCGGATTGCCCAAGAAGATGGCGCTGGAGCTTTTCAAGCCGTTCATCTATCATCGCCTGGAACAGACGGGCCACTGCACCACTATCAAGCAGGCCAAAGAGATGGTGGAGATGCAGGAGCCGGTGGTGTGGGACATTCTGGAAGAGGTCATCAAGGACCATCCGGTGCTGCTGAACCGCGCGCCTACGCTGCATCGCCTGGGCATTCAGGCCTTTGAGCCGGTGCTGGTGGAGGGCAAGGCGATCAAGATTCACCCGCTGGTCTGCACGGCCTTCAACGCCGACTTCGACGGCGACCAGATGGCGGTTCACATTCCGCTCTCGCCGGAGGCGCAGATTGAAGCGAGCGTCTTGATGCTGGCGTCCCATAACATTTTGTCGCCGGCCTCGGGCCAGCCGATTACCGTACCCTCGCAGGACATGGTGCTGGGCCTCTACTACCTGACCAAGGCCAAGAAGAACGCCAAGGGCGAGGGCCGTGTCTTCGCCAACACGGAAGAGATTCTGATGGCTCTGGAAGCCAAGGAAGTGGAGACGCTGTCGCCCATCCGGCTGCGCTACACGGGCAGGGTGATGGACCTGACCACGGCCTATGACGATCAGGATTTGACGCACATCGAGCCGGTGGACTTCAACAAGCAGTACATCTCGACGACGGTGGGCCGCGTGATTCTGAACGACGCGCTGCCGGAGGGAATGCCGTACATCAACGGCCTGCTGAAGAAGAAGGGCATCGGGCAACTGGTGAACTATTGCAACCAGAATCTGGGCCTGGAAGTGACGGTGGGGATGCTGGACCGCATCAAGGAACTGGGCTTCCAGTACGCCACGCGCTCTGGACTTTCGGTGGGCCTGGATGACATGGTGATTCCGGACAGCAAGTACACCGTTGTGGAAGAAGCCGACAAGAAGGTGATCGAGGTCCAGAAGCAGTACATGGACGGCGCCATCACCAACGGCGAGCGCTCCAACAAGGTGATCCAGATGTGGTCGGCGGTGACCGAGAAGGTGGCCGACGAGATGTTCGGCAACATGAAGCGCGCGGACGACGAAGGCGCCTTCAATCCGATCTACATCATGGCCGACTCCGGCGCGCGCGGATCGAAGCAGCAGATTCGCCAGCTTTCGGGCATGCGCGGACTGATGGCCAAGCCTTCGGGCGAAGTCATCGAAACGCCCATCACGGCGAACTTCCGCGAGGGGCTGACAGTGCTGGAATACTTCATCTCGACGCACGGCGCGCGCAAAGGATTGGCGGATACGGCGTTGAAGACGGCCGACTCCGGCTACCTGACCCGCCGCCTTGTGGACGTGGCCCAGGACGTGATCGTGACCGAGTACGACTGCGGTACGGTCGAGGGCATTTACGTCGGATCAATCGTCGAATCGGGCGAGATTATCGAGCCGTTGCGAGACCGCATCATCGGCCGCGTCTCTCTCGAACGCATCAAGGACTACGACGGCAACATCGTCGTCGATCTGAACCAGGGCATCGACGAGGACATCGCCTCGGCGATTCAGGGCGCTGGCGTGGAGAAGGTAAGGATTCGCTCGGTGCTGACCTGCGAGTCGCGGCGCGGCGTCTGCGCGCTGTGCTACGGGCGCAATCTGGGCTCGGGGCGCATGGTGGAGCTGGGAGAGACCTGCGGTGTCATTGCCGCGCAGTCCATCGGCGAGCCGGGTACGCAGTTGACGATGAGAACCTTCCACGTGGGCGGCACGGCCAGCCGCGTTTCAGACAAGTCGCGTCTGGACGCCAAGAACAACGGCTTTGTGCGCTTCATCAATCTGAACTTTGTGGAGAGCAAGGACGGCACGCTGGTGGCCATGAACCGCAACGGTTCGCTGGCCATTCAGGACGAGCGCGGCCGTGAAAAAGAGCGCTACCAGGTGGTTTATGGCGCGCGCCTCAAGGTGAAGGACGGCGAGCACGTCATCTTGGGCCAGTTGCTGGCCGAGTGGGATCCGTACACCTACTCGATCCTCACCGAGATCGGCGGCGCGGTGCAGTTCAAGGACTTGCAGGAAGGCATCACACTGAACGAAGAGGTGGATGAAGTGACCGGCCTCTCGCGCTGGGTGGTGGCCGATGCGCCGGATGAGAAGCGTCAGCCGGCCTTCGTGGTGAAGAATTCCAAAGGACACAAGCGCTATCTGTTGCCGCGCGGCGCTCACCTGATGGTGCAGGACGGCGACGATGTGGGGCCGGGCGACGTACTGGCAAAGATTCCCAAGGAAAGCACGCGCACCAAGGACATCACCGGCGGCCTGCCGCGCGTAGTGGAACTTTTCGAGGCGCGCAAGCCGCGCGAGACGGCCATCATCTCGGAAATCGACGGCGTGATTCGCTTTGGCGAAGTCAGCAAGGGCCAGCGCAAGATTTACGTGACCGCGGACAACGGCGACGAAAAGGAATACTCTGTGCCGCGCGGCATTCACGTGAATGTGCAGGAGGGCGAGCGTCTGCGCGCCGGCGATCCGCTGATGGACGGGCCGCTGAACCCGCACGACATTCTGAATGTGCTGGGCGAAAAGGAGTTGCAATCCTACCTGGTGAACGAGATTCAGGAGGTCTACCGCCTGCAGGGCGTGGCCATCAGCGACAAGCACATTGAAGTGATTGTGCGGCAGATGCTGCGCTGGGTGCGGATCGACGAAGTGGGCGATACGAACTTCCTGCTGGAGCAGCAGGTGGACCGCTTCCGCTTCCGCGAGGAGAACGATCGCGTGCTGAACAATGGCGGCCGACCGGCGATTGGCCGTCCGCTCCTGCTGGGCATCACCAAGGCGTCGCTTTCGACCGACAGCTTCATCAGCGCGGCCAGCTTCCAGGAGACGACGCGCGTGCTCACCGAAGCCAGCATCAACGGCGCAATCGATAACCTGCGCGGCCTCAAGGAAAACGTGATTGTGGGACGGCTGATTCCCGCTGGCACGGGCCTGGAGTACTACCGCAACGTCAAGCTCTCGCCGGAGCTGGAAGAAGCGGCGGCTCGCGTGCAGCAGGAGGTGACGGCGGAGATGGAAGCCGCCGAGCGCGAGTTGGAGCTGATGCGCCAGGAGGGCGAAGCCGAGGAGATGGCGGCCGAATAACCACCTGCGGTGGGGCCAATCGCTCGCTATTCGCTCGCATGGCTACTCTGTCTGACCTCAGAATTTGACCCGTGCGGTGGGGCCAGCAGCCTTCGGCAAGATCCGCCCAGGGTGGAACCACTGATCTAAAAGGCCCGGCGCAAGCCGGGCCTTTTCTTATGCGCGGCTTTATAGCGCGGGATCGGGATGCGAGGCTTCCGCCGCCGTCTCAGCCGCTTGCCGCTTGGCGTTCTTTACCGCGTACATGGCCGCGTCGGCGGCGCTCAGCAGACTGTCTTGTGTAGCGCCGTCCTGTGGATAAAGAGCAACACCAATGCTGGCTTCGCCGTGAATAATGAGATCCTCAATCCTAAACGGCTTATCGAAGCAGTGCTTCAGCCGGGTGACGATTGGATCCAGGTTCAATCGTCCTTTCTGCGGCGAGATCAGCGCCGCGAATTCGTCGCCGCCCAGCCGCGCCAGCATATCGCTGCCCGACAACTGGCGGCTCATGCGGCGGGCCACCGCCTGAAGGAAAAGGTCTCCGACATGATGGCCGTAGGTGTCGTTAATCGGCTTGAATTTATCCAGATCAATGTAGATCAGGCCCAGAATGCCTCCGGATTTGTCCGCCTGCTCGATATGCGCATCGATGAATCTCTCCATCGCGAAGCGGTTGGGGATGTCGGTGAGCAGATCGAACTCGGAGCGGCGGCGCAGATCAGTATAGAGCCGCCGGGTTTCCATGGCCAGCGTTGCCAGGCGCGCCCCTGTTTGTAGCGCCTCCAGTTCGCCGGCGGCCGGCAGCGTCTGCGGATGGAATCCGGCATAGAGCGCGCCCAGTGGCGGACCGGAGCGGGCAGGAATCTCCGCGCGGACAATGCGCAGGCTGCTCTGCTCCTTCGGGCTAGCGCCCAGCTTTGCTCCATCGGTGGTCTCGCACCAGCAGGGTGCGCCGGCCAGCGTGGAGGAGACCATGGCTGTAATCGCTTCGAGGATTTCGGGCAAGGGCCGCGATCCGTTGATGTCTTCGAGGATGCTGCTGCGGCTGCGTTCAAGGGCGGCCAATGAGGCCGTTTGCCGGCGCACCTTGTGCTCTATTGCCCAGCCCCGGATGCCTGCTGCAACCAGCAATACGAGCAGCAGGAATACGATGATTATGAGGTTGCGAATGTTCAACATGGATGGTTTGGCGACAAACGTAATGTCGTCATAATTGCGCAACAGGATATTGAAGGGTATCTGGGCGGTGAATGGATCGGAGTTTTCTTGGATGCAGATTCCGGTTACCCGGATTCTGGAGCCCAGCGGAATCACCTTGGTAGCCGGATCTGGACTGTCCGGGTGACGGTAAATAGCGGAGAAGAGCTTGCCTTCAATGGCCATTACATACTCATCCTGCGAAGCTTCCCGCACCTCGGTGACAACCTGGCCTTCAATGGAAATAAGCTCGTTGTGAAGGCCGGGCGAATCGTAACCCACGAGAGAAAGTGTCTGCCAGGTCACCGCATGCGGCGTGACCGGCGCGAACGTGTGGCTGTCTTGAATTTCGCCATGTGTCAGATTGACAAAGCCGTCGTGTACCTCGGGAAAGCCGGTTGCGTCCGCGGCGTCGCCGATCCGCAAGGGTTCGTAAGTT
>CAWFZU010000038.1:0-12597 GCA_963820195.1 uncultured Acidobacteriaceae bacterium | reverse complement strand
AAAAAGAGGGGGCCGGCTGGCCACCACAACCGGCCCCGCTCTTTAATTTGCGCGACATAGGATTGCGGACACAGCCCGGTGTTCGTCAGCCCCCTGACCAACGCTGCCACATCGCGGTTACTCAGCGACGCAAGCAGCCATTCACGGGCACGTCGGACCTTGTCGCGCGTTGTTGCGGCTGGGCGACACCCCTCGTCCAGCCGCAAACTCATCCTGCCTAGCCGGCAGTTTCATGCCGCCTAGCGGTCAACCAGCACCTGGTAGTGCGCATAGCTCGCACCCTTCACCACCGCGCCGCGACTTCACCGTGAGAAGGAGTACGCGCACGATGCCGAACGTCTGGCCGATCACGAGGTTGACCAGGCCTTTGCCTCGGCATTGCGCCAAGCCAGCGCGCAGGCGCAGCATCGCATCCTCACGGGCGATGCGCTTGCGCTCTCGCAGAGAGTCAAACAGCTTCAGCAACTCATCCAGGAAGACCAGGCGCTGGTCAATAGCCTGACCGCCGCATCCGGTTCCAGTGCCACGTTCGGCGAAGAATGCCGCGAAGCCGGCTGGCGACAGTGACGATCTTGAGGTTGCCAAGGCCCAGCTCGGCCTGGACACCGACGAGTTGGAGGATGCACAGCAGGAGCTTGATCACGCTTCAGGCGATGACCGCGCCCAGATTCAAGGGGAACTC
This sequence comes from uncultured Acidobacteriaceae bacterium, assembly GCA_963820195.1. GTDB lineage: Bacteria > Acidobacteriota > Terriglobia > Terriglobales > Acidobacteriaceae > Telmatobacter. The sequence continues at coordinate 11,915 of CAWFZU010000038.1, read as the reverse complement.
GCCGCGCATGAAGCGCTGATGAGCAAGTACGACAGCCAGTCGCGCAGCCCTGGAGAGGTAGCGGTACTTTCCGCCAGGAGGCACGTCACGTTGGCAAGCCGGCTGAAGGCATGGAAGAGCCAGCTTGACCGCTATGCATCGATCCAGCAGGCCATGCAGCAGGCGCAAACCGATGTAGCCAGTTTGACAGCCGAACACAAAGCCCTTGAGGCCAAGGCCACTGCCAGCACAACGGCGCAGGACAACGGTACGCTGGACCGTGTATCGAGACTGACAAACATCCTGGAGAAAGCCGAGGAACGCCAGCTTCTCACAATTTGCAGTGACCGGATTCAAACCGAGCAGCAGCTTGCCGCCGTATATGGCAAGTGGTCTGCTCAGGTGCTCCAGCAACATCGAATTCTATTGCATTTGATACTGCAATCGCTGGCGCTGATTTCCTTTATCATCATCTGCATCATCCTCTGCGATGCCCTTGTGCGGTGGCTCATTGCCAATCCAGCGCTCGACCAGCGCCAGACCCAAACCCTGCGATCCGTTCTGCAGTTGAGTATCCAAGTTGCCGGTGGCTTGCTCATCCTGCTTGTTGTCTTCGGCTGGCCGCGGCAGATGTCCACTGTATTGGGCCTGACCACCGCCGGGCTCACGATTGCAATGCAGGATTTCATTCTCGCGTTCTTGGGATGGTTCGCTCTCATGGGCAAGAATGGCATTCGCATCGGCGACTGGGTTGAAATCGACGGCGTATGCGGAGAAGTCACCGAAATAGGCCTGATGAGCACGACATTGCATGAAACGGGAGGGTTGGCGGACCGAGGCCATCCAACTGGCCGCCGCATCACCTTCCTCAACAACTTCGCGATACGCGGCAAGTACTTCAACTTCACCACGGCCGGCCAGTGGATGTGGGATGAGATCACCGTCAGCATCCCGGAATCCGACGACACGGAGAAGATAGTCGAGGAGATTAGCAAAGCGGTAGAAAAAGAAACGGCGGAGAGTGCCGCCGTGGCGGAAGAAGAGTGGAAACGCGGTGCGCGTGGCGATGGCCTGAGTCTGTTCAACGCGGCCCCGGTCGTGAATCTACGTCCGTCCGGATCGGGGATCGAGCTGTTGATCCGCTATGTGACTCGCGCGTCCGAGCGCTTCGGAGTGCGCAACCGCTTGTATCAACAGGTGATCGAATTGCTGCGTAAGCAGAGCACCCCGGCGCCGGCAGATGAGCCCCGCGAGTCTGGGGGCGCGGAACAGTCTTAATACACAGTTTCGCGTTATGGTTCACAGCTTTGAAGGAAGCCATGGTTGACACCGGCCCGTAGTTTCCGTTATTGTTTGAATCAGATGCAGAGCCACCGCCATCACGGTCACCACCATCATCATGGAACCTCCATGCCGGCGGACTGCCATGGCCTGATGTAATCGGCCAGAGAGATCGAAGAAACCTTAAGCCCGCCGGCGACCACGCTGAGCGGGCTTTTTCATGCGTGGACACAAAAACAAACAACCGAAAATCCCCAAACAAGGAAAAAATGAGCAATTCGAATCCCGTAATCGACTTTGACAAGATGGACGGCCTCGTTCCCGGCATCGTGCAGGATGCGCGCACCGGCGAGGTGCTGATGCTGGGCTTTCTCAACGCCGTCAGCTACGCCAAAACCCTTGAAACCGGCTTCGTCACCTTCTGGAGCCGCACCCGCCAGAAGCTGTGGATGAAGGGCGAGACCAGCGGCAACCGCCTGCGCGTCGTCTCCGCCGCAACCGACTGCGACAACGACACGCTGCTCTTTCGTGTCGTGGTCGAGGGCGACGGACTCGTCTGCCACGAAGGCACGGTCAGTTGCTTCACCAAACCCATCGCCGTGGAACGGCAACCGGCAACCAGAAAGAGGCAGCTCGTGGCTAACAAGCTCAGACTCGGCATTCCCAAAGGCAGTCTGCAGGATGCCACCATCGCGCTCTTCAAGCGCGCCGGCTGGAACATCTACGCCGACGGCCGCTCCTACTTTCCCTCCATCGACGACCCCGAGATCGAGTGCATGTTGATTCGCGCACAGGAGATGGCCCGCTACGTCGATCACGGCGTCCTCGACGCCGGACTCACCGGCATCGACTGGGTCGTCGAGAGCGGCCTTGAAGTTACCAGCGTTACCACGCTCACCTATGCCAAGCAGAGCCGCCGCAAGGTGCGCTGGGTGCTGGCCGTGCCTGAGGGCAGTGGCTTTGAAAAAGCCGAAGACCTGGAAGGCAAGATCGTCGCGACTGAGTTAGTGGAAGTCAGCAAGCGCTACTTCGCCGCCAAGGGCGTCAACGTCAAGGTCGAGTTCAGTTGGGGCGCAACGGAAGTCAAGCCGCCCATGCTGGCCGACGCCATCGTCGAAGTCACCGAGACCGGCAGCTCGCTCAAGGCCAACCACCTCAAGATCATCGACACGATCATGGAGAGCGAGACGCATCTGATCGCCGGACAAAAAACTCTCTCAGATCCGTGGAAGCGCGAGAAGCTCGATCAGATCGCGCTCATGCTGCGCGGCGCCATCGACGCGCAATCGCAGGTCGGCCTCATGCTCAACGTGCAGCGCGGCGATCTCGAAGCGGTCCTCGCCGTGCTGCCCGCGCTCAACTCGCCCACCGTCTCCCAGCTCAGCAACTCCGAGTGGGTCGCGGTCAACACCATCGTCGAAGAGCGCGTGGCCCGCGACGTGATTCCGCGACTGAAAGCAGCCAAGGCAACGGGCATCGTCGAGTATCCGCTCAACAAGGTCGTGCTGTAGTAGGAGATTCTGTATGCCGTGCCAAGAATCGAAAAAGGAATCGATCCGAAAATTCAAAGAACAAAAGCCGCTTGTTGGAACGTACGCAGTGCGATGCACAGCAACCTGCCGGGTTTGGGTTGGAGCTTCCAGGAATCTGGATGCCACAAAGAACGGATGTTGGTTTATGCTGCGCAACGGGAGTCATCAGGATAAGTCTCTCCAAGCAGAATGGGACGCGCAGGGCGAGAAGAACTTTAAGTACGAGGTTCTGGACTTGCTCGACGAAGATGTGCATCCTTTGAATGTTAGCGCTCTTCTAAAAGAGAAAAAGAGTGCGTGGGCTGCTCAGTTGGGTGCATTGCCGCTTCTTTGATCTGGCGAGGCTCACCCTCTTGCGCAGCCGCATGAACTCGAATGGATGAAGACACGGGAGAACGGGATGAAGCTCATCCGAACCAAAGGACGCGGCGCGCGGCAAACAGCGGAACTCCTCGCCGCTCTCGAACAGCGCGGCGGCGCGGCGCTCGATGCTGTGCTGCCCGCCGTCAAGCGCATCGTCGCCGATGTGCGCAAGCAGGGCGACCGCGCTCTGCTGCGCTATGCCGCGCAATTCGACGGCCTCGCCGGCGCGCGTGCTCTGCGCGTTACGCCGGAAGAGATGGCCGCCGCGTGGAAGGCCATCGATCCCGCGATGCGCGAGGCTCTCACCACCGCCGCCGATCAGATTCGCGCCTTTGCCGTTGCGCAACTGCCCGCCTCCTGGAGCGATGAACCCATCCCCGGCCTCACCACCGGCCAGCTTGTTCGTCCGCTCGGCTCGGTGGGTTGCTATGTGCCCAGCGGCCGTCATCCGCTGCCCTCCACGCTGCTGATGACCGCGATTCCCGCGCAGGTGGCGGGCGTCGAGCGCATCGCTGTGGTCTCGCCCAAGCCCGCGCCGGAGACTCTCGCCGCCGCGCATCTGCTGGGCATTACGGAGTTCTATCGCCTCGGCGGCGCGCACGCCATTGCCGCGCTGGCCTATGGAACTGCAAGTCCGTCCCGCGCGTCGACAAGATCGTCGGCCCCGGCAATCTCTATGTCACCGCGGCCAAGCGGCTGGTCGCCTTCGATTGCGCCATCGACATGCTCGCCGGTCCCACGGAGATTGTCGTCACCAGCGAACGCGGCAACGCGGCCGACATCGCCTCCGACCTGGTCGCGCAGGCCGAGCACGATCCCGAAGCGCTGGCCATCTTCATCACCACGCGCGCCGATCTCGCCAAAGAGGTCATCGCAGAAGCCAAAGCTGCGCAGCCGCAACAATCCCGTCGCGCGCCAGGCTCTCGATCGCAACGGCCTGGTCATTGTCGCGGCCAACGTGGACGAAGCGCGCGCAGATCACCAATCGCCTTGCGCCCGAGCACCTCACCGTCGATGCCGCCAGCGATCTCGAACTGGGTGCAGAATGCGGGCTCGGTCTTCGTGGGCCGCTGGTCCGCGCAGCCCATGGGCGATTACATCTCCGGGCCCAATCACACGCTGCCCACCGGCGGCATGGCGCGCGTGCGCGGCGGCCTGAGCGTCAACGACTTCGTCAAGCTCATCACCGTGCAGAGTACTCTGCACAAGGCATGCGCTCTCTCGGCCCGCCTGCTGCATCTGCTGGCCGAGGCCGAAGGGCTCATCGGCCACGCCGAAGCCATTCGCACGCGATTAAGATCAGGAGGACTCGTGGCTGAATCCGTCAAAGCAATCTATCCCGCTCCACGCGCCCGCGTGCAGGCGATGAAGGAGTATCACCCTCCGCTCGGCAGCCGCGACGCGCTGCGCCTGGACTTCAACGAGAACACGGTGGCCTGCTCGCCCAAGGTGCGCGAAGTGCTGGGCCGCATCTCCGCGGGCAGCCTCACGCGCTATCCCGAGCGCGCAGCCGGTCGAGGCCATCGTCGCCGCGCATCTCGGCCTCGCGCGCCGAGCAGGTCGCGCTCACCAACGGCGTCGACGAAGCCATTCACGTGCTCTTCGAAGCCTTCCTCGAAGAGGGCGACGAACTGCTGCTGCCCGTGCCCACCTACACCATGTACGAGGTCTACGCATCGGCCACCGATGCGCGCGTGGTTGCCGTGCAGGCCGCGGACGACTTGCAGTTTCCCTTCGAGCGCCTGCTCGCGGCCATCACGCCGCGCACCAAGATCATCGCCATCGCCAATCCCAACAGCCCTTCCGGCTCCGCGGCCACGCGCGCGCAGTTGCTCGAAATTGCCGCGCGCGCGCCGCAAGCCGTGCTGCTGGTCGATGAAGCCTACTTCCACTTTCACGGCGAAACGGTTATCGATCTGATCGGCATGATTCCCAATCTGATCGTCGCGCGCACCTTCTCCAAAGCCTATGGCCTTGCCGGTCTGCGCCTCGGCCTGCTTGCCGGTCCCGTGGAACTGATGCGCTGGGTCAAGCGCGTGCTCTCGCCTTACAGCGTGAACTCGCTGGCGCTGGCCTGCCTTCCGCCCGCGCTCGAAGACGCCGCCTATCTCGACTGGTACGTCGCCGAAGTGCTGGCCGCGCGCGCGGAGTTCGAAGCCGCGCTCGATGAAGCCGGAGTGCGCCGCTGGCCCAGCCGCGCAAACTTTGTCCTGGTCGAAATCGGCGCGCAGCACGAGGAGTTCACGCGCCTGATGAGCGCCGCGGGCGTGCTGGTGCGCGACCGCTCCAGCGATCCCGGCTGCGATGGCCGCGTGCGCATCACCATCGGAACGCGCGAGCAGATGCGGCAGGCCGCCGTGGCTCTCAATGAAGCGCTGGCCGCACTGCAAGCTTGAAAGGAGGCGCAATGACGACCAAAGAATAACAGCCGCAGACCAATCGGAACCTCGCGCACCGCCAGTCGTTCGAGCGCAACACCGCCGAGACGCGCATCGCCATCAAGCTGACCATCGAAGGCAGCGGCCAATACAAAATCTCCACCGGCATTCGCTTCTTCGATCACATGCTGGAGCTGTTCACGCGCCACGGCGCCTTCGATCTCGAACTCAACTGCGACGGCGATCTCGATGTGGACCAGCACCACACCGTCGAAGACGTGGGCATCGCGCTGGGCGAGGCCTTCGACCGCGCGCTCGGCGACAAGCGCGGCATTCTGCGCGCCGGATACTTCCTGATGCCCATGGACGAGACCCTGGCCATTGCCGCCGTCGATCTGAGCGGACGCGCCGCCTTTGCCGTCGAAACCAAAGTGCGCACGCGCCTGGTGGGCGATCTGCAAACCGAGCTGGTGACGGATTTCTTCGAGGGCTTTGCGCGCGGCGCACGCGCCAACGTTCACGTGAAGACCATGTACGGCCGCTCCAACCATCACAAGATCGAAGCCATCTTCAAGGCCTTCGCGCGGGCGCTGCGCGTAGCCTGCTCGCGCGACAAGCAACTGGGCGAGATGCTGCCCTCCACCAAAGGATTGTTGTGATGCGCGTAACCGTGATCGATTACAAGGCGGGCAATCTCACCTCCGTGCTCAAGGCGCTGCGCCATCTGGGCGCGGAGACGGTCGTCACGGACGGCGATCTCTCGCTCGTAGAATCCGCGGAGCGCATCGTGCTTCCCGGCGTGGGCCATTTTCGCGGCCACGGAGCGGCTCGACGCGACCGGCCTCACGCCGCGCGATTCGCGCGGCCATTGCGCGCGGCGTTCCTTTCCTCGGAATCTGTGTGGGGATGCAGTGGCTCTATGCGGGATCGAGCGAAGCGCCCGAGCAGCCCGGCCTCGGACATTTCGCCGAATCCGTGCACGCGCTTCTCCGAAAGCCCGGAAAAAGTTCCGCATGTCGGCTGGAATTCGCTCGAAGTTCGGCAAGGATTCGCGACTTCTTGCGGGTGTCGAGCCGGGCGAGTACGTCTACTTCACGCACTCCTACAAAGCTCCCGTCACCGCCGACACCGCGGCCACTACGTACTACATCGAGCCATTCGCCGCAGCCGTCGAGCGCGGCAACGTGATGGGCGTGCAATTTCATCCGGAAAAGTCCGGCGCAACCGGTCTGAAGATTCTCGGCAATTTTCTCAGTTGGAAGGAAACTGAATGATTACCAAGCGCATCATCGCCTGCCTCGACGTGCATGACGGCCGCGTCGTCAAAGGCGTGCAGTTTGTCGATCTGATCGATGCGGGCGATCCGGCCACGCAGGCCGCGCGTCATGCGCGCGAGGGCGCGGACGAAATTGTGCTGCTCGACATTACCGCGACGCACGAGGGCCGGCAGACGCTGCTCGACACGGTGCGCCGCACGGCGCGCGAATTGTTTGTTCCCTTTTGCGTCGGCGGCGGCATTCGCACCGCGGACGATGCGGCGCAGGTCTTCGAGGCAGGCGCGGACAAGGTGAGCGTGAACTCCGCCGCGCTGAAAGACCCAACGCTGATCGACGCCATCGGCCGCAGCTTTGGCGCGCAGGCCGTCGTCGTCGCCATCGATGCGCGGCGCGATCCCGAGGCCGCCGATCCGGTGCGCGATGCGCAGGTCTTTGTGCAGGGCGGGCGCAAGCTGGCCGGCCGCCGCGTGGTCGAGTGGGCGCGCGAGGCCGAAGCAGCGCGGCGCGGGCGAGATCCTGCTCACCTCGATGAACTCCGACGGAATGCGCACCGGCTTCGATTGCGAACTGACCGCTGCGGTCAGCGAGGCCGTCGGCATTCCCGTGATCGCCTCGGGCGGCGCGGGAACCGTGGATCATTTTGTCGATGTCTTCGGGCGCGGCAAGGCCGATGCGGCGCTGGCGGCGAGCATCTTTCACTTCGGCGTTTCCAGCGCGCGTTCGCTCAAAGAAGAGCTGGCCAAGGCCGGCGTCTCGGTGAGGCTTCCATGCTGATTCCTTCGATTGATTTGCTGGGCGGGCGCATTGTTCAGCTTGTGCAGGGCGAAAAGCTGCGCCTGGCCTTTGACGATTTTGAATACTGGATTGAAAAGTTCTCCCGCTTTCCGCTGGTGCAGTTGATCGATCTGGACGCGGCGATGCGCCAGGGCGATAACTCCGCGCTTGTTGCGCAGATTGCCAAGCGGCTGCCTGTGCAGGCGGGCGGCGGCATTCACACCATCGAGCGCGCGCAACAGGTGCTCGATGCAGGAGCAAAGCGCGTCATCATCGGCTCGGCGCTCTTCTCCGCTGAGGGCGCAGTGAACACGGAGTTCGCCGCCGCTCTCGCCGCCAGCGTGGGCGCGGAGCGCGTGGTCGCCGGCATCGACACCAAGAACGGCCGCATCGCCGTGAAGGGATGGAAGGCGCAGGTGGCGCTGACTCCCGACGAAGCGATTCCGCAACTTGAGCCCTATGCCGGCGCGTTTCTCTACACGCATGTGGACGGCGAAGGGACTGATGCAGGGCTTTCCCATTGACGTGGCCGCGCGGTTGCGCAAGCTCACGCAGCGGCAGCTCATCGTGGCCGGCGGCATTCGCAGCCAGCAGGAAGTGGATGCGCTGGACGCGCTGGGCGCCGATGCGGTGGTCGGCATGGCCGTCTACACGGATTTGTTGACGGTTTGATTCTCACTGTTTGCGCTTCGCCGACGGCGCGGCTGGTCTCAACGCGCGAGGCGCGCAGCAGGCGGGCAATCTGCTTCAGATGCAGCTGCACGGCGTAGGCGCGCAGAATCTCGGCCTGCGAGAACTGGAAGCCGGTGGGCCGCACCTCGGCCATGCGCGCCTCCAATTGCGCGATGTCCTCCTCCAGATGCAGTCCCGGCGGCGGAATGTGAAATCGCCAGGCGTGAGTGCACTCGGCCATGTAATGAAAGCCGGCGCGAATGTCGATGGCCAGCCGTCCCAACGCCGGCTCCAACTGCTGCGCGTAGCCATCATCATGGCTGTCTTTGACGGAGAACTCCAACGCCACCAGCGCATCGAAGAGCGAGCGGCCAAACTGCGAGAGCATTCCCAGGCCCTCGCGCCATCCTGGGCCGCCGGAGGGCTCATTGCGCGCGGCTTCCAGCAGTTGGTTGTTGCTGCGCAGCACGGCCAGCACATCCTCGCGCAACGCGGGCAGATTCTCTGCAGGCGCGCCGCGAAAGCCTTCAAGAATCGCTTCGAAGAATGCGCCCAGCACCAGAAACTCCTTCGCCAGACCGTCGCGCAGCCGCAGCCGTGCGCGATCGGGAAAGACCAGTGTGGAGATGGCCAGCGCCACCACGATGCCCAGGAAGACCTCCATCACGCGGTCCAGCGCCAAGGTCCAATGCGAGCCGACTCTCTGCACCAGCATCACGATGGTGATGGTCACCCCGGCCAGTCGCGAGCTGCCGCGCAGCCCCAGCAATCCGCAGACAATCACCGCCGCCAGCACGGCCAGAATGTAGTTCCACGGCAGCGCGCCAACCAGCGTGAACGAAGAAGCCGAGCGCCGCGCCGATCAGCGTGCCCAAGATGCGGTCGCGCGAGGCGGAGATGGTGGCGCCGAAGTTCGATTGCAGCACGATGATGGCGCTGATTGCGCCCCAGTAGCCGTCCGGCAGGCCAAAGCGCATCGCGATCCACCAGCACAACGCGGCGGCCAGCTGCCGTCTTTGCGGCGTGAATGAGCAGTCGCCGGCGCTCCCAGGTAAGGAAGCCCTGGTTCTCCGATTGTTCCACGCGCAGCTTGATCGCAAGCTGCTCGCTGGGACGGCGTTTTGTTTGCCTTCAGGCGCATAGGTGCAATCCGCGGTGCAATAAACTCATACTTATAGGATGCTCCATCGCGGAGGGTTGGTGCGGTGACCCCTCTCACTGATGGTTCCGCCCCTCAGCGCTCTCGCCAATTTTTGGCGGCGTAGAACAGCCCTATCCATGTAGCATGGGAGTCAGGCGCTAACCCATGCTGCGAGTCGGATACCCAGCCATCCTGGCGGCGGAGTTGTTCAGCGATTTCCCCGCGGAAGTCGAACTCATCGCCCTGCCCGATGATCTCGACCACGAGATCGAAATCGACGTGTGGATTCCCGACCCCTATCCGACGAAGGCGATGCGCATCTGGCCGCATCTGCGCGGCGTGCGGCTGGTGCTGTCGCTGATGGCCGGCACGGAATGGATTCCCGGCGTGGTCGGTCCGCATGTCACCATATGCAATGCGCGCGGCGCTCATAACATCTCCACCGCCGAGTGGACCATCAGCGCGATTCTGGCCACGCTGAAATACCTTCCGTTTTATCTCGATGTGCAGCGCGGGGGAGTGTGGAAGCGCCGCTTCGAGGCCAGCGCACACTACGCCCGCATCACCGGCGATGCGCGGCCCCTCTATCCGCCTGTCATGCTCGAAGAGCTTACAGGCAAGCGAGTGCTGCTAGTCGGCTACGGCGCCATCGGCAAAGAGATCGAGCGGATGCTCGCGCCCTTTGATGTGAAGCTGGTGCGCGTGGCACGCAGCGCGCGTGAAGGCGTCCATGCGGTCAGCGAACTCGACAGCCTCTTGCCGCAAGCGGAAATCGTGATTCTGATTTTGCCCTCGACCGCGGAGTCGCATCATCTGATTGGTGGGCGGCCAGCTCGCGTTGATGCGGCAGGGCGCGCTGCTGGTCAACGCCGCGCGCGGGCCTGTCGTGGATACCGATGCGTTGGTGGCCGCGCTTCAACTCCGGCCGTATTCGCGCCGCGCTTGACGTGACCGATCCAGAACCGCTGCCGGAAGGTCATCCGCTGTGGAGTTGCCCTAACCTGCTGCTCACGCCTCACGTGGGCGGATCAAGCCCGCAGTTCGCGCCGCGCGCCGTCAAGACCGCCGCGGACGAACTGCGCCGCTACCTTGCCGGAGAACCGCTGCGCAATGTGGTTCAAGCTTCCATCTGAATTGCTTTCGATCATGCACTTCATCTGCACAGAGAGTTTCTATACTGATTCCTGGGCGAGGGGAGGCACTTTGACGGATTCACGAAATGCCGCAACGCTGACGCTAGACCCCGGCGGGAACGCTCCATCTCTGCTGCTGCGCGGGCTGCGGAAGACTTTCGTCGAAGTAGTGGCGGTGGATGGGTTGGACCTGGAGGTCAACCGGGGCGAGTGCTTTGGACTGCTGGGGCCGAATGGCGCGGGCAAGACGACGACCATCGAGATCTGCGAGGGGCTGACCGACGCCGGACGCAGGGAACGGTGGAGCTGCTGGGGCTGAACTGGCGCACGGGCGCCGATGAGCTGCGGCAGCGGATCGGCGATTCAATTGCAGGAGACGCAGTTTCCCGACAAGCTGACGGTGGAGGAGACGCTGCGGCTGTTCCGCAGTTTTTACCGGCGCGGGATTTCGGTGGACGAGTCCATCAAGATGGCGCAGCTTGAAGAGAAGCGGCGGTCGCGCGTGGGCGGGCTGAGCGGCGGGCAGAAACAACGGCTGGCGATGGCACTGCGCGCTGGTAGGCGATCCGGAGCTGCTGTTTCTGGATGAGCCGACGACGGGGCTCGATCCGCAGGCGCGGCGGCATCTGTGGGATCTGGTGGAGGAGATGAAGCAGGCGGGGCGGACGATTATTTTGACGACGCATTATATGGAGGAGGCGGAGCGGCTGTGCGATCGCGTGGCGATTATGGATCATGGCAAGGTGATTGCGATGGGAACGCCGAAGCAACTGATTGCGACGGTGGGCGGCGAGGACATTGTGGAGTTTGCGGTGGCAGTCCGAGACGGGCGGCGAGACGTGCGAGGTAAATGTCGCGCCGCTGACTGGCGATTCCGGGCGTGCAATCGCATCGCGTGGATGCAGGGCTGCATCAGCTTTCGGTGATCGAGCTGCACACCGCCGTGCCGCGGATCTTTGCCGCGCTCGACGCGCTAGGGCTGCAACTGAGCGAGTTCCGCACCCACTCGGCGACGCTGGAAGATGTCTTTGTGAGCCTGACGGGAAGGACGCTGCGCGATGAATAGATGGGAAAGCAGTTCCCTCTTTCAACTGACCTCGACGCGCTTCCGGCTGTATCTGCGCGAGCCGGAGGCGATCTTCTGGACCTTTGTCTTTCCGATTCTTCTGGCGGTGGGGCTGGGGATTGCCTTTCGCAACCGGCCGGCGGATGTGTTGCAGGTGGGCGCGACGACTGCGCAACTGACGCAGGCTCTGGCTGGCGACAAAGGAGCTGATGGCGGCAACGATGGATGAGGCGGCGGGGACGCGCGCGTTGGCAACGGGGAACATTCTGCTGCTGGCAATCCAGAGGCCGGAGGGGGTCGAGTACAAATTCGACGACAC